>NZ_JBHYPE010000039.1:0-63388 GCF_042746015.1 Streptomyces sp. NPDC058773
CCTCATCTCGAAGCAGGCTTCCCGCTTAGATGCTTTCAGCGGTTATCCTTTCCGAACGTAGCCAACCAGCCATGCCCTTGGCAGGACAACTGGCACACCAGAGGTTCGTCCGTCCCGGTCCTCTCGTACTAGGGACAGCCCTTCTCAAGACTCCTACGCGCACAGCGGATAGGGACCGAACTGTCTCACGACGTTCTAAACCCAGCTCGCGTACCGCTTTAATGGGCGAACAGCCCAACCCTTGGGACCGACTCCAGCCCCAGGATGCGACGAGCCGACATCGAGGTGCCAAACCATCCCGTCGATATGGACTCTTGGGGAAGATCAGCCTGTTATCCCCGGGGTACCTTTTATCCGTTGAGCGACGGCGCTTCCACAAGCCACCGCCGGATCACTAGTCCCTACTTTCGTACCTGCTCGACCCGTCAGTCTCACAGTCAAGCTCCCTTGTGCACTTACACTCAACACCTGATTGCCAACCAGGCTGAGGGAACCTTTGGGCGCCTCCGTTACCCTTTAGGAGGCAACCGCCCCAGTTAAACTACCCACCAGACACTGTCCCTGATCCGGATCACGGACCCAGGTTAGACATCCAGCACGACCAGAGTGGTATTTCAACAATGACTCCACAACCACTGGCGTGGCCGCTTCACAGTCTCCCACCTATCCTACACAAGCCGAACCGAACACCAATATCAAGCTATAGTAAAGGTCCCGGGGTCTTTCCGTCCTGCTGCGCGAAACGAGCATCTTTACTCGTAATGCAATTTCACCGGGCCTATGGTTGAGACAGTCGAGAAGTCGTTACGCCATTCGTGCAGGTCGGAACTTACCCGACAAGGAATTTCGCTACCTTAGGATGGTTATAGTTACCACCGCCGTTTACTGGCGCTTAAGTTCTCAGCTTCGCCAACCCGAAGGTCGACTAACCGGTCCCCTTAACGTTCCAGCACCGGGCAGGCGTCAGTCCGTATACATCGCCTTACGGCTTCGCACGGACCTGTGTTTTTAGTAAACAGTCGCTTCTCGCTGGTCTCTGCGGCCACCCCCAGCTCAGAGAGCAAGTCTCATCACCAGAAATGGCCCCCCTTCTCCCGAAGTTACGGGGGCATTTTGCCGAGTTCCTTAACCATAGTTCACCCGAACGCCTCGGTATTCTCTACCTGACCACCTGAGTCGGTTTAGGGTACGGGCCGCCATGAAACTCGCTAGAGGCTTTTCTCGACAGCATAGGATCATCCACTTCACCACAATCGGCTCGGCATCAGGTCTCAGGCTACGTACTGTCCGGATTTACCTGGACAGCGCCCTACACCCTTACCCCGGGACAACCACCGCCCGGGCTGGACTACCTTCCTGCGTCACCCCATCACTCACCTACTACCACCTTGGGTCAGCGGCTCCACCACTCCCCTCAACTCCGAAGAGATCAGGGCGGCTTCACGGCCTTAGCATTAATGGGCTCGATGTTTGGCGCTTCAAAGCGGGTACCGGAATATCAACCGGTTGTCCATCGACTACGCCTGTCGGCCTCGCCTTAGGTCCCGACTTACCCTGGGCAGATCAGCTTGACCCAGGAACCCTTAGTCAATCGGCGCAAGAGTTTCCCACTCTTGTATCGCTACTCATGCCTGCATTCTCACTCGTGAACCGTCCACAACTACCTTCCGGTGCTGCTTCACCCGGCACACGACGCTCCCCTACCCATCCACACACCCGTTAGGGCTGTTGTATGAATGACACGACTTCGGCGGTGTACTTGAGCCCCGCTACATTGTCGGCGCGGAATCACTTGACCAGTGAGCTATTACGCACTCTTTCAAGGGTGGCTGCTTCTAAGCCAACCTCCTGGTTGTCTCTGCGACTCCACATCCTTTCCCACTTAGCACACGCTTAGGGGCCTTAGTCGATGCTCTGGGCTGTTTCCCTCTCGACCATGGAGCTTATCCCCCACAGTCTCACTGCCGCGCTCTCACTTACCGGCATTCGGAGTTTGGCTAAGGTCAGTAACCCGGTAGGGCCCATCGCCTATCCAGTGCTCTACCTCCGGCAAGAAACACACGACGCTGCACCTAAATGCATTTCGGGGAGAACCAGCTATCACGGAGTTTGATTGGCCTTTCACCCCTAACCACAGGTCATCCCCCAGGTTTTCAACCCTGGTGGGTTCGGTCCTCCACGAAGTCTTACCTCCGCTTCAACCTGCCCATGGCTAGATCACTCCGCTTCGGGTCTTGGGCACGCTACTCAACGCCCTCTTCGGACTCGCTTTCGCTACGGCTTCCCCACACGGGTTAACCTCGCAACATACCGCAAACTCGCAGGCTCATTCTTCAAAAGGCACGCAGTCACGACACAAGGAACAAGTCCTTGTGCGACGCTCCCACGGCTTGTAGGCACACGGTTTCAGGTACTATTTCACTCCGCTCCCGCGGTACTTTTCACCATTCCCTCACGGTACTATCCGCTATCGGTCACCAGGGAATATTTAGGCTTAACGGGTGGTCCCGCCAG
This sequence comes from Streptomyces sp. NPDC058773, assembly GCF_042746015.1. NCBI lineage: Bacteria > Bacillati > Actinomycetota > Actinomycetes > Kitasatosporales > Streptomycetaceae > Streptomyces > Streptomyces sp. NPDC058773. The sequence goes on from NZ_JBHYPE010000039.1 coordinate 2,515, forward strand.
ATTCACACGGGATTTCTCGGGCCCCGTGCTACTTGGGTGTCTCTTAAACGAGCCGTTAATGTTTCAGCTACGGGGGTCTTACCCTCTACGCCGGACCTTTCGCATGTCCTTCGCCTACACCAACGGTTTCTGACTCGTCCCACAGCCGGCAGACTGCAGAAAAGAGATCCCACAACCCCAGCCACGCAACCCCTGCCGGGTATCACACGTGACTGGTTTGGCCTCATCCAGTTTCGCTCGCCACTACTCCCGGAATCACGGTTGTTTTCTCTTCCTGCGGGTACTGAGATGTTTCACTTCCCCGCGTTCCCTCCACACTGCCTATGTGTTCAGCAGCGGGTGACAGCCCATGACGACTGCCGGGTTTCCCCATTCGGACACCCCCGGATCAAAGCTCGGTTGACAGCTCCCCGGGGCCTATCGCGGCCTCCCACGTCCTTCATCGGTTCCTGGTGCCAAGGCATCCACCGTGCGCCCTTAAAAACTTGGCCACAGATGCTCGCGTCCACTGTGCAGTTCTCAAGCAACGACCAGCCACCCACCACCCCAACCCGAAGGCTGAGTTCACTGGGGCCGGCATCGCGAAGGTCCAGACTCAAGTCCGCACCCTCAGATACCCAACAACGTGCCCGGCCCACCCGACCCGTCCCCACGTTCCACGCCGAAGCAGTACTAGTGACAACCAATCAAGTGCGCCGAATAGTCAACGTTCCACCCATGAGCAACCAGCATCAGACATTCGCTGATGTACTGGCCTCTGACCAGCCGAAACTGGTGAGAAGTGCTCCTTAGAAAGGAGGTGATCCAGCCGCACCTTCCGGTACGGCTACCTTGTTACGACTTCGTCCCAATCGCCAGTCCCACCTTCGACGATTCCCTCCCACAAGGGGTTGGGCCACCGGCTTCGGGTGTTACCGACTTTCGTGACGTGACGGGCGGTGTGTACAAGGCCCGGGAACGTATTCACCGCAGCAATGCTGATCTGCGATTACTAGCAACTCCGACTTCATGGGGTCGAGTTGCAGACCCCAATCCGAACTGAGACCGGCTTTTTGAGATTCGCTCCACCTCGCGGTATCGCAGCTCATTGTACCGGCCATTGTAGCACGTGTGCAGCCCAAGACATAAGGGGCATGATGACTTGACGTCGTCCCCACCTTCCTCCGAGTTGACCCCGGCAGTCTCCTGTGAGTCCCCATCACCCCGAAGGGCATGCTGGCAACACAGAACAAGGGTTGCGCTCGTTGCGGGACTTAACCCAACATCTCACGACACGAGCTGACGACAGCCATGCACCACCTGTACACCGACCACAAGGGGGACCCTGTCTCCAGGGTTTTCCGGTGTATGTCAAGCCTTGGTAAGGTTCTTCGCGTTGCGTCGAATTAAGCCACATGCTCCGCTGCTTGTGCGGGCCCCCGTCAATTCCTTTGAGTTTTAGCCTTGCGGCCGTACTCCCCAGGCGGGGAACTTAATGCGTTAGCTGCGGCACGGACGACGTGGAATGTCGCCCACACCTAGTTCCCAACGTTTACGGCGTGGACTACCAGGGTATCTAATCCTGTTCGCTCCCCACGCTTTCGCTCCTCAGCGTCAGTATCGGCCCAGAGATCCGCCTTCGCCACCGGTGTTCCTCCTGATATCTGCGCATTTCACCGCTACACCAGGAATTCCGATCTCCCCTACCGAACTCTAGCCTGCCCGTATCGAATGCAGACCCGGGGTTAAGCCCCGGGCTTTCACATCCGACGCGACAAGCCGCCTACGAGCTCTTTACGCCCAATAATTCCGGACAACGCTTGCGCCCTACGTATTACCGCGGCTGCTGGCACGTAGTTAGCCGGCGCTTCTTCTGCAGGTACCGTCACTCTCGCTTCTTCCCTGCTGAAAGAGGTTTACAACCCGAAGGCCGTCATCCCTCACGCGGCGTCGCTGCATCAGGCTTTCGCCCATTGTGCAATATTCCCCACTGCTGCCTCCCGTAGGAGTCTGGGCCGTGTCTCAGTCCCAGTGTGGCCGGTCGCCCTCTCAGGCCGGCTACCCGTCGTCGCCTTGGTAGGCCATCACCCCACCAACAAGCTGATAGGCCGCGGGCTCATCCTTCACCGCCGGAGCTTTCCACACACAGACCATGCGGTCGTGTGTCGTATCCGGTATTAGACCCCGTTTCCAGGGCTTGTCCCAGAGTGAAGGGCAGATTGCCCACGTGTTACTCACCCGTTCGCCACTAATCCCCGGCCGAAGCCGGTTCATCGTTCGACTTGCATGTGTTAAGCACGCCGCCAGCGTTCGTCCTGAGCCAGGATCAAACTCTCCGTGAATGTTTACCCGTAATCGGGTGACACTCGCGTTGAGCGGAACCGTTCGGAGGAATAGTCCTCACGGTTCACAGCGTCCTCGCTGTGTATTGCCTACCGGCACATGGCTGGTAGGACTTTCAAAGGAACCTCATCTCCCGGATGTTTCCGGTCGACGGGGTATCAACATATCTGGCGTTGACTTTTGGCACGCTGTTGAGTTCTCAAGGAACGGACGCTTCCTTTGCGCCTGTTTCACCAGGCTCTCCGGGCGCTTCCCTTCGGTCTTGCGTTTCCGACTCTATCAGATCCTTGCGGTTCTGATTTTCCGGTGCGTTTCGGCCTTTCAGCTTCTTCGCGGTTCCGACCTTACCAGATCCGATTCCGTTCCGTTTCCGGTTCGAATTCGTTCCGATTTCCCATCGGAGGGGGTTGCCTTTCGGCTGATCCGACTTTATCAGATTGCTCTGGGCCGGAATTCCGTCCTGTGTCTCGGGGTGCTCCGTACGCACAGCGTGCGGCGCTTCCCGTTCAGGCGGAGCCGTAAACGTACTGGAGCGGGGCGCCTGGATGCAAATCCGGGCGCCCCGCTCCTACTTGCGTACGTTCGTACGGCTCTGTGCGTCAGACCTCGACGACCACGGGAAGGATCATCGGGCGACGGCGGTAGTTGTCCGACACCCACTTGCCGACCGTGCGGCGGACCAGCTGCTGGAGCTGGTGAGGCTCGGTGATGCCGTCCTGCGCCGACTTGGCCAGGGCCTCGTCGATCTTGGGGACCACGCCGGAGAAGGCCGCGTCGTCGATGCCCGAGCCACGGGCGTGGATGTCCGGGCCGCCGACGATCTTGCCGGTGGTGCTGTCCACGACCACATAGACCGAGATGATGCCCTCGTCGCCGAGGATGCGGCGGTCCTTGAGATGGGCCTCGGTGACATCGCCGACCGAGAGGCCGTCGACGTAGACATAGCCGGCCTGGACCTTGCCGACGATCTTGGCGACGCCGTCGACCAGGTCGACCACCACGCCGTCCTCGGCGATGACGATCCGGTCCTTCGGTACGCCCGTCAGTGCGCCCAGCTCGGCGTTGGCCCGGAGGTGGCGCCATTCGCCGTGCACCGGCATGAGGTTCTTCGGCTTGCAGATGTTGTAGAAGTACAGCAGCTCGCCGGCCGAGGCGTGGCCCGAGACATGGACCTTGGCGTTGCCCTTGTGGACCACGTCCGCGCCCCAGCGGGTCAGGCCGTTGATCACGCGGTAGACCGCGTTCTCGTTGCCCGGGATCAGGGACGAGGCCAGGATCACGGTGTCACCCTGGACGATCCTGATCTGGTGGTCACGGTTGGCCATCCGGGAGAGGGCGGCCATCGGCTCGCCCTGGGAGCCGGTGCAGACCAGCACGACCTCGTCGTCGGGGAGGTCGTCCAGCGTCTTGACGTCGACGACCAGGCCGGCGGGGACCTTCAGGTAGCCCAGCTCGCGGGCGATGCCCATGTTGCGGACCATCGAGCGGCCGACGAAGGCGACCCGGCGACCGTACTCATGGGCCGCGTCGAGGATCTGCTGGATGCGGTGCACATGGCTGGCGAAGCTGGCGACGATGATGCGCTTCTGGGCATTGGCGAACACCGTGCGCAGGACGTTGGAGATGTCCCGCTCGGGTGGGACGAAGCCCGGGACCTCGGCGTTCGTGGAGTCGGAGAGGAGAAGGTCGATGCCTTCCTCGCCGAGCCGCGCGAAGGCGGGGAGGTCGGTCAGACGGCGGTCCAGCGGGAGCTGGTCCATCTTGAAGTCGCCGGTGTGCACGGCCATGCCCGCGGGGGTGCGGATGGCGACGGCCAGGGCGTCGGGGATCGAGTGGTTGACCGCGACGAACTCGCAGTCGAACGAGCCGATCTTCTCGGTGTGCCCCTCCTTCACCTCAAGGGTGTAGGGGCGGATGCGGTGCTCCTGGAGCTTCGCCTCGATGAGGGCGAGGGTCAGCTTGGAGCCGATGAGCGGGATGTCCGGCTTCTCGCGCAGGAGGTAGGGGACGCCACCGATGTGGTCCTCGTGGCCGTGCGTGAGCACGATGCCGTCGATGTCGTCGAGACGGTCCCTGATCGACGTGAAGTCCGGAAGGATCAGGTCGATTCCGGGCTGCTCCTCCTCGGGGAAGAGCACTCCGCAGTCGACGATCAGCAGCCGGCCGTCGTACTCGAAGACCGTCATGTTGCGGCCGATTTCACCCAGGCCGCCGAGGGGGGTGACGCGCAGGCCACCCTTGGGAAGCTTCGGCGGGGCGCCGAGCTCAGGATGCGGATGACTCAAAAGACTCTCCTCACCACACGCGCCACGCTGCCGTCGAGGGCACGTGGCGCGCATGACATTCGTGCACTTGCTGTAGGGCGATTGTTGGTCCGTATTCAGTTATGAAGTCTGTGATCAGAGCTGTACCCCGCCGGCGGCGAGATCGCGCGTCAGCTGCTCGGTCTCCTCCGGGGAGAGCTCCACGAGCGGCAGCCGCAGCGGACCCGCGGGCAGACCCTGGCGGCCGAGCGCGGCCTTGGTCGTGATGACGCCCTGGGTGCGGAACATGCCGGTGAAGACGGGCAGCAGCTTCTGGTGGATCTCGGTGGCCTTGGTGACGTCACCGTTGAGGTGGGCGTCCAGGAGGGCGCGCAGCTCGGGGGTGACGATATGGCCGACCACGGAGACAAAACCGACGGCGCCGACCGAGAGCAGCGGGAGGTTGAGCATGTCGTCGCCGCTGTACCAGGCCAGACCGGAGCGCGCGATGGCCCAGCTGGCTCGGCCGAGGTCGCCCTTGGCGTCCTTGTTGGCGACGATTCTGGGGTGCTCGGCGAGCCGGACGATGGTCTCGGTGTTGATCGGGACACCGCTGCGGCCGGGGATGTCGTAGAGCATCACCGGGAGCTCGGTGGCGTCCGCGATGGCCGTGAAGTGGCGGAGCAGGCCCTCCTGCGGGGGCTTGCTGTAATACGGCGTCACCGCGAGCAGGCCGTGGGCGCCGGCGTCCTGGGCGGCACGGGCCAGCTCGAGGCTGTGGTGGGTGTCGTTGGTGCCGGCTCCGGCAACGACAAAGGCACGATCGCCGACCGCATCGACCACGGCCCGTACCAGCTGCGCTTTTTCCGCATCGCTGGTGGTCGGGGACTCTCCGGTGGTGCCGTTGACGACGAGGCCGTCATTGCCGGCGTCCACCAGATGGGCGGCGAGCCGCTGCGCGCCGTCGAGGTCGAGAGCGCCATCCGCCGTGAACGGCGTGACCATGGCGGTCAGCACCCGCCCGAAGGGGGTCTGCGGTGTGGAAGTCGGAGCCATGGGTCCCACGCTACTCGTAGCTCACCGCGGGATGCGCCTCTGGGGAGCAGGGATGTGGACACCGGCACTGCCTGCTCGGGGGTTCAAGCAGTGCCGGGTCCGTCTGTTCAGCGTAGATGAACTTCTCAAAGTGTCGCAATCCGGACACTTCGCCGGACCGTCCCGTGCGCTCCGGGATCCGGCCCGCAACCTGCGGCCTTACGGAGCGATCCGGCCATTCGCATTGAATGCGCCGTACGTGAGCGGCATGAGCTTGGCCCACTGGGCCTCCATCTGCTCGCCGACCATTTCGATCTCGCGCTGCGGGAAGGACGGCACCTTCGCCTGCTCGTGCTGCGTGCGCAGACCGAGGAAGTGCATCAGGGAGCGGGCATTGCACGTCGCGTACATGGAGGAGAACAGGCCGACGGGGAGCACCGCGCGGGCGACCTCGCGGGCGACACCGGCGGCAAGCATCTCCTGATAGGCCTCGTACGCCTGGCGGTAGGAGTCCTCCATGACGCGGCCGGTGAGCTCGTGCTGCTCCTGGGTGCCGTCGACGAACTCGTACTTGCCGGGGCGGCCCTGCTGGACGAGCTTGCGCGACTCGCCGGGGACGTAGAAAACCGGCTCCAGCCGGCGGTAGCGGCCGGACTCCTCGTTGTACGACCAGCCGACGCGGTGCCGCATGAACTCGCGGAAGACGAAGATCGGCGCGCTGATGAAGAACGTCATGGAGTTGTGCTCGAAGGGGCTGCCGTGCCGGTCCCGCATCAGGAAGTTGATCAAGCCCTTGGAGCGCTCCGGGTCCTTCTGGAGTTCCTCGAGGGACTGCTCGCCGGCCGTGGAGACACGGGCCGCCCACAGCACATCGCTGTCCGCGGCGCTGTGCTTGACCAGCTCGACCGTCACCTCGCTCCGGAAGCTGACGGCTGCACTGTCGGAGCTCTCAGTGCTCTGGGCGGGGGTCTGGGACACCGGCGGTTCCTTCCAATCGTTTCGTGCGCGACCAGCCTACGGCCCGCCACTGACAGCCCGGGGAAGTGGACATGATGCCGCGTTAGCCGCAAATCGGGCGCGTTATAGCAGCACGGGGAGCGGCGGTTGATATTTTTCACAGAAGTCCCTGATAACGGGCACCAAACGGACGGCTCAGACGTCTAACCCTGTGACAGTGCCCACTTCGAGGTTCCTAGGAGAGCCCGCTCATGTTCCGCCGGCGAGAGCCCGTCCCGTTCGCCTTCGTTGCCGAGGCAGACCGGTTCCGCAGCAATGTCACTCCCCCGCCGCGTCAGCGCGCTTCGCGCGCGCAGCTCCTCGGCCAGTCTCTCATCACGCTGACAGTCGTGGGCGGCCTGGTCGGCGCCCTGCTGTTCGGCGTTCCCGCCCTGCAGCAGGACAGTTCCGGGCCGAGCCGGGTCCATCAGTCCGAGGCACATCGCTGATCGGACGGGCGGCGTGTGCCACGAAGTGGTTCCACCCCGCCGGTCCCGATAGCCTCACCGGTCACAGCTTCCGTCAGCGTGCCCATGAGTGAGGACCAGCCGTGCCCCTGCCCTTCCTGACGGCCGACCGCGACCTCGATCTCGATCCCGGTGCCGTGGATGCCGCCGCACTCCCGCATGACGAGCCCGGCCACTGGCGCCGTCCCTACCGCCCCGGACCGTGGCGTGTAGGGGCGGCGGCGGTGCTTCTGCTGCTCGCCTCGTTCGTCCTGCTCTCCGCGATGATCATCGCGATGGCCGGCTCGCTGCCCGGCGCCGCGGTCTGTGCGCTGGTGGGGGCGCTGATGATCGCCCTCGCGCTACGGCTGCTGCGCGTCGGTCTGTGGGTCAGCGCGCAGGGTCTGCGGCAGGTGAATCTGCTGCGTACGGTGACCGAGCCGTGGAGCGCCGTCGCCTCCGTGCGCACCCGTCAGCAGCCGGTGCGGTGGCTGGGGCTGCCGCGGACGGTCCAGGGCCAGGCCCTGGTCATCGAGCGGACCGGCGGTGAGAGGTTGCGGACCCTGGTCACGGACCACAACGGCGACTTCCTGTCGCGTCCGGAGGCCTTCGAGCGGGCCGCGGACGTCCTGGAGGCATGGGCGGCGGAGCACCGCGACTGAGCCCGGGGCCGTCCGCCCCCCGGGCCGGGGCCCGTCCGCCCCGGTCCGCGGGACGGCTCAGGCGGTCCGGACGGGCTTGCCGTCGTGCAGGGCGATGGCGCGCTGCATCGCCTTACGGGCGCGCGGGGTGTCCCGGGCGTCGTGGTAGGCGACCGCGAGCCGGAACCACGTACGCCAGTCGCCCGGCGCCTCCTCCGTCTCGGCCTGTCGCCGGGCGAAGACCGCGTCGGCCGCATCCCGGTCGATCCGGCCGCCGGGGGTCCGCGCCAACTCGTCGGCGGGCAGCCCGCCCTCGGCCTCCAGCACCCGCGCCAGCCGGTGGGCGTCGCGGGCGAAGCGGGTGTTGTGCCAGAGGAACCAGCCGCCGACGCACGGCAGCAGGAAGGCCACCGCTCCCATGCCCATGGCAGCCGGCTCGCCGGTCAGCAGGAGGAGTACGCCCTCCAGCGCCACCACGCCGAACACCAGGACCAGCACGGTGGCGAGGAAGAAGTAGGTGATCTTTCCGCCCATGCCGTCAGCCCAGGTCGAGGAAGTTTTCCAGGCCGACGGTCAGGCCCGGAGTGTTCACCACCCGGCGCACACCGAGCAGGATGCCCGGCATGAAGCTGCTGTGGTGGAGGGAGTCATGGCGGATGGTGAGGGTCTCGCCCTCGCCGCCGAACAGCACCTCCTGGTGGGCCAGCAGACCGCGCAGCCGTACGGAGTGCACGGGGACGCCGTCCACGTCCGCGCCGCGGGCGCCGTCCAGCGCGGTGCTGGTGGCATCCGGCTGCGGTGCGCAGCCGGCCTCCTGCCGTGCCGCGGCGATCAGCTGGGCGGTGCGGGCCGCGGTGCCGGAGGGGGCGTCCGCCTTCTTCGGGTGGTGCAGCTCGACGACCTCGACCGACTCGAAGAAGCGGGCCGCCTGCTGGGCGAACTGCATGGTCAGCACCGCACCGATGGAGAAGTTCGGGGCGATCAGCACGCCCGCCCCGGGGGAGGCGGCGAGCGAGGTGCGCAGCTGCGCGAGGCGCTCATCGGTCCATCCGGTCGTCCCGACCACCGCGTGGATGCCGTGACGGACACAGAAGTCGAGGTTGCCCATCACCGCGCCGGGGTTGGTCAGCTCGACCACGACCTGGGCGCCGGCCTCGACCAGCGTCTCCAGCTTGTCGCCCCGGCCGAGCCCGGCGACCAGCTCCATGTCCTCGGCGGCCTCGACGGCCCGTACGGCCTCGGAGCCGATGCGTCCCTGGGCTCCCAGTACGGCCACGCGCAGCTTGCTCATCGTTTCCCGTCTTTCTCTTGTGGTGTCGCGGCCTCTTGGTGGTGTCCGCGGCGCCGCCTAGGCGACGACGTCGTCCAGCCGGGCCGCCTGCCGCTCCTTCAGGGGGCCGATGACGGACAGCGAGGGCCGGGTGCCCAGGATGTCCCGGGCCACCTCGCGCACCTCGTCCGGGGTGACCGTCGCGATCCGGGAGAGCATCTCGTCGACCGACATCTGCTCGCCCCAGCACAGCTCACTCTTGCCGAGGCGGTGCATCAGCGCGCCGGTGTCCTCCAGACCGAGGACGGTGGAGCCGCGCAGCTGGCCGATCGCGCGGCGGATCTCGTCGTCGGTGAGGCCGTGGGACGCCACCTGGTCGAGTTCGTCGCGGCAGATCTTGAGGACGTCGTGCACCTGGCTGGGGCGGCAGCCGGCGTAGACGCCGAACAGCCCGCAGTCGGCGAAGCCCGAGGTGTACGAGTACACGCTGTAGGCCAGGCCGCGCTTCTCGCGGACCTCCTGGAAGAGGCGGGAGCTCATCCCGCCGCCCAGGGCGGTGTTCAGCACGCCCATCGCCCAGCGCCGGTCGTCGTTGCGCGCCATGCCGGGCATCCCGAGGATCACATGGGCCTGCTCGGTCTTGCGGTTGAGCAGTTCGACACGGCCGGCGGTGCGGATGGCGCGGCTGCCGGAGCGCGGCGCCATCGGGACGGCGTCCGTCCGGTCCAGGGCCCCGGCCTGCTCGAAGGCGCGGCGCACCAGGCGGACGACCTTGGCGTGGTCGATGTTGCCGGCGGCCGTGACGACGAGGTGGGTGGGGTCGTAGTGCTTCTTGTAGAAGCGGCGGATGCGCTCGGGGGTGAGGGCGTTGACGGTGTCGACGGTGCCCAGGACGGGGCGGCCGAGCGGGGTGTCGCCGAGCATGGTGTGCGCGAACAGGTCGTGCACGCAGTCGCCCGGGTCGTCCTCGGTCATCGCGATCTCTTCGAGGATGACGCCGCGCTCGGCGTCCACGTCCTCGGCCTCCACCAGCGAACCGGTGAGCATGTCGCACACCACGTCGATGGCGAGCGGCAGATCGGTGTCCAGCACCCGCGCGTAGTAGCAGGTGTATTCCTTCGCGGTGAAGGCGTTCATCTCGCCGCCGACCGCGTCGACGGCCGCGGAGATGTCCAGTGCGCTGCGCCGCTCGGTGCCCTTGAAGAGCAGGTGCTCCAGGTAGTGCGTGGCGCCGTTCAGGGTCGGGGTCTCGTCGCGGGAGCCGACGTTCGCCCAGATCCCGAAGGTGACGGAGCGGACCGTCGGCAGTGTCTCGGTGACGACGCGCAGACCGCCGGGGAGGGTGGTCCGGCGGACCGTACCGGCGCCCGCGGTGCCCTTGAGAAGCGTTTGGGTACGGGCGACGGCCCGCCCCTCCGTGGAGGTGCGGGCCGTCGTCGTGTGCGTACGGGACGTCACTTGGCGGCGTCGTCCTTCGTGTCCGCGGCCGCATCCTCTTCCTCGATCACGGGGATCAGGGAGAGCTTGCCGCGCTGGTCGATCTCGGCGATCTCGACCTGGACCTTGGCGCCGACCGCGAGCACGTCCTCGACGTTCTCCACGCGCTTGCCACCGGCGAGCTTGCGGATCTGCGAGATGTGCAGCAGGCCGTCCTTGCCCGGGAGCAGGGAGACGAACGCACCGAAGGTGGTGGTCTTGACGACCGTGCCCAGGTAGCGCTCGCCGACCTCCGGCATGGTCGGGTTGGCGATGCCGTTGATCGTGGCGCGGGCGGCCTCGGCGGCCGGGCCGTCGGCGGCACCGATGTAGATCGTGCCGTCGTCCTCGATCGTGATGTCGGCGCCGGTGTCCTCCTGGATCTGGTTGATCATCTTGCCCTTGGGGCCGATGACCTCACCGATCTTGTCCACCGGGATCTTGACGGTGATGATCCGCGGGGCGTTCGGGGACATCTCGTCCGGAACGTCGATCGCCTCGTTCATCACATCGAGGATGTGCAGACGGGCGTCGCGGGCCTGCTTGAGCGCGGCGGCCAGGACGGAGGCCGGGATGCCGTCCAGCTTGGTGTCCAGCTGGAGGGCGGTCACGAAGGTCTTCGTGCCGGCGACCTTGAAGTCCATGTCACCGAAGGCGTCCTCCGCACCGAGGATGTCGGTGAGGGCGACGTAGTGGGTCTGGCCGTCGATCTCCTGGGAGATCAGGCCCATGGCGATACCGGCGACCGGGGCCTTGAGGGGCACACCGGCGTTCAGCAGCGACATGGTCGAGGCGCAGACCGAGCCCATGGACGTCGAGCCGTTGGAGCCCAGCGCCTCGGAGACCTGGCGGATCGCGTAGGGGAACTCCTCGCGGGTCGGCAGCACCGGCACGATGGCGCGCTCGGCGAGCGCGCCGTGGCCGATCTCGCGGCGCTTGGGGGCGCCGACGCGGCCGGTCTCACCGACGGAGTACGGCGGGAAGTTGTAGTTGTGCATGTAGCGCTTGCGGGTCACCGGGGAAAGGGTGTCCAGCTGCTGCTCCATGCGGAGCATGTTGAGGGTGGTCACGCCCAGGATCTGGGTCTCGCCACGCTCGAACAGCGCGGAGCCGTGCACCCGCGGGATGGCCTCGACCTCGGCGGCGAGCGTACGGATGTCCGTGACGCCGCGGCCGTCGATGCGCTTCTTCTCCTTGATGACGCGCTCGCGGACCAGGCTCTTGGTCAGCGAACGGTACGCGGCGGAGATCTCCTTCTCGCGGCCCTCGAACTGCGGGAGCAGCTTCTCGGCGGCGACGGCCTTGACGCGGTCCAGCTCGGCCTCGCGGTCCTGCTTGCCGGCGATGGTCAGCGCCTGGGAGAGCTCGTCCTTGACCGCGGCGGTGAGCGCCTCCAGGACGTCGTCCTGGTAGTCGAGGAAGACCGGGAACTCGCCGACGGGCTTGGCGGCCTTGGCGGCGAGGTCCGACTGCGCCTTGCACAGGACCTTGATGAAGGGCTTGGCGGCCTCGAGACCGGCGGCGACGACCTCTTCGGTCGGGGCCTCCGCGCCGTCCTTGACCAGCTGGATGGTCTTCTCGGTGGCCTCGGCCTCGACCATCATGATCGCGACGTCGCCGTCCGGGAGGACACGGCCGGCCACGACCATGTCGAAGACCGCGTTCTCCAGCTCGGTGTGGGTCGGGAACGCCACCCACTGGCCGTTGATCAGGGCGACCCGGGTGCCGCCGACGGGGCCCGAGAAGGGCAGGCCGGCGAGCTGCGTGGAGCAGGAGGCGGCGTTGATGGCGACCACGTCGTAGAGGTGGTCGGGGTTGAGCGCCATGACCGTCTCGACGATCTGGATCTCGTTGCGCAGGCCCTTCTTGAAGGAGGGGCGCAGCGGCCGGTCGATCAGACGGCAGGTGAGGATCGCGTCCTCGGAGGGGCGGCCCTCACGGCGGAAGAAGGAGCCGGGGATCTTCCCGGCCGCGTACATCCGCTCCTCGACGTCGACGGTCAGCGGGAAGAAGTCCAGCTGGTCCTTCGGCGTCTTGGAAGCGGAGGTGGCCGACAGCACCATGGTGTCGTCGTCCAGGTACGCCACGGCGGAGCCGGCGGCCTGCTTGGCCAGGCGGCCCGTCTCGAAGCGGATGGTGCGGGTGCCGAAGGAACCGTTGTCGATCACGGCCTCGGCGTAGTGGGTCTCGTTCTCCACCAGGAATATCTCCTCGTATGTGTCCGCTGCCCGTGTGGCAGGGGACCGTCTTCGGTGGAGCGCCGGTACGGGCCGGTCTTCGATCGAAGCACCCGGAGTGCGGACCATGTTCTCCATGGATCATCCGGGGGCCACTACCGAGGACCGGCGGCCAGATGGCGCTCCTACCGCATTCGCGTTTTGCGATATGGCACCAGACTACAAAGCTTCCGTCCACCTCGCGGCGGGGCGGAGGTCCGGTGCGTATGGCAAAGGGAGCGGCCCCCGGTGGGAACCGCTCCCTCTGTGGCGTCTTACTTGGCGCCCGCCGCGCCGCGGCGGATGCCCAGGCGCTCGACCAGCGCACGGAAGCGCGTGATGTCCTTCTTCGCCAGGTACTGCAGCAGGCGGCGGCGCTGGCCGACGAGCAGCAGCAGACCACGGCGGGAGTGGTGGTCGTGCTTGTGGGTCTTGAGGTGCTCGGTCAGGTCCGAGATGCGGCGGGAGAGCATCGCGACCTGGACCTCGGGGGAGCCGGTGTCACCCTCCTTGGTGGCGAACTCGGCCATGATCTGCTTCTTCGTAGCGGCGTCGAGCGACACGCGGTACTCCTCGTGGTTTCGGCCCGTGAGCGCCCCTGGATTTGCTTCACAGGGAATCTTCGATGACTCGACCGGGCCGTCACACAGCGTACCAGCTGGCAACGGCCCCCCGACCGGCTGGTCGGGGGGCCGCGGAAAAGGCCGGTGAGCGGGGGCTAGCTGCTGCTGGTGAGGCCGCGCACCGTGGCGTACACGTCCAGGACCGCCAGGCACAGCGGCACCAGGGACAGCAGGATCAGACCATCGAAGAGGTCGAAGATCCGGCCCCAGAAGGGGGTGACGCCCTTCTGGGGGACGACCAGGCCGACGCCCACCAGGAGGGCGGCGCCCGCCGCGATGCTGCTGGAGAACCAGACGGTACGGATGTTCAGCGGGCCGGAGTCCTGGAAGCGGGCCAGCTCGACGAAGATCTCGGTCGGCGGGTTCAGCGCGATGCCCAGGATCAGCAGCACGATCGTGAGGATGCCCGCGATGGTCAGGCAGGCGACCTGCGCGGTGTAGTCGAAGAGCCGGGCGCGCAGCATGATCGTGATGCCCGCGGCCAGCGCCAGCAGCTGCGCCCACATGTTGTCGGAGAAGCCGAGGACCACGCCGGCCGAGCCGACGACCAGGGCGGCGCAGCCGGCGACGAGGCCGAGCAGCAGCTCGTGGCCGCGCTTGGCCTGGTTGCCGATCTTGACGAAGTCGACGGACTCGGTCTCGCCGCTGTTGTCGTAGGAGCCCTTGGCGATCTGGTCGGGCGACTTGTAGCCGATGGGCAGCCGGGCGAAGCGGGCGGAGAGGCCGGGCAGCCAGGCGACCAGCGCGATGGAGACGACGGCGGTGACGGCGGCGACCTCGCTGGGGCCGGCGTCGGTGAGGATCGCGGCGAAGACCGCGAGGGTGCCCATGGCGGAGAGGAACGCGGCGGCGACGAAGGGTGCGTCACCGCGCGGCAGCAGGACCACCAGAAGCGCGGAGGCGATGAGGACGGTCACGCAGCCGACGAGGAGGTGCAGCCGGCCGGGGCCGCCGCCCTCTTCCACGGGGAAGATGCCGGAGCCGGCGAGCAGGAGGTGCGGGAGTGCGGCCAGCCCCAGTGCGATGGAGGAGGCGTGGTCGTCGTAGACGCGGGCGCGGACGCCGGCCAGTGCGACCAGGACGATGCCGACGACACCGGCGATGATGCCGGGGAGCCGGTGCATGTCGCGGTCCAAGGGGTTCGAGAACCACAGGGCGAACGCCATCATGACGAGCAGGAGCACACCGGCGGTGAGGCCGACGACGCGCATGAGGTCGTCGCTCCAGCGGCTGCGGTTGCGCTTGACCGCGGAGGCGACGGCGTCGGAGACGTCGTCGAAGACCGGGAGCGGCAGCGATTCGGCGAACGGCTTCAGCAGAAGGAGGTCGCCGTCGAGGATCTGCTGCTGCGCGAGCGACTGCCCGGCGTCAAGAACCGTGCCGTCGCGGCGTACGAGGTGAAAGCCGGTCGGGGCGCCCTCCGCCTGGGACTGGCCGGAGAGCCGCAGAATCTCCGGATAAATATCCACGAGTGCGACGTCCTCCGGCAGAGCCACGTCGATCCGTGCATCCGGCGCGGCGACTGTGACCCGGCAAAAGCCGGTGCCAGTGCTCGTGCTCACCTGGCGGTTCCCCCTATCCGTTGGGCGTTTTGTCGCGTCGCGCGCCCTATATATAGAAGCCGTCTCTACGGGGCCGTGGCACGCTCGCGAGGCGTCAGCGTACCGTCCAATTCGGCGACCGCCCCACCCACCCCGAGGCTTGACGCTTAACAGTAGGATCAACGCCTGGTTCGGGCCAAGGACTTGGCTCGGGGGGACCGTCGAATCCAACGGGGGCGGTCCGAGACTGCGAGATGCATGAAGGACTGATGCCTCGGTGAGCGTTGTCATCGTCAAGCGCCCGCCCCGCGCGCTGCCACCCGAAGTCCCCTCGGAGGAGGTGACACTCGAGGCACCTCCGGAGCTTCCGCGTGAGGGTGAATCAGAGAACATGCTGATGACCCTTATGCCCATGATGGGCATGGCATCATCGGCGGGATTCCTGTTCATGGGCAATCAGCCGTTCATGAAAATCATGGGCGGCTTTATGGTGGCGTCCACTCTGGCAATGGCGATCGTGCAGATCGTCAAGGCCCGGCAAGGGCCTTCCGGGCAAATGCTCCAAGAGCGCCAGGATTACCTCAAGTACCTTACGCAGAAGCGAAAAGAGGTACGGCGCACCGCACGTAAGCAGCGCGACGCCCAGCTGTTCACGCACCCCGATCCCAGCCAGTTGTGGTCCGTCGTGGCCGAGGGCAAGCGGGTGTGGGAACGCCGGG
The DNA here is from genome assembly GCF_042746015.1 of Streptomyces sp. NPDC058773. NCBI lineage: Bacteria > Bacillati > Actinomycetota > Actinomycetes > Kitasatosporales > Streptomycetaceae > Streptomyces > Streptomyces sp. NPDC058773. The sequence continues at coordinate 18,043 of NZ_JBHYPE010000039.1, forward strand.
CGAGCGATCCGGACTTCGGGCAGGTCCGGCTGGGGCTCGGGCCACAGCAGCTGGCCACTCCCCTGCGGGCTCCGGAGACCGCCCCGGTCGACGAGCTGGAGCCGCTCACCGCGCATGCGATGAAGGAATTCCTCGACAAGCACGGCCACTTGGACAACCTGCCGCTCGCGGTCTCGCTGCGCGCCTTCTACCACCTGACCGTCTCCGGCGACCCGGACACGGTCTACGGCGCCTCGCGCGCCCTCGTCGCCCAGCTGTGCACCCTGCACTCGCCCGAGGACCTGATGGTCGCGGTCGTCGCCGCGCCCGGTGCGCAGGCGGAGTGGGAGTGGACCAAGTGGCTGCCGCACGTGCAGGACAAGACCACGGACGGCGCCGGATCGCGCCGGCTGGTGGTCGGTGACCTCGGTGAGGTCGAGGAGCTGCTGGCGGACGAGCTGGACGGCCGTGGCCGCTTCAACCCGCAGGGCACGCCGGTGACCGACACCCCGCACGTGGTGATCGTGCTGGACGGCGGCGACGTGCCGATGGACTCGGTGATCGCCGGAGCCGAGGGCCTGCAGGGCGTCACCATCCTGGAGGTCGTGCCGGGCGACCTGGACGAGATCCGGGGCGGGCTGGCCGTACAGGTGCAGCCGGGCAAGCTGGTGCTGGAGTCGGCCAGCGGCGCGGTCTACCACGGCAGTTGCGACACCCTGTCGATCGCCGAGTCGGAGGCGCTGGCGCGCCAGCTGGCCCCGCTGCGGGCGGGCTCCGGTGCCGACGGCGAGGAACCGCTGCTGTCCGCACTGGACTTCACCGACCTGCTCAACATCGGCGACGCCGGTGCGCTGGACGTGTCCCGCACCTGGCGGCCCCGGACTCTGGCGGAGCGGCTGCGGGTGCCGATCGGTGTCGACCGTGAAGGCCAGCCGGTCATGCTCGACATCAAGGAAGCCTCGCAGCAGGGCATGGGCCCGCACGGCCTGTGTGTCGGTGCGACCGGTTCGGGTAAGTCCGAGGTGCTGCGCACCCTGGTGCTCGCCCTGGCGGTCACCCACTCCTCCGAGACGCTGAACTTCATCCTCGCGGACTTCAAGGGTGGCGCCACCTTCACCGGCATGTCGGAGATGCCGCACGTCGCGGCCGTCATCACCAACCTCGGTGAGGACGTCACGCTGATCGACCGCATGCGCGACTCGATCACCGGTGAACTCCAGCGCCGCCAGGAGCTGCTGCGCTCCGCGGGCAACTACGCCAACATCACCGACTACGAGAAGGCGCGTGCCGCGGGTGCCCCGCTGGACCCGCTGCCGTCGCTGGTGATGATCATCGATGAGTTCTCCGAGCTGCTCGCCGCCAAGCCGGACTTCATCGAGATGTTCATCCAGATCGGCCGGATCGGCCGGTCGATGGGTGTGCACATGCTGCTCGCCTCGCAGCGCCTGGAAGAGGGCAAGCTGCGCGGCCTGGACACCTTCCTGTCCTACCGGCTGGGTCTGCGGACGTTCTCCGCGGCCGAGTCGCGCACCGCGATCGGTGTGCCGGACGCCTACCACCTGCCGAACGTCCCCGGCTCCGGCATCCTGAAGTACGACACCGAGACGATGGTCCAGTTCAAGGCCGCGTACGTCTCCGGTACCTACCGCGGCCCGGGCGGCGGCGGGCGCAGCGGTTCCGGCGGGGGTGCGACGCGGATGCCGGTGCCGTTCACCGCGGCCCCGGTCGTCGAGCAGATCATCGAGGAGCCGGTCGTCGAGGCGAGCGAGCCGGAGATCGACGACGCGCTGGCCGACACCGTGCTCGACGTGATGGTGCAGCGGATGCAGGGCCAGGGCCCGCCGGCGCACCAGGTGTGGCTGCCCCCGCTGGACGAGGCACCCACCGTCAACCAGCTGCTGCCGACCCTCGCGGTCACCCCCGAACGGGGCGTGCACGCCGCGGAGTACACCGCGCTGGGCAAGCTGGTGGTGCCGGTCGCGCTGGTGGACAAGCCGTTCGAGCAGCGGCGTGACGTGATGTACCTGGACTTCTCCGCCGGTGCCGGTCACGGTCTCGTCGTGGGTGGTCCGCAGTCCGGTAAGTCCACGCTGATCCGGGCCGCCATCGCCTCGTTCGCGCTCACCCACACCCCGGCCGAGGTGCAGTTCTACTGCCTCGACTTCGGTGGCGGCGGCATGCTGACGATGGAGGACCTGCCGCACGTCGGCGGCGTGGCCTCGCGTCTGGACGCGGAGAAGGTGCGCCGTACGGTCTCCGAGGTCGTCGGCATCCTCAACGAGCGTGAGGAGTTCTTCCGGGCCAACAGCATCGACTCGATCGGGACCTACCGCCAGCGGCGGGCCTCGGGCGCCTACCCCGACCAGAAGTGGGGCGACGTCTTCCTGGTCATCGACGGCTGGGCGACGTTCAAGACCGACTACGAGCAGATGGACCCGGTGATCCTGGACATCGCCGCCCGCGGTCTCGGCTTCGGTGTCCACCTGATCATCGCCGGTGCGCGCTACACCGAGGTGCGCCCCGCGCTGCGCGACCAGCTGCTCAACCGGGTCGAGCTGCGCCTGGGTGACCCGATGGAGTCGGAGTTCGACCGCAAGCGCGCGGAGAACGTCCCCATGGGCAAGCCCGGTCGCGGTATGTCTCCCGAGAAGCTCGACTTCCTGGGGGCGCTGCCGCGCCTGGACGGGATGAGCGACCCGGAGACGCTCAGCGACGGCATCGCGAACCTGGTGTCGACGGTCAAGGAGCACTGGCAGGGCGAGCCCGCCCCCGCGGTGCGGATGCTGCCGACGATGCTCCACGTCAACGAGCTGCCCAAGGGCAGCGACTACCCGGAGCACGGCATCGCGATCGGTGTCGACGAGACCACGCTGTCCCCGGCGTTCATCGACTTCGAGACCGACCCGCTGCTGGTCATCTACGGCGAGAGCGAGTCCGGCAAGTCGTCGCTGCTGCGTCTGCTGGCCAAGCAGATCGCCGAGCGGTACCCGTCGGACAAGGCGCTGATGGTGGTCTCCGACTACCGCCGCGCGCAGCTCGGCGAGATGCCCGAGAGCCACATGTACAAGTACTGTGCCGCGGGTCCGCAGCTCCAGGAGGTCATCACCGGTCTGGCCGGTTCGCTGGGCCGGCGGATGCCGGGCCCGGACGTCACACCGGAGCAGCTGCGCAACCGCAGCTGGTACGACCTGCCGGACGCGTTCGTCATCGTGGACGACTACGACCTGGTGGCGACCAGCAGCGGCAACCCGCTGCAGCCGCTGCTGGAGTACCTGCCGTTCGCGCGTGACCTGGGTCTGCGCCTGATCATCGCGCGCAGCTCGTCGGGTGCCGGACGGTCGTCCTTCGAGCCCGTGATGCAGCGCACCAAGGAGCTCGGTGCGCAGGGTCTGGTCCTCTCCGCCGACCCGGGCGAGGGGCCGCTGATGGGCAACATCAAGGGCCAGCGTCTGACGCCCGGACGGGCCATGTTCATCACGCGCAAGCGCGGTGCGCAGCTGGTCCAGACGGGCTGGCTGCCGGCGAACAGCCGCTGACCGGCGCGGAAACGCAACGGCGGTGGGGCGTCCCTCCTGGGAGGGGCGCCCCACCGCCGTTTTTCCTGAGTGCGGTGGTGCGGTGGTGCGGTGGTGCGTGGGCGCCGGCACGGCGCCGGTGCGGCCTCGGTTCAGCCGAAGGCGCCGTGCTGGGTGACGTCGGGGCTGGGCCGGCCGGGCACCTCGCCGACGGGTGCCGATGAGCCCTTCGCCGCACCGTCGTTGTCCGGGCCCGGCCTGGCGGCGGCCGTCCCCTTGCTCCCCTGCTCGCCCTTCGGGTCCCGCTCCTCGCCGGAGGCAGGTTCCGCGACGTCCGGCTGGGTCCGTACGCCCTTGGCGATGCCCTCGCCGCCGTGCGTCCGGGCCTCGCCTGCCTTCGCCGGTCCGAACGGATCGGGCCCCTGCGCGGCCGTGGAGGTGTCCCACTGGTGGCGTACGGCCGGCCCCCGCGACTGGCCGCCGCCCCCGCCGCGCTTGCCGAAGGCGCCGCCGAGTCCGTTGGCGAGCTGGCCGAGCGCCATGAAGCCGTAAGCGACCTCGGTGCCGGACGACGACGAGGAGTTGGCGGAGTTCTGCACCGGCGGCGCCGCGTGGTGTTCCTCCCCGCCCTTGTCCTCGGGGGGCGCGGCGGCCGCGTTCTCCAGGTCGGCGGCGGCCAGTTCGAAGGCCGGCAGGGAGTCGTCGACGGACCGCTTGAGGCGGTGCCACTCCCCCGCGAACGCCTCGCCGGCCGGGCCGTGCCAGTTGGCCGCGGCGGCGGTGCCGACCTGCCGGTCGAGGTCGCGTACCAGGCCGTCGAGGTGTTTGCCCATCTCCCGCCAGCCGGCCGCCGCCTCGCGCAGGGCCCCGGGGTTGCCTCGCTCGCTCACTTGACGCTCCGCATCATCTCGACCAGCTCGTCCTCGGCCGTCTGCGTGTTCGCGACGGTCTCCTTGATCCCCCCGCCGACCTCGGCGAGCCGCCGCTGCAGCTGGACGAGCGCATGCTCGGCCTGTTCGTACAGCTCGCGGAACGGCCGGGCCGCCTCGTCGCTGCCGAAGCCGTCCCGGAGGGCCTCGGCATCGGCCCGCCGTCTGAATGCGGCGAGCTGCCGGCTCAGTTCTTCCGCGCGTATCTCGAAGGCCGCACCGAGCTTGTGCAACTCCTCCGTACTGAGCCGGACTTCGTCGGACATCATTTCTCCCCGAATTGAATGACAGCTGCCTGCCAACATCGCCTCAGGTCTAGCACACCCGCAATAGGACCGAAGCCCACCGCGGAGCGGAAGGACGGCAAACCCCGGAATGCATACGCAGCAATATCCGGCAATACCGACAACCCCCGCCTTGACGACCTGTTCACACCCGTCATTAGACTTCAGGACGCCGGTGCAGCACATGCGGTTGCTGTGCCATCACGTTCAAGGGGGCAGGGATGAGCAACGAGCGGCAGATCCAGGACGAGGACCTGATGGACGTCGCCCAGGACGCCGAGCAGGCGCACCGGCTGCGCAAGGCACTGAAGGTCCTGGCGGACAACCCCAATGTCGGCGGCAAGCTCCAGGAGATGGCCCAGGAAGTGCTCTCCGGCCGTATCGGCATGAAGGACGCGATCCAGACGCCCGGGTACATGGACGCGCTGGGCGACCGGATGAGCGAGATCCGGCGGGCGGCGGAGGATCAGACCATGGCGGAGCGCGAGGAGTCGCGCGAGAAGTTCGCCGCCTGGCAGAAGGAGCAGGAGGCCAAGGAGGACGAGGAGCGCGCCGAGCGCGACGGTCCGTCCGGCACCATCGTGACCACACCGCGGCGCGGCGGCCGGGGCACCGGGCACCGGGGCTGACCCGGCCGGGGTGCACGGGCGGGGGCACGTCTCCGGCTCGGCGCTGCGGCATCCTGCCGCTCCTTTCCGCCACCGAAATCCGTTCAAAGGCTCCATAACGGCAGCAGCGGCGAAAGAGACAACAGCGGCAACAGTCGCCATACGGAGGAAAGCAGATCCGGCACCGGATTCATCGGGCGGATCTGCTTCCTTTTCGCACAAGTCCGCACACGCCATTCCCGCTTTCTGCACAACACAGCCCAGGAACAACGCACTTAACACCTGTCCCGGATGCCATCCGCCACAGTTGTCCGGTAAGGGGCACGGCCTGCGTGTTCCCGTTCCGGCACAGCCACCCCCCGCAGCATCATGTGCCCCCGATCCGGATCATAGGATCGAGCCGGTACACGCAGGAATCCACAAAAGTGGAGGCGGGATTGATGGGGGACGAGGAAGCCATGAGTGCCTCAAACGAGGAAAACTCCGCAGCGCCCGGATACGCACCTCATCCGTACGTCGGCGGCCGCACCACGGCACTCCGCGCGCTCGCGGCCTGGCGGATGCGGTGGCCCGGCGCCCCGCGCGTCATCGTGCTCACCGGAAATCCGGGCAGCGGGCGCTCGCGCCTGGTCACCGGCTTCCTGATGATGTGCGACCCCGGCCACCGCCGGCGGCTGCCGCTGGGCGACCTGGACCCGACGACCGTCCCCCCGGACCTCCCGGCGCCCGCCGTGCCGAACCCCTCGGGGCGCACCGCGGCACAGCTGCTGTGGCTGATCGCCGATCACTTCGGGCTGAGCGCGGGCCGCGCCGACGACATCTGCCCCGAACTCGCCGCTCGTGAAGAGCCGGTGACGATTGTGGTGCCGGACGTCGACCGGGCCGGACCGGTACGTGCCGCGCACGAGCCCGCCCGCGTCGTACGGGAGGTGCTCAAGCCGCTCGCCGCCACCGAAACGGTGCAGCTGCTCGCCGATGTACCGCGCGAACTGGCCGCGGAGCTGGCCGATTCGCTGCCGCCCGGTCAGGCGCAGCTCATCGACCTCGACGCGCCCGAGTGGGCGGACCCCAAGGGTCTGCTGCTGCAGGCCATGACCGCGCTCGACCCCGATACCGGGGCGCCGGACCTCCCCTTCACCACGGACCCGTCCACGCGCCGGGCGCTCGCCGAGGCCCTCGCCGGGCGCGCGGACGGCAGCCGGCTGACCGTCCGGCTCGCCCTGCAGTCGCTGCTGAGGCAGCCCGAGGGCTTCGACCCGGCGGACGCCTCCCTGCTGCCCGGAAGCGTCGGCGAGACCCTTGACCTGCATGCGCGCCGACTGGGCACCGACCCGCAGACCCTGCGGCTGCTGCTGGCGCCGCTCGCCTTCGCGGAGGGCGAGGGGCTGCCCGCCCCCCTGTGGGGCACGCTGGTGAACGCCGTGGCCGGACGGGACATGAGCCGGGCCCTCGCCGACGACATGCTGCTGACCGCACCGTTCATCGAGGTCGTCGAGCCGTCCTCGGACGGGGACACGGACGGGGATGCCGAGAGGGACGCGGACGACGCGGCCCGGGGCGGGGCCGAGGCCACAGCCGACGGTGGCCGTACGCTGCTGCGTCTCCAGCACCCCGCGCTCGCCGAGGAGATCCGCGCCGGTCTGCCGGACGTCCGGGACGCCCAGACCAAGATCGCGATGGCGCTGCTGGAGGCGGTGCCGCAGCAGAACTGGTCCAAGGCCGATCCGTACATCCGCGACCACCTCGCCGCGCACACCCTCGAAGCCGGTCTGCTTCCCCAGCTCCTCACCGACCCGGGCCTGTTCGCGCACGCCGACCCGGTGACGATGCGGACCGCCATCGAGGCCGTACCGCTCGAACAGCTCGGCGCACCGGCCCGTACATACCTGCGCACCGCGCCGCTGCTGACCCGCTCCCAGGCTCCGGCCGAGATGCGGGCGGCGTTCCTGGAGACCGCGTTCGTCGAGGACGGGCTGACGCCGTACGCGGAGGCGCTGCACACCCTCGACTTCGCGCTGCCGTGGCGCACGCTCTGGAGCGTGCCGCTGGCCGGCGTCCGCGCCGTGACCACCGGCTCGCTGCCCCAGGAGGGCGGGGACGGGGCGACGCCGGGGACCGCTCCGGGCGCGGACGGCACCGGGACCGGTGGGATGGCCGGGGCTGATGGAGCTGCTGGGGCTGCGGGCTCCCCCGAGGGAGGCCCGGCATCCGCCTCCGGCGCGCCCGCGCCCCGCCCCGTCGCCGCCTTCGTCGTCCCCCAGGACACGCCCGGCTCCCGTACGATGCCCGGCCCGGACGGCGCCCCCTCCGAGGGCGGCGACTCGGTGTTGCTCCTCCACGATCTGCTGCGGCCCGGATTCATCGACGCCGACCCGGCGCGGGTGCGGCTGCCCTCCGAGGAGGCGAAGGCGGCGGCCCCCTACGGGTTCAGCCGGGGCGCCGACTGTCTGCGGGTCTGGTCCCGCGCCGGCCAGGAGGTCGTGGCCGCGCTGCTCTCGGACACCCCGCTCACCGGCGCCGACCTCTCGCCCGACGGGGTGCTCGTCGTCGCCACCGCCCGCGGGGTGACCGCCCGGCAGATCCTCGCCCCGGCCCCCGCGGTCACGCCCACCCTGCCGGCCCAGCGCACCGGCGCCGCCGACTCCGACGCTTCCGACGGCCTCGAAGGAGACCACTTGTGATCAACCAGGCGCAGGCACACGCCACCGCCGCCCGCTGGCTCAACCCCGAGGGACATCAGGGTCCCCCGCGCGAGGTGGCCATGCAGGAGTTCGACCTCGGCTGGGTGGTGTGGGCCGTACCGCCGCCCCCGGAGGTCGACCCGGCGACGGGGCAGCGGCGTCCGCCCGCCGAGGTCGGCGCCGCCTGCGGGGTCGTCGACCGGGCGTCCGGCGAGCTGACGGTGTGGCCGTCGGTGCCGGTCGACGAGGTCATACGGAGGTATCAGCAAAAGCACGGTGCCGCGTCCGGCGCGGCGCCGGCGGCACCCGCCGCACCGCCGGTCACCGGCCCCGGCAACACCGCCGTCGCGACCTACCCCGACCCGTCGACCGGCGAGGAGACCAGCCTCGCCCGCGTCTCGGCGCCCGGCCTGCCGCCCGCCGAGTACCAGCTGTACGACGAGCTGCAGCGGCTGGGCGTGCACCCCGCGAACGTCCGCGCGCTGCACACCGATCTGCGCTCGGCGCTGCTGCCCGGCGGCTACCCCGGCGACTTCATCCTCCGCACCTTCCCGAACGCCTCGTTCTCCTGCACCCAGGGCTATGGCATGCGGCCCGAGGAGCGCGCCGAGGGCATCGCCGGGCTGCTCCAGCACGTCGCGATGATGCACCAGTTGGCGGGCCGGCCGGCACCGCCGCGACCGCACCGGCTGCCGGTGCCGCAGCGGGTCGAGGCCGCACCGCAGATGCGGGACGTGGCGCTCGGCAAGCACCTCGTGGAGGTCTTCGGGCCGCAGGGCGTCGCCCGCCCCGACGCCGACGATCTCGCCGCCACCCAGCTGCCCGAGGCCACCAAGAACACCCTGATCTGGGCCGGTCTGCCGGCTCAGGTGCCGCACTTCTTCACCGCCGACCGGCAGGACTCGCCGCCCGCCGGCGGCCTGTTCCCGGACGTGGCGACCTACCTGCGCCAGACCGGCACCGAGGCTCGGGAGCAGACCCTGACCACTCTCGGCGGCTACGTCCGGTTCGGCACCGACGGCCTGTACACACTCGCCGTCCAGTGCACCGCCCCGGAGCAGAGCCAGAACCTGGTCGGCACGGTCTGGGCGGTCCAGCCGTCCTCGGGCGGCGGCCGGTTCGTCAACCGCACCCTCTCCGCGTACCTCCGCTCGCTCGCCCTGCTGACCACCACGCGCCGGCAGATGCAGGGCATGGACCCGTACGCGGCGGGAACGGCGGTCGCCACCTTCCAGGAGCAGATCGCTGCGCTCGACTCCTGGGCACTGGACGACGACAGCAACTGGTGGTCGCTGGTCATCGAGCAGATGTGGCACGGGTTGTTCTGAGGGTGAGGGGGCCGGGGGCTGGTGGGCCGGGGGCTGCGGCCGGGCCGAGCCGGGCGGGCCGGAGCCGAGCCGGGCGGGCCGGGGCCGGGGTTTGCGTGCCCCGGCCCCTTCCCCTCAAGGCAGAAGCAGCCAGTCCGAGGCGAGTGCGGCCGCCAGGCCGATGCCCAGCAGCCAGGTGCCGAGCCGGGTGCGCCCGTTACGGCTGAGTTCGATCACCACACCACACAGCACCAGCGCGGCTCCGTACACCCCGACCACCAGCACCGACGTACGCGACGCCAGGCGCACCACGAGCACCCCCGCCATCGTGGCCATCAGCACCGAGGCCAGAACGACGCGCACCCGCCGGGCCTGACGAGGCGTCAGGCCTGCAAGGTCTTCGGGGAGCGGCTCTTCATCGCCGGGTATGTCCATGACCAGGAATGCTACGGGACGAATGATCGCCGACCGCCCCGTTCCCTGAGCGTCCACTCACCCCGGCCTGCCCCCGCCCGATTGGCGCCGCGCCCCGACACTGCCGCGCGTGACACTCGGCCGCCCCGCACTCAGCACTGAGCACTGAGCACTCACCACTCCGAGCTCAGCACTTTCGGAGCCCAGCACTCCGAATTGATTGGCCATGATTGACCAACCCCCTACCAATATTTAACCTCCCCTTTCAGAACACCTTCGCGACGCCCGAATCCGAGCGCCCCACAACAACCACCAATGCCGCCCCGGTGGACCAACCCCCCGGAATCCACCCACCGTTGACGCAACCTCATGCCCACGCTCCCTCCACACTCCTCGCCTTGACATTCCGGCATTCCGATCACCTAATCTGGGATCATTGAGAATGCGACAAGTTTCAGCGCGAGCGCGCGAGAGACACATCGCCAAACGGGGGCATCGGTGGCAGGTAAGGCATTTGACGTAGATCCCGATGTGCTGCGTACGCAGGGCAACGCGTTCGTGCACATCGGCAGCGATTTCTCCAAGGCGTCGAAGAAGCTTCAGGATGATCTTGAAGGACTCGGCAGCCCCTGGGAGAACTGCGACTTCGGCGATATTTTCGAAACGATCTACACGCCCATCAGGGACGGCATGTTCGAATCGATGGATTCCCTGGGCGAACGCCTCGAAGCAATCGGCGACAAGCTCGGGAACATGGCCGGCTCGTACACCGATTCCGACCAGCAGGGCACCCACACCATCAGCGCGGTCGGCCGCCCGGCCATCTGACCCCCGCCCCACCCCAGAGGAACCCGGGCGGCCCCGGTGAGCCACGGCTCCACACACACCCGAAACACCCCATCTCTCCCCCCCTCGATCTCCATCTCCTCATCTCCATCTCCATCTCCACCGCCATGCCACTCCACAATCGGCCATAACTGCACGGGGGACGATCACTGTGTCATTGACGCTGCCAGGCGAAGTAGCTTGGGTCCTGGACCTCCTCGGCTACAGCTGGCCGGACGCCGACGAGGACAAGCTCCACGAATGCGCACAGGTCTGGCGCAACTTCGCCGAGTCCGTCAATCAGGCGTCCACCCAAGGCTCTTCGGCAGCCAATGAAGTCGCCTCCGCCAACTCGGGCGAGGCGATCGACGGCTTTTCCCACGAATGGGGTTCCTTCTCCGGCGGTGGGGACAGCGGGGACAACTACCTCCGCGATGCCGCCGCGGCCGCCGAGGTGATCGCCGTCGCCTTCGACGCGGCCGCACTGGCCGTTCTCGCCGGCAAAATCGCGGTCATCGTCCAGCTCGTCATCCTGGCCTCGGAAATCATCGCGGCACAGGCCGCAGCACCATTCACACTCGGCCTCTCCGAAATCGGCGCCGCGGGCGCCACCCAGGCGACCCGCATGCTCGTCCGCCAGATCCTCGACAAGATCAAACGCGAGGTCATGGAGGCGGCCACCAAGGCCATGGAGCACGCCACCATGGACGCCATCAAGAAGATGGCGAAGAAGGCGGTGTCCAAGGAAGCCCGCAAGATCGCGGCGGACTACGTGAAGAAGACGGTCAAGGAAACCGTCAAGGACAAGGTCGTCGACCAGGCGAAGGAAATCGCCCGCGACAAAATCGTCGAAGAGGGCAAGGCCAAGGCCCAGGAAGCCGCCACGGAGATGGCCCAGAACGTCGCGCAGCAGGGCATCGAAAGCCACTTCGGCGCCCGCGACGGAATCGACTGGGGCGAAACCACCGACATCGCCAAGGACAAGGCCGGCGAATACGTTGACGGCATCAAGGAAGGCGCCCAGGACTACAAGGACGGCGTCGCCGGCCTCGCCGACCCCGGCACCTACGTCGACCACGCCAAGCAGGACCTCACCAACCGGGGCCTCGACCACGCACAACGCCGCGTCGACCGCCGCACGGGCGGCGCAGCCACCCGCCACCAGGACGTAACAGACGAGGTCCGCTCGGTCTTCGGCTGATTCGACTTCCCACGTTCACAGCAAGATTGGGCCCACAGCCTCCTCGACTGTGGGCCCAATTCGGTGCTCCATTCCTGTCCCTACACGGGGCCTCGAGGAGATCTCACTGCCCTGAAAGCCGAGTGGGCGGCGCCGGGGGGTACGAACCGGGCGGGCTGGGCTGTTGCTGGTAGGGGTTCGGGTTCGGCGGATGCGGCACGAAACCGCCGGAGCCACCCGGACCGCCATAGCCACCAGGGCCACCCGACGGCGGATCGTTACGACGGTTCTTCTTCCGAACGGCGACGATAACGACACCCAGGACGATGGCGAGTACGACCGCCCCACCCGCAAAGATGCCGACAAGGGCGCCAGTGCTCATGCCTTTGTCCCCGTCAGCCTTGGCGCCCTGTTCAGGATCCTTGGAGGAGCCAGAAGACGACCCACCGCCGAGCGCCGGCAACGGGCCGTTCTTCGAACCGGGGGGAATGTCTTTGGTCAGGGCGCTGTACGGCCTGATGGTCCCGTAACCATAGTGCGGGTCGGGAAGCTTTGCTTCCTTCTTGTCGTCCGGCACCACTGCGGACTTCACCAGACGGTTGGCGATCTGCCCTGAGGTCAGGTCCGGGAACCTGGCCCGGAGAAGGGCGGCGGCGGCGGACACGTAAGCTGCGGCGTCCGAAGTGCCGTTGGCCAGCCTGTACGGGTCCTCGACTCCCGCAGAGCGGATATGAACACCAGGGGCCAGCAGCTTGATATGGGGCCCGTAATTGGAGTACTTCCAGACCTTGAGGTCAACGTCCACCGCTCCGACGGCAAGAACTCCAGGCGCTGCTGCCGGGTTGCGAGGGGTCTCGACCCCAGCATTTCCCGACGACGCGACCAGCAACACATCGTGCTTCCTCGCATATTCGACAGCAGCCTGCTCAGCGGAGGACGGTTCTGTGTTGGCAGTGTCGAACGACATGTTCACAATGGTCGCACCGTGATCCACGGCATATCTCAGCGGCGCAGCATACGACATGGAACCCTTACCGAATTCAGCGCTGTCGGCGGATCCTTCAAAGTCCATTCCGAGGGGGAGGATCTTGGCGTCTGGCGCCAGCCCCTTCACTCCTTCGGATCCCCCGGCGCCGTGCCCGTGCCCAGCGATGAGCGAAGCCATGGCAGTGCCATGCTCTTGCTTCCCGTCAGCATGATCTGCCGTGCCCCCACCTGCGAAGTTCTTGCCTGGAAGTACGTTCCCCTTGAGGTCAGGATGTTTTCCGTCCACCGGCTGATCGATGACCGCGACAGTAACGCCCTTGCCTGTTGACACTTTCCAGATGTCGTCAGCCCCGAAGACCGTCAACGGCCACTGGCCTTTCCTGATCTGATCCGCCGAAGCAACCGGCGCGGTACCGAAGAGCAGCGCCCCCGCCACCACCGCGCCACCCACCGCACGCAACGTCCGCGTGAAGCTCATGCCGTACAACACCTCTCCTCAACAGGAGACGGCCCGCAACTCGAAAGCTGCGGGCCGCACCTTTGATGAACAAGTTTGGACTTACCGCCCCGGCGGATGCGTGGGTGGCGCCTGCGGGTACGCGCCCGGCGCACTGGGCTGCTGCTGGTAAGGGCCCGGGGCCGGCGGCTGCGGCACAAAGCTGCCTGGGCCGCCCGGTCCGCTGGGTCCACCGGAACTCCCAGGAGGCGGACCGTTACGCCCGCTCTTCTTCTTGACCACCAGCACAATGATCAGCACGACAACCAGAAGGCCCACCACACCACCGACAATGCCGATGACGACGCCCGTACTCATACCCGCATCGCTCTGCGTTGCCTTCTCAGCGTCCTTGCCGCTGCCGGACGCCTTGGAAGAGTCCTCGCTGAGGGCAGGCAGCGGTCCGTTCTTCGAGCCGGCGGGGATGTTCGCGGTGAGTGCCTTGGACGGCCTGATGAAACCGTAGCCGTAGTGGGGGTCAGGCAGCTTCTTCCCCTTCATGTCGTCCGGCAGGCCGGCGGTCTTCACCAGACGGTTGGCGATCTGGCCGGCGGTCAGGTCCGGGAACTTGGAGCGGAGGAGGGCAGCGGCGGCGGATACGTACGCTGCGGAGTCTGACGTGCCGTTGGCCAAGCGGTAAGGAGTCTCAACTCCCGCCGACCGGATATGAAGCCCTGGCGCCAGCAGCTTGATATAAGAACCGTAATTGGAGAACTTCCAGACCTTCAGGTCAATGTCCACCGCTCCGACAGCGAGAACCCCCGGTGCCGCAGAAGGAAGACGAGGAATACTGGAGCCGGAGTTCCCAGATGCCGCAACCATCAGTACGTCATGCTTTCGGGCATAGTCAACAGCCGCCTTTTCAGCAGGTGACGTGTCGCCAAAGTCCTCGAACGACATGTTGACGATCTTCGCGCCGTGGTCCACGGCATACCTCAACGGTTCCGCGTAGGACTCCTCCTTGTCGCCAAGGTCGATTCCCACGGGAAGGATCTTGGCATCCGGCGCCAGTCCCTTTACCCCGTCGGATCCCCCAGGCCCATGCCCGTGCCCAGCGATGAGCGAAGCCATAGCGGTGCCATGCTCATTCTTCCCATCCGGGCGATCTGCCGTTCCCCCATCGAGGAAACTCTTGCCAGGAAGCACATTTCCCTTGAGGTCAGGGTGACTTCCGTCTACAGGGTCGTCGATGACCGCGACAATGACACCCTTGCCGGTTGACACCTTCCAGACGTCGTCAGCTCCGAAGGACCTCAACGGCCACTGTTCATGCCTGATCTGATCCGCCGAAGCAACCGGCGCGGTACCGAAGAGCAGCGCCCCCGCCACCACCGCGCCACCCACCGCACGCAACGTCCGCGTGAAGCTCATGCCGTACAACACCTCTCCTCAACAGGAGACGGCCCGCAACTCGAAAGCTGCGGGCCGCACCTTTGATGAACAAGTTTGGACTTACCGCCCCGGCGGATGCGCAGGCGGCGCCGGCGGGTACGAACCGGGCGCACTCGGCTGCTGCTGGTAGGAGTTCGGATTCTGCGGGTAGGGCACGAATCCCCCGGGGCCACCCGGAGGCGGGTCATTGCGCCCGTTCTTCTTCTTGACCGCCAGCACCACGATCAGCACGACGACCAGAAGGCCCACCACACCACCGACAATGCCGATGATGACGCCCGTACTCATGCCCTTATCGCTCTCGGCTGCCTGCTGAGCGTCCTTGCCGCTGCCGGATGCCCTGGACGAACCGTCCTTGAGGGCAGGCAACGGCCCATTCTCCGATCCCTCGGGCATCTTCTTGATGAGCGCTTGCCAGGGATTGACGATGCCGTAACCGTAGTGAGGGTCAGGAAGCTTCCTGCCCTTCATGCTGTCCGGCAGAACAGCGGTCTTCACCAGACGGTTAGCAACCTGGCCGGCGGTGAGGTCAGGGAACTTGGAGCGTACGAGGGCAGCGGCGGCGGATACGTACGCTGTGGAGTCTGACGTGCCATTCGCCAAACGGTATGGAGTCTCAACTCCCGCCGACCGAATATGAAGCCCTGGAGCCAGTAGCTTGATATGCGAACCGTAATTGGAGAACTTCCAGACCTTCAGGTCAATGTCCGCCGCCCCCACGGCAAGAACCCCATGCGCCACCGCAGGATTACGTGGAGAGCTGACCCCAGAATTCCCTGACCCCGCAACTAGCAGCACATCGTGCTTCCGAGCGTAGTCAACGGCCGCCTGCTCTGCATCTGAGGGCACCACATCATCAGTCATGAACGACATGTTCACCACACGCGCACCGTGGTCTACGGCATACCTCAGCGGTGCAGCGTAGGACAGCCTCTCCTCGCTGGAACCTGAGTTTTCGTCAGGATCTCCAAGGTCAATCCCGACAGGAAGGATTTTGGCATCAGGTGCTAGCCCTTTGACACCGTCACGGCCCCCCGGCCCATGCCCGTGCCCAGCAATGAGCGAAGCCATAGCTGTGCCGTGCTCGCGCTCCCCGTAAGGATGATCTGCCGTTCCTCCAGTGAAGAAACTCTTCCCTGGAAGCACGTTCCCCTTCAGGTCCCGATGACTGCCATCCACCGGATCATCGATGACCGCGACCGTGACGCCCTTGCCTGTTGACACCTTCCAAATATCGTCAACGCCGAAGACCGTCAACGGCCACTGGTCTTTTCTGGTCTGGTCTGCCGAAGCAACCGGCGCAGTGCCGAAGAGCAGCGCCCCCGCCACCACCGCGCCACCCACCGCACGCAGCGTCCGCGTGAAGCTCATGCCGTACAACACCTCTCCTCACAGAATGGGGCCCACAGCCCGAGGGACTGCGGGCCCCAAGCATGTCCGCCGATTGCTCAACCGGCCATTCCTACTCGATGACCGGGGGAGCCACATTGCGTTTGGACGTCCAGGTCTGCTCTTCTTCCACAAGGTAGTCGGGACGGCTCGCGTCCCGACCTCCGCCCTCGCCCCTGGCGCCGGGCGCACCATGCGCGCCGCCCATCATGCCCGCCGGGCGACGTCCGCCACCCGAATTGGCCCCAGGTGTCGTTCCTCCTCGACTGCGGTGCAGGCCGGCCCCACCCTGGGACCCGCCGCTGGCTTTGCCACCACCACCGGGCGATCCGATGATCCCGCCCTTCTGCCGCGCTTGGGCACCGCCGGCGCTGACGCCCCCGCCGCCCGCGCCCTTCCCAGCGCCACCACCATGCGCACCGGCCATGCCGGGCATGCCGGCGCGGCCCCCCGATTGGGCACCCCCCGGGGTGGCACCGGGAGCGCCGCCCTTGAGGCCGCCCGGGCCACCAGTCTTGAGACCGCCGGGGCCGGCGCCCTTGAGGCCGCCGGGGCCGCCACTCTTGAGGCCGCCAGGCCCAGGCATGCCGCCCGGCATTCCAGACAAGCCAGACCCACCGCCGGGACCACCGCCGCTGGGCGCGTGGAGACCTCCGCCACCGGGGCCGCCACTGGGGGCTTTAAGTCCACCGTTGGGGCCATCGTGGAGGCCATTGAGGCCAGTCCCCACATTGGGTCCCTTGGGTTTCAGTTCTCCCAGGCCACCGCTGACGCCCGGATGCTTGAGGCTCGGGGGGCTGGGCATCTTGGGGGTGCTACCGGAGTTCGGCCGTCGGCTCGGGAGCTTGAGCCCACCCCCTCCGCCTTTCGATCCTCCACCCGCAGGAATCATGGGGGTGTTGATAGCGCCTGGATCGTCTGACGGGTCCTTTTCGGGGATCTTGTCGTCAATTCCCCCCTTCCCCGGCTCCGGCGCCTTCAGTGCCTTCGATGCCCTGACGAATGACGAACCCAGTTGCTGCATGGCGACAGTCGACTCAAGCCGAAGCGTTTGCTCATCGTCCAGCCTGCCCTTGTTCGCCTCCAGGAGACCCGCGGCGTCTTCGCCCTTCTTGAGCATCTCGTCGAGGTCGTCGTCGGAGATGTCCAATCCCCAGTCATTGAGATCGCCGAGTTCCCAGGTCTCTTCCTTCATCCTGACCTTTGTGATGGCCGTCTGAAGGGCTTTGGCCGACGCGTCCATGACCTTCGCCGTGTGGGTGCACCAAGGCGCCCCGGCCTCGAAGTTCGCCACGATCTGCTCAGCCTTCTTCTGAAAGCGTTCAGCAGACTCGCCCTGCCAGTGTTGCATCACCTTGTCCACGGCCTTGGAGAAACTCTTCTTGTGTGTCTCCAGGTCGTCGGCAACGTCCTGCCAGTGCCGAGCGACAGAGTAAAGCACTTCGGGATCAGCACCGTCGAGCATGTCTTTCAGGCCATTGAAGTTGCTCTGGTTGAAATCCGTGACATGCCGATAGCTCTCGTACCTCTCCTGAGGCACGCCGCTCTCGCCTTTACCCACCTGTGGGCCCCCTTTCCTCAGTCGGCGATCAGCCAACCACCGTCAGTGGATCTTGTTCTCGTGCTCGGCGTCGTCGTAGGCTTCCTTCGTCTTCTTCGACTTGTGACCGAATTCATCGACCAACTTCTCGATTTTTCCGACGATCTCTTCCTCGATGAATTTCTTCATGTCAGCATGAGCCTTGTGCAACATCTCGTGCTCAACGTACTTCTTCCCCAGAGCACTTGACGGCAGGTAAGTCCCACTACCAGCCTTACCCTTAGTCCCGTTCATGTCCTTCAGCACCCCGTTGAGCTCCTTGACCACCTGGTCCAAGGCATCCAGATCAACGCGATATTCCTTAGCCATTGCTGGCCTCCCCGTGAGATGTCAGTCCGTTCTTGCGACGCCAGTCGCGGAGCGCGATGGCGGAGCCGACGACCGCGGCGACAGCCAGAAGTCCGCCGCCGACGATGTAGATCGAGATGCGGGCGCGCCGGTCTTCGGCGGATTCGCCGATGGTGACGGCGGCCGGCTGGATGTTGGAGCCGTTGGCCATGTTCGAAGGCTTGTCGGGCTTGGGTGAGGCGGTGGGCCTGGTGTCGTCGTTGAGGGCGGCTACCGGGTCGACGACGCCCCAGCCGATGTTCTGGTCCGCCTTCGGGCGCACTCGTTCGGCGGTCTTTTCCAGGTGCCAGATGACCTGCTGCGGAGTCCACCTCGGGGTCTCGTGCAGGTGCTTCGCGATGAGGAGGGCCGCGGCACCCGCGGCGTAGGGTGCGGCGAAGCTGGTGCCCTGGTCGACGCAGTTGCCGCCGTTGGGGACGGTGGAGACCATGTTCACGCCGGGGGCGGCGATGTCGACCCAGTCGCCCGGCTGGGAGAAGGGGGCGCGCTCGTTGTTGCGGTCCGAGGCGGCAACGGACAGGACGTTGTCGAATTCCTGGAACGCGGCCGGGTACATGTTCTTCTTCTTGCCGCTCGCGCCGTCGTTTCCGGCCGACGCGACGATCAGGACGTCCTGTGCGGCGGCGCGCTGGATCGCCGCCCTGAGGGGGCCCAGTTTGTCCGGGGTGGCGTCCGTGCCCTGGGAGATGTTGATGATGTTGACCTTCAGCTGGACCGCGTAATCGATGGCGGCGGCGAGGCTGTCGGAGGTGCCGGCCTTCTCCTGGGTGGTCTGCTGCAGCGGAATGACCTTCGCCTCGGGGGCGATGCCGTAGAAACCCGAGCCCTGCTTCTGACGGGCGGCGATGATGCCCGCCACCTTGGTTCCGTGGCCGACCTGATCGACGGTCGGCTTGCCGCCGGGGACGAACTTCTTGCCGGGGCCTTCGATGTTGGGCTTGATCTGCGAGTTGCCCGCGTCGATGCCGGTGTCGATGACGGCGACGCGGACGCCCTTCCCCCGGGTGTCGGCCCACATCTGGTTGGTCAGGAGGCGCTGCAGTGACCAGGGGGTCTCTTTGATGTCGTTGGTGCCGAACTTGCACTCGCCACTGTTGAGCGGCACGTTCGGGTCGTCCGCGGCCGCCGGGGTGGCGGCGACGCTCGACAGGCCGACGAAGCACGCCGCCGTGACCAGTGCACCCGCCGCTCGGCGACGGTGCCCGGCTCGGTGACCAATGACGCGAGATCCCACGGGCTTTCTGCTCTCCATGTGTGGCGAAATGGGCAGGAACGAAGGGTGAAAGAACGGAGGTTGAGGCGTGAAGGAGTGGTGGACGGCAGAAGGGCGAGCGCACTGAAGCAGCGCGCTCGCCCTCATGGACCGCTGTGCGAGCAGCCGGGCTGCTCAGGTCTGGCCGTCTCCGGCTCGACCGACCGGAAGGTCAGCCGCCCCAGATACCGGAGTTCTTGTGCTCCGTGGCCTGGTAGTTCTGAGCGGCCTGGTCCAGCGCCTTGGCGATGGCCTCAAGCGTCGAGTGCAGGGAAGCGGCACGCTGGTCCCACTCGCGCTGGCGGGCCTGGTAGCCCTCCTGCGCCGCACCTTCCCAGCTGGCGGCGATCTTCTTGACGCCCGCCTCGAGGTCGTCGAGCTGCTGACGGATGTTGTTGGCCGTCCCGCGCACGTCGGAGCTGGCCTGCGAGATCGTCGCGAAATTAACGAGGATCTGGCCTGACATGGTGTCTCCTCAGGAGTTGATGATGCTGGTCGATACACACGCCACAGCGGGCCGGCGGAAGGCCGGATCCCGGGCTGTGGCGGCTGGGCCGTGGCGCCGCGGTCAGCGGCGCGGCCCCATCATCCGAACGGGGAAGCCGAGGAAGAGATGTGCGAGATCGACTGCGCCTGCTCCTCTTCGGAAGCGGAGTAGTTCTTGGTGGTCTCGTCGATCGCTTCCTTGATCTCAGCCAGCAGCTGGTTGAGACGGTTGGCGTCCTCGTTCACCTTGGACTGGAGCTGGTTGTACGAGGAGGCCGCAGCACCCTTCCAACCAGACGTGATGGTGTCGACGACCGTGTTCAGGCGCGAGATCTCGCCCTGGATCGACTGGTTGACCGAGGAGATCTTGCCGCTGAACGCGACCATCTCCTCCTCGGTGGTTGTGTACTGCTGACCAGCCATAGTCAACGTCCCCCATGAGACTCGTACGTCGTACCGCACCGGGCAGCCACAGGCGCTCGCGCGGCAGGCATCTCCTGCTGACGCCTTTGCCTACTTTAACCACTCGATATGGCTGTCCCCAACAGGGGGCGGACTCTTGTGACGGGATCACAACACTGTCAACTACCCGTCGGTGAAACGTCGTTCACAAGAAGCGGACAGATGTACCGCTATCGGTCATTCACCAACAGGGCGCGGACCGTTGAAGATCACACCGAGAAGACCGGGTGGACCAGGAAGTCCGTCGCGACTCCGGGGAAATGTGGTGACAGCGGAATCCGGCTTACGCAGAAGGCCGCACCGAATGCCCGTTTTCCGGGACCCAGTGCGGCCTTCCTTCACCTCATCAGGACGACTGCGGCGTCTTGGCGCTCTGAATGTCCAGCGACGGGCCGGTCGAGAGGAGGTCGGACCAGGCCTTCAGGATCAGCGGCGGATGAGTGTTCTCGTAGCCGAGGTGGATCTTCGCCTTGTCCTGTTCGTCGTCAGCCTTGCCGGACTTCTTTTCGCTGTCGTTGTTCTTCGGCAGCGGATAACGCAGTCCGGTGTCGGTGACCAGGAACTGGCTGCCGCTGCCGGTCTTGTCCTGGGGAGTGCGCACCTGCGTGTAGAGCAGACCGCTGCCGGGCGTGACGTACGCGTTGGCTCCGGTGGCGATTTTGACCGGGTAGTCCGTACCGACCCAGGCCTGCATGTCCGGGATGCCGTTCGGGTACCCCAGCTGATTCTCGGCGCCACCCGGGAGCTTGATGTTCTTGCCGTTGTAGACGCTGCACGACACACCGCTCCGGGTGGGACTGGTCAGTCCGCCGGTCTGGGAGCCGTGCTCGAAGTCGTTGCCCACCGAGAGGCTCTCCTTCGGCCACGGGGAGGGGAAGCCGCCGAACTCGCCCATGAAATCCGTCGGGTTCCCCGAGCTGTCCTTCTTCGGGACGATGGCGGCGACGGGAGCGGGCCTGACGGGCGTGCCGTCGCCGTTCACCTTGTCCGCGTTCGCGCCGTTCTCCAGGAGGTTCGCGACGAAGTCCGTCACCTGCTCGACGCCGTCCTGCTCCACGACGTACTTCTGGCCGTGGCTGTCCTGGAGGATCGAGCCGACCTTCTTGGCCCGCTCCGGGACCTTGGGGTCGGTGGTCTGTCCGCCCGCCCCTCCGACCACGGGCATGGTGATCCCGAGCTTGGGCGGCATCACCAGGAGGGTGTCCATGAAGTCCTGCGACACCTGCTGCGGTTTGGCGGAGCCGAAGATGATTTGACGCAGCCTGTCGTTGACCACTTCGCTGCCGCCGCTGAACTCGAAGGCCTTGCCCTCGCTGTCGACGAGCCACTTCTTCTGCTGGGGATCCTGGACGTACAGCGCCTGGCGGGCGTCGAGCTTGTGCTTGTCCTCGACGGCCTGCTTGTCCTTGCCGCCCAGGACGAACACGGCCTGCTGGGGCTTGCTGTGGAGACCGCTGCCGGGCCGGTTGCACACCGCCCAGGTCTTCGGCTTGTCGGCGTCCTCGACGTCGGGCAGCCGGTCGGGGGCGTAGGGAATGCCAATGGCCGGCCCGTGCGGAATCTTTCCGTCCAGCTCCTCTTCCTTGACCTTCACGACCTTGAAATTCGGGTCGATGAGCAGTCGGGCGGAGGCGAGGTTGAGGATGGGGTGCAGCAGTTTCTGGCCGCCCTTGCCGTTATCCAGGACGATATAGCGCGTGGTGGATTTGTCCCCGACGATGACATTCTTTCCGACCTCGTCCCAGCCTTGCGGGGCAACGGGCTTGAGAATGCCGCAGGCACCGAATCCGACGAGGACGACTACCCCCATCACGATGCTGGGCACGACCGCCTTGAGGGGTCGGGGCGCGCTCTCGATCGAACCGTTCGGCAGCGGCTTCAGAAATGCCGCATTCGTGCGCTTTCGAGCGAACGAATACGCATTCAGCTCGTCCCGACGTGATGCCATTGTTGCTTTCTCTCCCCGCCTGTCGGATCAACATCGACCGCCCCCGGCACTCACGCCGTAGCGCCCTCTACTATGCCGTGTGTCGATCGACCCGTACGGTACGGGTGCCACCTTCCAACGCACCAGTCTCAGCGGCGGCCGATACGCCTAGAGGCCCATCATCACCAGTAGAGGAGCAGGCCGGGGGATGTCCAGCGCCACCAGGGCTCGACGCCGCAACGGGCGGCAACAGCAACAACAGCCTTCCACTGCCCCGCAATCCGCGGGAAATGGCGGCCAAAACGGTACAGCTCGGGGCAACAGAAGGAATGGCGGCGGGAGTTCCTCGGCCCGCCAGGCAGGACCGGTGGCACCGCGGCTGCGCCAACAGGCCGGAACCATCGGCGGGGTACGCGTCCAGCAGCTGGCCATCATCGAACTCGCCGCGGCCCTGGTACTGGTGGGCTGGACCATCCACCCGGCCGCACTGACCGTGGCCATCGTGCTGGCGGCAATTCTGGTCATTTTCGCGCTCGGCCGGCGCCGGCGGATCCCGCTGCCTGAATGGATCACCACCGTCCGCGCCATGAAGCGCCGCGGCAAGGAGAGCGCCTCCGCCCTCGCCGCCACACAGGGCGTCGACCCGGCGATCGCCCCCGTGGTGGAGTGCGAACCGGCGCTGCGCACCTACGAGTTCACGACCGAGTCGGATCAGCGCGCCATCGGCTTCGTCGGTGACGGCACGTTCCTCACCGCTCTCGTCCAGGTGGACGCCCGGGACGAGCCGCTGCGCCCGGAGCGCGGCAGCCACATGCTGCCGCTGGAGGTGCTGCACACCGCGCTCGACATCGAGGACATCCACCTGGAGTCGGTGCAGTTCGTCCAGTACACCCAGCCCGCGCCGGCCCCGCATCTGCCCGAACAGGCCGTCGCGGCCCGCTCGTACGCACCGCTGCAGGCCCAGTCGCAGACGCCCGGCCTCCAGCTGACCTGGATCGCGCTCAAGCTCGACCCCGAGCTGTGCGCGGAGGCGATCGAGGCCCGCGGCGGCGGCATGGAGGGCGCCAAGCGTTCGCTGCTGCGCGCCGCCGACCAGCTCGTCAGCCGGCTGACCGCGCACGGGGTGCGCGCCAAGGTGCTCGCCGAGCGCGAGGTCGTGGCCGCGATCGGCACCGCGGTGTGCGTCAGCCCGCGGGCCGCCAACGGCGCGATGGGACGGGACGGCCGGGCGGCCCGCCGTACTCAGGAGACGACCCGTGCGATGCGCTGCGACGACCGCTGGCACTCCACGTACTGGATCGGCCGGTGGCCGCAACTGGGCCAGGGCGCCGCTCCGCTGGCGGCCGTCACCCAGCTGCTGACCAGCACCCGGGCGATGGCCAGCACCTTCGCGCTGACCGCCACCCACGGCAGCAACCGCGCCCCCGCCATCTCGGGTTACATCCGCCTTTCCACCCGCAGCGAGAACGAACTCTCCTCCGCCCAGAGCGAGTTGGAGCGCCGTTCCGGTTCCGTCAAGGTCGGCCTCGTACGGCTCGACCGGGAACAGCTGCCCGGCCTGCTGGCCACGCTTCCCCTCGGAGGTACCCGCTGATGGCCTCTCCCACCTATCAGCCCCGTGTCAACACCAGCGGCGACGGCTGGCGCAATCCCCCGCTCGGCGACGGCGGCAGCCGCCGGCTCTCGCACCAGCCGCGGCCGGACGAGGAGCAGTCGGGGCCGAACGGGCCGAAGCCGAGGCCCGGTTACGGTCTGCGGGGCCCGCGGCGCAGCCCGCACGTGCTGACCGCCGAATCGCTCGCCTCGCTGACCCTGCCGGTCGGCGACGACGGCGTGATCATCGGCATCGACCCGCAGAACCAGCCCGCCGTGCTGAGCCTGCTGCGGCCGACGTCGATGGAGATCGCGCTGGTCGGCAGCATGTGGATGGCGCAGGTGCTGGCGCTGCGCACGGTCGCCGTCGGTGCCCGGGTCGCGGTCGAGACGGCGCGTCCGCAGGCCTGGGGCCAGATGGCGCAGGCCGCGGGCGGCGGGCAGCAGTGTGTGTCGGTCCACGAGGTACGGCAGATCGCGCCGCAGGGGCCGTCGGTTTCCAGCCCGGTCCTGGTCGTCCGGGACATGGGCGCGCGGCCGCCGCGCAATCAGCTCGCCCCGAGCCCCTGGCAGTCGGTGCTGACCGTGCTGCCGTTCCTCGGACCGCGGTCGCCGCAGATGCTCAGCCGCGCCGATCTGGTCGGTCTGCAGCGGCTTTCGCCCGAAGAGGCGGAGGTTGTGACGCGAATCATGCGGCTGCCGGAGCAGGTCGGTGCGGTGCTGCCGACGCTCAGCGACAACGCCATGCTGTGGTGCTCGCGCGACGGTCACCAGTTCGTCATGACCCAGCCGACCGAGGCGGAGACCAACCTGCTCGGCGGGCCACGGCGGATGGACTGACCGTCACGGCGGGCCGGCCGCCCGCGGAACGCTGAGCGCAGCGCGTCCGCAACCGGCCGCGGGCATGACTCACGGGCGCATCCACGGGTGCGCCCGTAAGCATGCCGAAGGGCCGCAAAGACGACATGACATCGACTGCCGTGATCTGCCGACTCTTGATTAGGCTGTGGGGTGGAGCCGCAGGAGCACAGCACAACGGCAGCCGATACGGGGATGGAGACAGCTAGTGTTGGCGCAACCCCGGGTGGTGTGTTCCGACTTCCGCTACATCCGATCGATCCGCCTGTATCCGGTCCTGCCGTTCAGGTGCGTTGCAGTACACCAGGAGGCACAGTGAACGAGCAGGAGGCTTTCCGTCCGGACGGAAACGATCCTGACGACGACCAGTCCGAGTTCGACCTGACCGGTGAGTTCAAGATCGATTTCGCCGCACCGGCCTGGTACGCGAGCAACGACACCAGTGGTGGCGGCACGGGTGCCGCCGCCTCGTCCGCGGCTCCTCCTGCGTCCTCGCCCACCACTCCGTCCGCCGGGGCGCAGCCCCCCGTCGGGCCGCCCCTGGGCCAGCCGGCCCCCGGGCCCGCGGAGGCCGCGCCGCCGGGATTCCCGACGCTGCGCCCGCAGGAATCGGGCCAGGACGCTGCCGCCGCCACTCCCCCGGCCACGCCGGAGGTTCCCGTGGAGACCGCGCCGACCGCGAACGCGGAGGCCGGCACCGGTAATCACCGCTCGGGCACGGGTGACGATCCGTCGGCCTCCCTCTGGGACGACGACGAGGACGACACGGAGCCGGAGACCGGGACGGAGACCGCGAGCGGGTCCGAGCCCGAGGCCACGGCCGCCGACGCGGCGCCGCAGCCGGAGACCTCGGCCGTGACCGCCCCCGTCGAGGGCGGTGCGCCGGCCCCTGACGCCGCGATTCCCGCGCAGCCCGCGCCCGAGGTCACCGCGCAGGGTGCGGAGCCCGCACCGGCCCAGGCGCAGCAGCAGGCGCAGCAGGGCGTGCCCGCACAGGGCGTGCCACAGCAGGGAGTTCCGCAGCAGACGGCGCCTCAGCAGGGGGTGCCGCAGCAGCAGGGTGTGCCTCAGCAGGCGCCACAGCAGGTTCCCCAGCAGGGCGTTCCGCAGCAGGGCACTCCTTGGGGTGCCGCGGCGGAGGGTCAGCAGCAGGGGGTGCCCGGGCAGGGCGTACCGCCGCTGCCGCTGCCGCCGGAGTACCAGCCCGCGGACCCGCGGATGGCGCAGCAGGCACAGGCGCAGGGTCAGGCCGCGCAGCAGCCGCAGCCGCAGCAGGGCCAGCAGCAGGCAGCCGCTCAGCAGCACCCGCAGGCACAGCAGCAGGCGCAGGCGCAGCAGGCGCAGGCCGGTTACCCGCAGGGGCAGTCGGCGCAGCAGGCCGGCTACGCACAGCAGCAGGGCGCGGCCGCGCAGCAGCAACAGCCCGCGTACGGCTATCCGCAGCCCTCGTACGGGTACGGGTACCCCCAGCAGGCCCAGCAGCAGGCGCAGCAGCCCCACGCGGCCGCGCAGCAGTCGGCTTACGGCTACCCGCAGGCCGGTGCTCAGGGTTACCCGCAGCAGGGCCAGGCGCAGCACGCCTACCAGCAGCAGGCCCAGGCCCAGCAGGCGGCTCAGGCTCAAGCCCAGGCGGCGCAGGCACAGCAGGCGCAGGCACAGGCCCAGGCGGCGCAGGCACAGCAGGCACAACAGGCACAGCAGGCACAACAGCAGGCACAGGCCCAGCAGGCACAACAGCAGCAAGCCCAGGCCCAGGCCCAGGCCCAGGCCCAGCAAGCGCAACAGGCTCAACAGCAGGCTCACGCCCAACAGCAGGCCCAGCCGCAGCAGTCGCAGTACCAGCCGCTGCCCGGTCAGCAGCCCGCCGACCCGAACGCCGCGGCCAACTACGCGTCGTACTCGCCGCCGGGTCAGCAGCAGCCGCAGCAGCGGGCCGCTCCCGGCGCTCCGCTCGGCTACAGCGCCGCCGTCGAGCTGACCTCCGACCGCCTGCTGCGCAACCAGCCCAAGAAGCGCAAGCCGGGCGCCAATGCGCAGCCGTCGAAGTTCAAGCTGGGCGCGAAGAAGGAGCAGGAGGAGCGCCAGCGCAAGCTGGAGCTGATCCGTACGCCGGTGATGTCCTGCTACCGGATCGCAGTGATCAGCCTCAAGGGCGGGGTCGGCAAGACCACCACGACCACCGCGCTCGGTGCCACCCTCGCGTCCGAGCGGCAGGACAAGATCCTGGCGATCGACGCCAACCCGGACGCCGGCACGCTCGGCCGACGGGTGCGCCGCGAGACCGGTGCGACCATCCGTGACCTGGTGCAGGCGATCCCGCATCTGCACAGCTACATGGACATCCGCCGGTTCACCTCGCAGGCCCCGTCGGGCCTGGAGATCCTCGCCAACGACGTCGACCCGGCCGTCTCGACGACCTTCAACGACGACGACTACCGGCGGGCGATCGACGTCCTCGGCAAGCAGTACCCGGTCATCCTCACCGACTCGGGCACCGGTCTGCTCTACAGCGCGATGCGTGGAGTGCTCGATCTCGCCGACCAGTTGATCATCATCTCCACCCCGTCCGTGGACGGGGCGAGCAGCGCGAGCACCACCCTGGACTGGCTGTCCGCGCACGGCTACGCCGACCTGGTGCAGCGCGGCATCACGGTCATCTCGGGTGTCCGGGAGACCGGCAAGATGATCAAGATCGACGACATCGTGTCGCACTTCGAGACCCGCTGCCGCGGTGTCGTGGTCGTCCCCTTCGACGAGCATCTCGCCGCCGGTGCCGAGGTCGACCTCGACATGATGCGGCCCAAGACCCGCGAGGCGTACTTCAACCTCTCCGCCCTGGTGGCCGAGGACTTCGCGCGGGCGCAGCAGGCGCAGGGCATGTACCCGCAGCAGCAGATGGGCGGGGACCCGTACGCCCAGCAGCAGATGGGCGGCGACCCGTACGCGCAGCAGCAGTACGGCCAGCAGGGCCAGCAGGGCCAGCCGCAACACGGGCAGCCGCCGGCCGGTTACCCGCCACAGCAGGGTGGCTGGACCCAGCAGCCCCAGCAGGGCCAGCCGCCGGCGCACTGGCAGCAGCAACAGCAGCAGCCTCCGGACGCGCCGCAGGCGGACGGGGTCAATCTGGCGCCGGGGTGGCAGCAGCAGCCGCCTCCGCAGTGACGCGGACGTAGCGCAAAACGGGGCGGGGCCCGGCACATGTGAGTGCCGGGCCCCGCCCCGTATCACGTCAACCCCCGGACGAGTGAACCGATCCCCGCCGAACTCCATCTGAAATCGGCCGAGTTGAAGCAGCAGAATCCCTGAATCCGGCTCTGCACCTCGCGGAGCCGAAGGGGAACGGGCCTGCCCACGCGGAGCCACCAGCCCGCCCGTTCGGAGTCACCGGCGCGCCCGCGCGGGGAGGGCACGGGCCCGCTTGCAGGGGGACTGGCCCGCCCACGCGAGCCACCGATCCACCCGCGCGAGGCCACCGGCCCACCCGGGCACAAGCAAACCGCGCGTCTACACCCGCCCACCCCCCGAAGGGGGGTGGGCGGCGGGGAAAAAACTGCGGCACGGAAAAACCACCGCTCGAAAAACCGCGGCAGGGAAAATCCGGAGCGAAACGGTGAGCCGCAGGAAACCCCGGACGGCAGGCAGGGCATCGCCCCATGGCTACGGCAGTCAAGCGCCGGGAAGAGCTTCCGAAGAACGAGCGCCAGGAAAAGCTGCGGCTCAGCCCTCTGCGCCGGCCCCGGCGGTCACTCCGCCGCCGCGATCAGCCCCCGTGCCAGCTTCACATCGACCGCCATCCGCTCCAACAGGGCGTCGAGCGTGTCGAACTTCTCCTGGCCGCGGATGTAGGCGAGGAAGTCCACCCCGACGTGCAGGCCGTACAGGTCCAGGCCGACGCGGTCGATGGCGTACGCCTCGACGGTGCGCGTCTTGCCGTCGAACTGCGGGTTGGTGCCGACCGAGATGGCCGCCGGCATCGCCTCGCCCTCCACCTGGAGCAGACCCGCGTAGACCCCGTCGGCCGGGATCGCGGTGTGCGGCAGGGTCTCCACATTGGCCGTGGGGAAGCCCAGTTCGCGGCCGCGCTGGGCACCGCGTACGACGACGCCCTCGACGCGGTGCGGCCGTCCCAGGACCTCCCTCGCACCGGCCACATCGCCCTCGGCCACCAGCCGGCGGGTGAGCGTCGAGGAGAACGGCTCGCCGCCGCCCGCCGTACCGCGCTCGAAGAGGTCGATGACCTCGACGGTGTAGTCGTAGGTGGTGCCGAGCTCGGCGAGGGTCTCGACGGTGCCGGTCGCCTTGTGTCCGAAGCGGAAGTTGGGGCCCTCGACGACGACCTGTGCGTGCAGCTTGTCGACCAGCGCCTTGACCACGAAGTCGGCCGGGGACAGCTTTGAGAACTCCCTGGTGAACGGGAGGATCAGCACCGCGTCCACCCCGAGCCCGGCCATCAGTTCCGCGCGCCGGTCGTGCGGCGCCAGCAGCGGCGGGTGGGTGCCGGGCCGTACGACCTCGCTCGGGTGCGGGTCGAAGGTGACGACCACAGCGGGAATCCCCAGCTCGCGGGCGCGCGCGACGGCCTTGCCGATGATCAGTTGGTGGCCGCGGTGCACTCCGTCGTACGAGCCGATGGTGACGACGCTGCGCCCCCAGCCCTCGGGGATGTCCTCCAAGCCACGCCAGCGCTGCACTGTGCCCGCTCCTCGCCCGAACCCTTGTCCGTCCATTGCGCCACGTCGGCATGGCGCAGGTCTAAGACTGCCATGCCGCGGATGGTGCTCCGCGCGAAGGGGGGTTCAGGACAGCCGTCCGCCACCGGTTCACGGGGCGGGCCGCAGGTGCGCGCCACTGCGGCCCGCGGGCACCGGACCGCCCGGCCGGCCCCGCCCGGCCCACCTCGGCTCCACTCTCTCCCGTCAGCGGTGGCTCCCGTCAGCGGTGGCTCCCGGCGAGCGTGGCACGGGCACCGGGGCCCACCACCGCCGTCCACTCCCCCGGTTCGTCCGCCACCCAGTCCCGGACCCGGCGGGCGAAGCCGGGCACCCGGCGCCCCAGCTCCACCAGCAGCCGGTCGAAGCGGGCCGCGCCCTCGGGCGTCCGGACCAGCAGCGTCCCGGTGCGGTGCACCAGCTCCCGGGTGCGCGCGGCCGGCCGCCGCTCCGCCCCCTCGGCGGCCGCCTGCAGCAGTGCCTCCAGCACCCGGGTGTCCGGGCCGGTCTCCGCGTACCCGCCGCGCGGCACCGCGTACGACGCCTCCTGCGCCAGCAGCACCTCCAGCAGTTCACGGCGCAACGGGGCCGAGTCGCCGGAGCCGACGTCGGCCACCACCACGGCGAGCGCGCACCGGACCGGCACCGGGTATCCGGTCAGCAGCTCGGCGGCGAGCGGGCGGAGCGCCGCGCGGGCGGCCGGGCCGCGCTCCAGACGGCACTCGACGAACTCCGCGACGGGCCGCGCGGCGCGGTCCGGACAGTGCCGGGCGCAGTCGCGCACCAGGCCGTCGATGCGGGCGGCGAGCGCCGGGTCCGCGGTGCGGGCGAGCATCTGCAGCAGCCCGGCGGCCACCGGCGGACCGGCCCCGCCGACCAGCCGGGCCCGGAAGGCGTCCAGCACCGGGCCGGGATGATCGGCGAGGGCGGCCCGGAAGGCCGTCGGCGGCAGCTGTGGGTCCCCCGCCACGAAGCGGGCCAGCGCCCGGTCCAGGAAGCGGGCGCGGGTGGCCGGGTCGCCGATCAGCAGGGCGAGCGCGGAGCCGTGGTGGGCGCTGTCGGCGGTCCGGGCGAGGAGGCAGAGGGCGGCGTAGCGCAGGAGGGCGCGGTCGGCCGGGGCGGTGACGTACGGGGCGGCCCGCAGGCCGTAGGACGCGGCGGCGGCCCGGCGCTCGGGGCGGGTGTCGTGTGCCCAGCGGTCCACGGCCCGGCACACCGCCGCCGGCTCGTCCTCGGCGAGCGCGTCCATCAGCTCGTCGCCCTTGGGGTGCGCGGCCGCCACCAGCGCCTCCGTGAGCGCGTCGAGCGCCTGCCGCCGGTGGGTGTGCAGCAGGGCCTGCGCGGCGGCGGCCACGGTGATCTCACCGGGCAGCGCACGGGGAGCCGGGCCGTCGCCGTCCTCGCCGCCGGGACGCTGCAGCGGGCGGGTGTCGTCGAACCAGGCGCACAGCAGCGGCTGCATCCGCTCCGGGTCCGCGCACAGCAACTCGGCCGCGGCATCGAGAAAGCGCGACGAACGCGGCGCACGGGGCCCGGCCGTTACGACAGCCGCTCCAACAGCATGTCCGACGGCCGTTCCGCCGCACCCCTCGCCCGCTGCCTCGGCGGACCGTTCATCGGCAGGGTGGACGCGTACGCGCGGAGGCGTGGCGAAGCCGCGACCGGCGCTCGCCCCGTCGTCGGACGGCACCAGATCCCCTGATACCGGACCACCGGAGGCCACAAGACCGGCCGAGGACCGGACCGACGAAGGCTCCGACGACGACCGGGCCGGCACCGAACCGGACGCCGACAAGCCGGCCGACAACGAGCCGACCGAAGCCGCCGAGGCCGCCGAGGCCGCCGAAGCGCCGGAACCGGACGAAGCCGAGCCCCAATCCACCCCCTCCCCACCCCGCGGCCCCGGCAGACCACACCGCGCCCCCTCCGCACCCACCCGGCCGCCCCACCCCGCCCCGCCCGGCTCGGCGTCCCCCCACTCCACGCCACCCGGCCGCAGATCCACCCGCCCCCGCCCGGCCCCCACCGGCGGTCCGTCCGCCGGGAGCAGGCGGCGGAGCAGATCCATCCGGTCCGCGTCCGTCAGTGCCAGCCGCTCCCAGAACCACGGCCCGAAGAGCGCCGGCCCGGTGTGCACGAAACCGCCCGCCCGGAGGGACCGTTCCGTGATCCGGTCGGCGAGCAGCCGCAGCACGCCCGTGTAGGGCCTCGCGTCGGGCACCCGGAGCAGCACCCCGGACAGCACCCGGGCGGCCCACCAGCGGCCGTCCACGGCGTGCGGGGGCGGGGTCCCGGCGGCGGGAGCGGTCGCCATCGGGACCAACTCCGCCAGCCGGAAGGTCAGTTGCACCGAGCCCTCGCGCCGGGCGAGCCGCAGCAGTGCCTGCACCGCCGGGCCCACGCGGTGGCCGGGGACGGGCAGCAGATCGAGATCGACATGGGCGCCCTCCAGCCACTCCGCGAACTCCTCGTGCGCGAAGCGGTATCCGGTGCCCGCCGGGACCAGCAGACCCTCGGTGAGCACCGCGGAGGCCCAGCCGGCCGCCCGTGGAAAGACCTCCTCGAAGGACGTACGGTCCAGCGCGCCCGGGCCACGGCCGAGGCAGCGCCGGGCCGCCTCGTGCACCTGGCCGGCGACCTGGGCGGCCAGCCGGCGTACGGCGGTGCCGCGCAGCACGGGCCGGTGCGCGGCCGCGATGCGTACGGCGATGCGCAGGCACACCAGGTCCAGGTAGGCGTCGAAGATCTGGTGGCGGTCCGGTGTGCCGAGGCCCTCGTCGCGGCCGGCCGGGTCCGCCCCGGGGAGCGCCGCCCGGACCTCCGCGAGCAGCCGCAGGGACAGTGGATGGCGGGCGTCCGGCGCGGCCGGTGCGCCGGCCGGCAGGCCGTAGCGGGCACGGGCACGCTCCGCCGTGTCCACGGGGAGCCCGGCGAGTTCCACACAGGCGGGCAGCGCGGGCGCCGGACGATACGGGCGGTGCAGCAGACCGGGCGGGAAGAGCACACCGGCCCGCTCCCAGTACTCGGGGCGGCAGGCGATCACCAGTCGTACCCCGGCCGTTCCCAGCCAGTCCGCCGTCGCCCCGGTCCACTCGGCCAGCCGCCGCAGCAGGCCGGTCGGCATCTCCTCCGGCCCGTCGAGCAGCACCAGCAGCGGACATCCGGCCGCGGCCGCCGCGCGGGCCACGCCCTGCGCCGTGACGTCCGCCGGATCACCGGCCGTGCCGCCCGCGTCGGCGACGGCCCGTCCGGCGCAGCGCAGCGCGCGCTCCACGGCGCTGCGGACGCCGTCGTCGTCGGGCCGCAGCTCCGCACCACGCAGCCACACGGTCGGCGCGGGCACCGGCCCCTGTGCCCGGCGGACGGCCAGCCCGGCCAGCTCGGTGCTCCGCCCGGTCCCCGGCTCCCCCACCAGTGCCAGCACCCGGGCGCCCGCCGTCCCGTCCTCCGCACCGAAGCGGGTGAACTCCGCCGCCACCTCCGGCCGTTCGACCGGCTCACGCCACGGTCGCGGGCGCGCGGCGGCGCCCAGCGCCACCTCGGCGAGATGCCGCGCACCGGCCGGATTCAGCTCGCTGCCGTACGCCGGGACGGCCGCCGCGTTGCGCTCCAGGAGTGCGGCGAGCGGGCCCCGTGGCGCGGCCTCGGCGACCGCGCGCAGCGGAATCGCGAAGCCGCCCGCCCGGCGCCCGGGGGTCTCCCCCGCGCGGGCACCGCCGGGAGCCTGAGGGTGCAGCGCGGTGCCGAGGACGCCGAGCACCACCCCGGTCCGGGCGTCCAGCACCGGCCCGCCGACCGCGGGGCCGCCCAGCCGCACCGCCTCCCGGCCGCCCGCACAGAGCCCCAACTCCAGTGTCTCGTCGAGCAGATGGACGCGCTCGGCGGCCGTGTACATCACCCCGGAGCCCGGTCCGACGACCGTGCCGTCCAGCCAGCCGCCCGCCCAGAGCCGGACGCGGGTGGCCGGTGCCGGGCGGCGCGCGGCGATCGGCAGCGGCACGAGCCGGTGCGGCCCGAAACTGTCGGTGCGTACGAGGGCGAGCCCGGCCTCCGGGAGGGGCGTGATCGCCTCGGCCGCCACCAGGCAGGTCCAGCCGCCGCCCCCAGCGGCGCCGCCGCCCGCACCGTCGGCCATGGGCTGCAGCACCAGCTGTGCCGCGCCGTCCACCGCTTCGTGGCTGGTGACCACGGTGCCGTCGTGGTCGGCGAGGAAGCCCGTACCCCGGGTCCGACCTGCCAGATCGCGGATCCGTACCAGTGCCGCGTCCGCATCGGCATCCAGCAGTGCCATCGTGGGTCCTCTCGCCCTGTCCAGTCCTCCGCACGGTAGGCAGGCGGTGATCGTCGCGGGAGGGGCGCCTTCCAACGCGCCCCCGTCCACTCCTCGGTTCACTTCGAGCGCCTCACCGAATGAGTGAATGGCCGAAACCTTGCGGAGCGGAGAGGGGGAAGGGCGGCGCGCGGCGCGGCGCCCGGGGCCGGCCCGCCGGTCTGGATGCCGGGCAGAAGCGGCACCTGCGTCCGGCGCCCCGTCCGCGGCAACGCAAAAGGCCGGGCCCGGCAGCGTGTCTCCACGCCCCGGACCCGGCCCTCCGCATCAGGCCGGGCGTCCGCCCTCAGACCGCGAACACCGCCAGGCTCTTGGCCTTCCCGCCCTGGTTCTCCACCAGCGCCAGGAACCGGCCGTCCGGCCCGAAGGCCGCGACCGGGCCGTTGCCCTCGAAGCGCGGCATCGGGATCCGCGCGCCGTTGAGCAGCAGCCGCGCCTGCGGCTCCGCGACGTCCCAGCGGGTGAACGCCGCGGCGGCCGCGTCACCGAGCGGCATCACCGGCAGGCCCTCGCCCTCGGTGTCGTCCACCGCCGCCTGCAGCTGTTCGAGGGTGCGCGCCCGGTCCAGCTTGTACGGCCCGACGCGGGTGCGGCGCAGCGCGGTCAGATGACCGCCGACGCCGAGCCCGGCCCCCAGGTCGCGGGCCAGCGCGCGGATGTACGTCCCGGACGAGCACTCGACGGAGACCAGCAGATCGGTCACCGGGGTGCCGTCCTCGGCCTCGGTCTCGTGCGCGGAGTGCACGACGAACGAGGAGACGGTCACCGGGCGGGCCGGGATCTCCACGTCCTCGCCCTCGCGGACCCGCGAGTACGAGCGCTTGCCGTTGATCTTGATGGCGCTGACCTTCGAGGGCACCTGCATGATCGCGCCGGACAGCTCGGCGACCCCCGCGTCGATGTCCTCACGGGCCAGGCCGTGCGCCGGCTTCGACGCGGTGATCTCGCCCTCGGCGTCATCGGTGACCGTCGTCTGGCCGAGCCGGATCGTGCCGACGTACTCCTTCTCCGTCAGCGCGAGATGGCCCAGCAGCTTGGTGGCCCGCTCGATACCCAGGACGAGGACGCCCGTGGCCATCGGGTCGAGGGTGCCGGCGTGCCCGACCCGGCGGGTACGCGCCATCCCGCGCATCTTCGCCACGACGTCGTGCGAGGTGAAGCCGGACGGCTTGTCGACGATGACCAGGCCCGCCCGTCGCCCACCGCCGCCCTTGCCGGAGTGCGCTCCGCGCCCGCCCCCCTCGATGGGCTTGTTGCTCTCACGCTTCATTCTGCCGCGGTGCCCTCGTCGTCCTCGTCCTCGCCCGGCTTGCGGTACGGGTCGGCCTCGCCGGCGTACTGCGCGCCCGAGGAGACCTCGCGCACCTTGGCGTCCGAGGCCCGTGCCTTGTCGAGCAGGTCCTCAATGGTCTTGGCGTTCTCCGGCAGGGCGTCCGCCACGAACGCCAGGGTCGGCGTGAACTTCGTGCCGGCCGCCGCGCCGACCGCGGAGCGCAGCATGCCCTTGGCGCTCTCCAGTCCGGCTGCGGCGCTGGCACGGTCCGCGTCGTCCCCGTAGACCGTGTAGAAGACCGTAGCCTCCCGCAGGTCGCCGGTGACCCGGGTGTCCGTGATGGTCACATGCGAACCGAGCCGCGGGTCCTTGATACCGCGCTGCAGCTTCTGGGCGACCACCTCCCGGATGAGGTCCGCCAGCTTCTTCGCCCGCGCATTGTCGGCCACTGGTCCGTCTCCTTCTTTCTTCCACAATTGTGCTTCCGCCGGCGACGGGATGCCTGGTCATCAGGTCAGTCGTCGTCACCGTGCAGCCGTCGGCGCACCGACAGCAGCTCCACTTCGGGCCGTGCGGCGACCAGGCGCTCGCAGCGGTCCATGACATCGGTGAGATGCCCCGTGTCCCCGGAGACCACCGCCAGGCCGATCCGGGCCCTGCGGTGCAGATCCTGGTCCCCGACCTCCGCGACGCTCACCGCGTATTTGCGGTGCAGCTCGGCGACGATCGGGCGGACGACGGAGCGCTTCTCCTTCAGCGACCGTACGTCGCCGAGAAGCAGGTCAAAGGACAGTGTCCCTACGTACATGCAAGACGGGTCAAGCCACCCGTGGGGCCTTGGGGTCACCCCGGCAACAGCCGGGGGTACGTGTCATTTCGAACCGTACACGGAACGGCCGGGGCCGATCGACGGAAATTCTTCCGCCGACCGGCCCCGGCCGGTCGCCCGCCCGTTGCCCGAACCACCACGCCGGGTGGACCACGCCGCGCGCGGGCTGCTGCCCGATCAGCCGCGCGGCTTCTCGCGCATCTCGTACGTCGCGATGACGTCGTCGATCTTGATGTCGTTGAAGTTTCCGAGGTTGATACCGCCCTCGAAGCCTTCGCGGATCTCGGTGACGTCGTCCTTGAAGCGGCGCAGACCCTGGATGTTGAGGTCCTCCGCGACCACCTTGCCGTCGCGGATGAGGCGCGCCTTGGTGTTGCGCTTGACCTCGCCGGAGCGGATGAGCACACCCGCGATGTTGCCGAGCTTGGACGAGCGGAAGATCTCGCGGATCTCCGCGGTACCGAGCTCGACCTCCTCGTACTCCGGCTTGAGCATGCCCTTGAGGGCCGCCTCGATCTCCTCGATCGCCTGGTAGATGACCGAGTAGTACCGGACGTCGACGCCCTCGCGCTCGGCCATCTGCGTCGCACGGCCTTCGGCGCGCACGTTGAAGCCGATGACGATCGCGTCGGAGCCGGACGCCAGGTTGATGTCGGTCTCCGTGACCGCACCGACGCCGCGGTGCAGCACCCGGATGTCGACCTCTTCGCCGACGTCGAGCTGGAGCAGCGAGGACTCCAGGGCCTCGACGGAACCCGAGGCGTCACCCTTGATGATGAGGTTGAGCTGCTGGACCTCGCCGGCCTTGAGCACCTTGTCCAGGTCCTCGAGGGACACCCGGCGGGTGCGCTTGGCGAAGGCGGCGTTGCGCTCGCGCGCCGCGCGCTTCTCGGCGATCTGACGGGCCGTCCGGTCCTCGTCGACAACCAGGAAGTTGTCGCCGGCGCCCGGGACGTTGGTCAGACCCAGGACCAGGACGGGGGTCGACGGACCCGCTTCCTCGACGTTGTTGCCCTTGTCGTCGAACATCGCACGGACCCGGCCGTACGCGTCGCCGGCCACCATCGTGTCACCGACGCGGAGGGTACCGCGCTGGACCAGGACGGTCGCCACGGCACCGCGGCCGCGGTCGAGGTGGGCCTCGATCGCGAGACCCTGAGCGTCCTGCTCGGCGTTGGCCCGCAGGTCCAGCGCCGCGTCCGCGGTGAGGACCACGGCCTCCAGCAGGGACTCGATGTTCTGGCCCTGCTTGGCGGAGATGTCGACGAACATGGTGTCGCCGCCGTACTCCTCGGCCACCAGGCCGTACTCGGTCAGCTGACCGCGCACCTTGGTCGGGTCGGCGCCCTCGACGTCGATCTTGTTGACCGCGACCACGATCGGCACCTCGGCCGCCTTGGCGTGGTTCAGGGCCTCGATCGTCTGCGGCATGACACCGTCGTTGGCCGCCACCACGAGGATCGCGATGTCGGTCGACTTGGCACCACGGGCACGCATGGCGGTGAACGCCTCGTGACCGGGGGTGTCGATGAAGGTGATGCGCCGCTCTTCGTCGTTGACCTCGGTCGCGACCTGGTAGGCACCGATGTGCTGGGTGATGCCGCCGGCCTCGCCCGCGATGACGTTCGTCTTGCGGATCGCGTCGAGCAGCCGGGTCTTACCGTGGTCGACGTGACCCATGACGGTCACCACCGGCGGACGCGCGACGAGCATGTCCTCGCCGCCCTCGTTCTCACCGAAGTCGATGTCGAAGGACTCGAGCAGCTCGCGGTCCTCCTCCTCCGGGCTGACGATCTCGACGACGTAGTTCATCTCGTCGGCGAGCAGCTGGAGCGTCTCGTCGGAGACCGACTGGGTCGCGGTGACCATCTCGCCCAGGTTCAGCATGACCTGGACCAGCGACGCCGGGTTGGCGTTGATCTTCTCGGCGAAGTCCGTCAGCGAGGCACCACGCGACAGGCGAACCGTCGCGCCGTTGCCGCGCGGCAGCATGATGCCGCCCACCGACGGGGCCTGCATGGCCTCGTACTCCTGACGCCTCTGCCGCTTCGACTTGCGGCCACGACGCGCCGGACCGCCGGGACGGCCGAACGCACCCTGCGTGCCACCACGGCCACCGGGACCGCCGGGACGGCCACCGAAGCCGGGACGACCGCCGAAGCCGCCGCCACCGGGACCGCCGCCACCGGGACGACCGGCGAAACCGCCGCCGCCACCCGGACGACCGCCACCGCCACCGGGACGGCCGGCGAAGCCGCCGCCACCACCGGGACGACCGCCGCCACCGGGACGACCGGCACCGCCGGGTCCGCGACCGCCGCCACCGGGGCCCGGACGCGGGCCGGCAGCCGGACGCTGCGGCATCATGCCCGGGTTCGGGCGGTTACCGCCGCCACCGGGACGCGGGCCGCCGGCACCGCCGGGAGCCGCACCCTGCGGACGGGGCATACCACCGGGGGTCGGACGCGCGCCGCCCTGGCCCTGGGGACGGGGGCCGCCCTGGCCGCCGCCCTGCGGACGCGGGCCGCCGGGGCCACCCTGGCCGCCGGGACGCGGGGCGCCACCGGGACGGGGGGCCTGCGGACGGGCCATGCCCGTGGAGCCACCGGAGGTGAAGGGGTTGTTGCCCGGACGCGGACCGGACGGACGGCCGCCGGGCCGCGGGCCCGGACGCTCGCCACCGGGACGCGGGGCGTTACCGCGGCCCTGACCGCCCTGACCACCCTGGCCGGGCGCCGGACGGGCCGGACGCGGGCCGGGGGTGGCACCGGGACGGGGAGCCGACTGGCCGGCGGCCGGAGCGGCCGGCGGAGCCTGGAACTCGGGCTGCGCGGGGGCGGCCGGAGCGGG
Source organism: Streptomyces sp. NPDC058773 (assembly GCF_042746015.1). Lineage (NCBI taxonomy): Bacteria > Bacillati > Actinomycetota > Actinomycetes > Kitasatosporales > Streptomycetaceae > Streptomyces > Streptomyces sp. NPDC058773. The sequence goes on from NZ_JBHYPE010000039.1 coordinate 56,546, forward strand.
CTTGGGTGCCGCGGGGCGCGCCGGGGTGGGGCGCGGGCCCGGGGTGGGGCCGGCGGCGGGAGTGCTCTTGGGAGCCACCGGGGCCTCGGGGGCCTTCGGTGCCTCGGGGGCTGCCGGAGCCGCGGGGCCCGGCTTGGGGGCGCCCGGCTTCGGGGCAGCAGGACGCGCCGCCTGCGCCGGAGAGGGCGCGGACGGCTTCGCGGGGGCCGACTTACGCGGTGCCGCGGGCTTACCGGCGGCGCGGCCGTTACCGCTGCCTGCCTGGAAAGCGTCGGTCAACTTGCGAACAACCGGCGCCTCGATCGTCGAGGACGCCGAACGGACGAATTCACCAAGTTCTTGGAGCTTGGCCATGACGACCTTGCTCTCCACACCGAACTCCTTGGCGAGTTCGTATACCCGGACCTTAGCCACTTCGCTCCTTCTAGGTCCGGGTTTGTCCACCGGACCGTCGCTACTTCATGGGCGTACTCATCGCGTACTCATCGAGTGCTCATCGCAATCTCGACCTACTTCCGACTCGCGAGGTACCTGACCGCACGGTTTTCCGTGCGCTGTGCATTTCGTGCTGTGCGTTATTGCAGGGGCTGCTCGACGCGTTCGACGTACTGGCGCAAGGCCGTGGTGTCGAACGGTCCCCGGGCCCGGTAGGCCCGGTTGAACGCCCGGCGGCGAACCGCCAGGTCGAGGCAGACCGGTGTGAGGTGCACGTAAGCACCCCGGCCGGGCAGCGTACCGCGAGGATCGGGGACACACTCACCCTCGATCACCACGATGCGCAGCAAATCGCCCTTGGCCGCTCGCTCCCGGCATCCCAGACAGGTGCGCTCAGGGCATGCGCGGGCATGCGTCCGGCCAGACACTGCTTAAGTCTACCTCCCCACAGCGGTCCGGCCCCGATGGGGTGAAGGCCGGACAGCTGCTCAGAATTCCCGGCCGGGCGCCGCGGCACCACCGATTTTCCGGGGCCGCGGCGCGCTCGGCCGTCTTGGACGGTCTCAGTCCTGCGGCGCGTGCTCGGTGTCGGGGCGGATGTCGATCCGCCAGCCTGTGAGACGGGCGGCGAGCCGGGCGTTCTGCCCTTCCTTGCCGATGGCCAGGGACAGCTGGTAGTCGGGCACGGTGACCCGGGCGGAGCGCGCCGCCAGGTCCACGACCTCGACCTTGCTGACCCGGGCCGGCGACAGGGCGTTCGCCACCAGCTCGGCCGGGTCGTCCGACCAGTCCACGATGTCGATCTTCTCACCGTGCAGCTCGGCCATCACGGCGCGCACCCGGCCGCCCATGGGGCCGATGCAGGCGCCCTTGGCGTTCAGGCCCGAGCGCGTCGAGCGTACGGCGATCTTGGTGCGGTGTCCGGCCTCGCGGGCGATGGCGGAGATCTCCACCGAGCCGTCCGCGATCTCCGGGACCTCCATGGCGAAGAGCTTCTTCACCAGATTGGGGTGGGTGCGCGAGAGCGTCACGGACGGGCCGCGGACACCCTTGACCACCCGTACGACGTACGAGCGCAGCCGGGTGCCGTGGGCGTAGTCCTCACCGGGGACCTGCTCCTGCACCGGCAGGATGGCCTCCAGGCGGCCGATGTCGACCAGGACGTTCTTGGGGTCCTTGCCCTGCTGGACGACGCCGGTGACGACATCGCCCTCCCGTCCGGCGTACTCACCGAACGTGATCTCCTCCTCGGCGTCCCGCAGGCGCTGCAGGATGACCTGCTTGGCCGTGGTCGCCGCGATCCGCCCGAAGCCGGAGGGGGTGTCGTCGAACTCGCGCGGCTCCTCGCCCTCCGCCAGGTCCTCGATGTCCTCGGCGTTCTCCTTCGCCCACACCGTCACGTGCCCGGTGTTGCGGTCCAGCTCCACCCGCGCCCGGCGGCGGCTGCCTTCGGTGCGGTGGTAGGCGATGAGGAGGGCCGACTCGATCGCCTCGACCAGCAGGTCGAACGAGATCTCCTTCTCCCGCACCAGACCCCGCAGGGCACTCATGTCGATATCCACGGCTACGCCTCCTCCTTGTTCTCGTCGATCTTCTCGTCGTGCTGCGCGTCGCGCTTGTCCGCGTCGTCGGACTTGCCGGGCTTGCGGTTGAACTCCAGCTCGACACGCGCCTTGGCGATCTCGTCGAAGGAGACCCGGCGGGCGGTCGGCTTGCGGCCCTTGACGCCCGGCACCTCGAGGTCCAGCCCGGCGTCGTCGACGGTGATGATCCGCGCCACCAGCTCGCCACCCTCGTGGAGTTGGGCCTTGATGAGGCGGCCGACGGCGCGGCGGTAGTGCCGCAGCTCGGTCAGCGGCCGGTCGGCGCCCGGCGAGGTCACCTCAAGGGTGTACGGGGCGCCGCCCATCACATCGGAGTCGTCCAGGACCTGGGAGGCCTCGCGGCTCAGCGCAGCGCACTCGTCCAGCTGGACGCCCTCGTCGGAATCGACCACGATCCTCAGCACCCGCCGCTTGCCCGCCGGTGTCACCTCGATCTCTTCCAGATCCAGGTCGCGCGCGGCGATGAGCGGTTCAAGCAGTCCGCGCAGCCTCTCGCTCTGGGTGGTGCTCATCCGGGTGACTCCTCGGCCGCGTGTGCTGTTGTGGGTAGGTCGCGTGTCGGGTCAAAGCCTATCGGTTCCGGCGGGGTACTGACGATTCGGTGGGTGGTCACGGATACTCTCGCCTGCGGTGATCACTACGGAAGACCCCGGGAAGTGCAACGTGCCGAATGTGGCGTACGTGCGGAGAAGGACCCTGCTGGCCGGTGCCGCCCTCGGGAGCGCGGCACTGCTCACGGGCTGCTCGGAGGACGCCGGCCCCGAGCGGGCCGAGCGCTCCTCCGCCGCCGAACGGCTGCGCAGACGCTCGGCCCGCGACAGCACGGCGCTGCTGGCGCGCTACGACGCGACGCTGGCCGCGCACCCGGCACTGGCGTCCCGGCTGCGCCCGCTGCGCTCCGAAGTCGCCCGGCACGCCGCGGCGTTCGGCGACGACCGGGCCGCCCCCTCCCCCGGCGGCAGCGCCTCCGACGGCCCGGCGCGGGACGCCGGAGCGCCCGGGTCCGGCCCCTCACCACAGGGCGGGCGGCCGTCCGGTCCCGCGGTCCCCAAGGACGAGCGGGCCGCCCGCTCGGCGCTCGCCGACGCGGAGCGCCGGCTCGCCGACACCCGCACCCAGGCGCTGCTCGCCGCGCCCCCGGAACTGGCCCGGCTGCTCGCCTCGGTCGCCGCGGCCGGTGCGGTGCACGCGTATCTGCTGGCGGAGCGGGCCGGATGACGGGCGTGGCGGGACACCGGGCAGGGACCAGCGAAGGAGCGTGCGGATGACGGCCGGAACGGCGCGCGGCAGCAGGCGCGACGAGGACAGCGGGCCCGACGAGCTGACGGCGGTGCAGGCGGCGCTGGCCGCCGAGCACGCGGCGGTGTACGGGTACGGCGTCGTCGGCGGGCGGATCTCAGGTGACCGGCGCACCGAGGCGCAGGCGGCGTACGACGGGCATCGCGCCCGCCGGGACGCGCTGCGCCGGGTGGTGCGTGATCTGGGCGGCACCCCGCAGGCCGCGGCCGCCGCCTACGAACTGCCCTTCCCGGTCCCGGACGCGGCCGCCGCGGCCCGGCTGGCGGCGGAGTTGGAGGACCGGCTGGCCGCCGTGTACGCGGATCTCGTACGGGCCGGCGGCCGGGTCCGGCGGCGGGAGGCGGCGGCCGCGCTGCGCGAGGCGGCCGTGCGGTCGGTGCGCTGGCGCGGCGGCGGCGTAGCCTTCCCTGGGCTCGTGGAGCGGGCCGCGGACACCGGTCCGTCCGGCTCCGCGAGCGCCGACGCGGACGCCGACGCGGGCGCGCTCTGAACTACCGGCCGCTCCGCGGTCTCCACCCCAGGAAAGGGACAGCTCACGCATGGCAACGGCCCCCATCGAACCGCCGCAGCGGTTGGTGAGTTCGCTGAGCGGCGATCCGGAGAGCCCGGTGCGGCAGTGGCTCGCGGCGCTGCCGACGCTGGTTCAGCAGCGGCTGGAGGCCTGGGATCTGACGCTGGAGCGGGTGTACGCGCCCGGTGGCCGCAGCAGTCTGCTCGCGCTCGTACGGCAGCAGGACGGGACGCCCGCGGCGCTGAAGTTCCCGGTGCCGGGGCGGGTTTCGGGGCACGAGGCGGCGGCGCTGGAGGCGTGGGACGGCTGGGGCGCGGTGCGGCTGCTGCGGTCCGACGAGCAGAGCGGTGCGCTGCTGCTGGAGCGGCTCCAGGGCGGGGTGTCGCTGCGCTCGCTGCCGGAGGCCAAGGCGTTCCTGGAGGCGGCCGGCACGGTGCGGCGGCTGTGGGTGCCGCCCGCCGCGGGGCACCCGTTCGAGACGCTGGCCGGGCGGACGGAGCAGGAGGTGGAGGGGCTGCGCACGGCCGGGGCGCTGACCGGGGCCGCCGGGCCGCTGGTGGACCAGGCGCTGGAGCTGCGGCGCGAGCTGCCGGCCGGGTCCGATGAGGAGTTCCTGCTGCACGGTGCGTTCCGGCAGGGCAAGGTGCTGGCCGGGGCGCGGGCGCCCTGGCTGGCGGTCGGCCCGTCGCCCGTCGTCGGCGAGCGGGCGTACGACCTGGCGGCGCTGGTGCTGGACCGGGTCGAGGATCTGCTGGCCGGGGCGGGCGCGGCCGCCGCGGGCCGCCGCCGGGTGGCCAAGCTGGCCGACTCCCTGGAGGTGGACCGGGACCGGCTGCGCGACTGGACGCTGTACCACGCCGTGGACAGCGGGGTACGGGAGACGGCGGTGGGCGACCGGCAGCGTGGGGAACTGCTGCTGGAGTTCGCGGCCGGGCTGTAGGGGACACAGCGGACGGGCCGGCCGGGGCGTACTCCCGGCCGGCCCGTCCGTCGTTGCCGGTTACGCGCTGAGGCGGGCGACGGCCTCCTCGACCGTCAGCTCCTCGCGCTCGCCGGTACGGCGGTCCTTGACCTCGACGACGCCCTCGGCGGCGCGCCGGCCGGCGACCACAATGGTCGGGACACCCAGCAGCTCGGCGTCGGTGAACTTCACGCCCGGGGAGACACCGGCCCGGTCGTCGACGAGGACCCGCAGGCCCGCGGCGCCGAGCTGCTCGCCGACCTCCAGGGCGAGCTCGGTCTGCTTGGCCTTGCCGGCCGCGACGACGTGCACATCGGCCGGGGCGACCTCGCGGGGCCAGCACAGGCCCTTGTCGTCGTGGGTCTGCTCGGCGAGGGCGGCCACCGCGCGGGAGACGCCGATGCCGTAGGAGCCCATGGTGACCCGGGCGGGCTTGCCGTTCTGGCCCAGCACATCGAGCTCGAAGGCGTCCGCGTACTTGCGGCCGAGCTGGAAGATGTGGCCGATCTCGATGGCGCGGTCGATCTTCAGGCCGGTGCCGCACTTCGGGCAGGGGTCGCCGGGCTCGACGACGACCACGTCGAGGTAGTCGTCGACCTCGAAGTCCCGGCCCGCGACGACGTTCCTGGCGTGCTTGCCCTCCTTGTTGGCACCCGTGATCCAGGCGGTGCCGGCGGCGACGCGCGGGTCGGCGATGTAGCGGAACGCCTTGCCGGCCAGGCCCTGCGGGCCGACGTAGCCGCGGACCAGCTCGGGGCGGTCGGTGAAGTCCTCGGCGGTGACCAGCTCGACGGTGGCCGGGGCGAGGTGTTCGCCCAGCTTGCCGAGGTCGACCTCGCGGTCGCCGGGCACGCCCACCGCGACGATCTCGCCGTCGACCTTGACCAGGAGGTTCTTCAGGGTCGCGGAGGCCGTCACACCGAGGTACTCGGCGAGGGACTCGATGGTCGGGGTGTCGGGGGTGTCCAGCTCCTCGACGGGGCCGTGCGCGGAGCCGTCGGCCGGCTCGACCTTGACCGTGACGGCCTCGGTGTTGGCGGCGTAGTCGCAGCCCGGGCAGTAGACGAAGGTGTCCTCACCGGCGGCCGCGGGGGCCAGGAACTCCTCGGAGGCGGAGCCGCCCATCGCGCCGGAGACCGCGGAGACGATGCGGTAGTCCAGGCCCAGCCGCTCGAAGATCTTCCGGTAGGCCTCGCGGTGCAGCGCGTAGGACTGCTCCAGGCCCTCGTCGGTGGTGTCGAAGCTGTACGAGTCCTTCATGTGGAACTCGCGGCCGCGCAGCACACCGGAGCGGGGGCGCGCCTCGTCGCGGTACTTGATCTGGATCTGGTAGAGGATCACCGGCAGGTCCTTGTAGGACGTGCACTGGTCCTTGACCGTGAGGGTGAAGATCTCCTCGTGGGTGGGGCCGAGGAGGTAGTCGGCGCCCTTGCGGTCCTTGAGGCGGAAGAGCAGGTCGCCGTACTCCTCCCAGCGGCCGCTGATCTCGTAGGGCTCCTTGGGCAGCAGGGCCGGCAGCAGGACCTCCTGGCCGCCGATCGCGTCCATCTCCTCGCGGACCACGCGGGAGACGTTCTCCAGGACCTTCATGCCCAGCGGCAGCCACGTCCAGATGCCGGCGGAGGAGCGGCGGACGTACCCGGCGCGGACGAGCAGCTTGTGGCTGGCGGTCTCGGCGTCGGCCGGGTCGTCGCGCAGCGTCTTGATCATCAAGCGGGACATGCGCTGGACCTGTGCGGCGTGGGCCATGGGAGATTCTCCTGCGTAAGAAAGGTGACTCCCTGGAGATTAGCTGCAGGGGTGTGTCGCCACGAAATGCGATTCGCTGCGCTCCGCCTGCTTCCCACGATTTCGGGTTCCCCGCCGTTTCGCCTGCGGCGGGCCGGGCCGCTGCGCGGAGCCTGCGATCCCTGCGATTTCGAGATCCCCACCATTGCGCCTGCGGCGGGCCGGGCCGCTGCGCGGGGCTGTCGGGGTGCGGTGACGGGCCTCCGGGGCAGGGTGTCCGGACTGCTTCGCTTTACGTCCGGACC
>NZ_JBHYPE010000040.1:0-61566 GCF_042746015.1 Streptomyces sp. NPDC058773
ACCCTGTACACCTCGGCGTGGCTGGACCTGAAGAAGGAGCCGATCGTGCTCCATGTGCCGGACACCAAGGGCCGGTACTTCATGATGCCCATGCTCAGCGCCTGGACCGATGTCTTCGCCTCCCCGGGAACCCGCACCACCGGCAGCTCGGCCGGCGACTTCGCCATCACCGGCCCCGGCTGGCACGGCCGACTGCCCGCCGGAGTCAAGCAGATCAAGTCGCCGACCCAGACCGCGTGGATCATCGGCCGGACGCAGTTCGACGGCCCCTCCGACCTGCCCGCGGCCAAGGACCTGGTGCGCCACTACACCCTCGAACCGCTCCGCGACTACGGCCACCACCACACCCCGCCGCCAGGCCACGTCGACCCGGACGTCCCCGCCACATCGCCGGCCGCCCGCGTCGCCGGCATGGACGCGCAGACCTTCTTCTCCCAGCTCGCGTCGGCCATGGCCACCAATCCGCCCGGGAAGAAGGACGCTCGCATGGTGGCGACCCTGGCCCGCCTGGGCATCGTCCCCGGCCGGCCGTTCGACATCAATGCCAAGGGCCCTGCCACGGCACACGCACTGCACCGGTCCGTACCCGCGGCCCAGAAGCGGATCCAGGCCGCGCTCGCCACGTCCGGGAACGAGGTGAACGGCTGGCGTGTCTCGCTCAACCTGGGCGACTACGGCACCGATTACATGCTGCGCGCGACCACCGCCTGGCAAGGGCTCGGCGCCAACCTCCCCCAGGACGCCGTCTACCCGATCGTCCGCACCGACAGCCGCGGCAAGCCGCTCACCGGAGCCAAACGGTACGTCCTCCACTTCCCCCCGGGGCAGACCCCGCCGGTGAAAGCCTTCTGGTCCCTCACGATGTACGACCCCTCCGGCTTCCTGGTTCCCAACCCGATCCACCGCTACGAGGTCGGAGACGCCGTCAAGCCGACCCGCAACCCCGACGGTTCCACCGACATCTACATCCAGCACGACGCCCCGGCGGGAAAGCGGTCCAACTGGCTGCCCGCACCGAGCGGCCGGTTCTCCATGATCCTGCGCATGTACCGGCCCGAGCCGGCGTCCTCGACGGCAGCTGGTCCCCGCCCGCGGTCACCATGACCAACTGACGCAAGCCCCCCAGCGGCACACACACCTCCGTCATGCTGGAGACGTAGCACAACGGTCCGGCCCGGCCGGCCCGCCGCAGCCGACCGGCGGAGACTGCGACACCGGGCCTCCTGCTCAGCGTTCGGACTTCAGCAACCCCGAACCGGGCAGGAGGCCCCACCCCGGCCCATGGTCTACGGCGCACTGGCCGGCCGGTTCCCTTGCCGCCACCCGCCGTCAGCCCGGCACGACCCTGAGCGGCGCGATGTCCGGGATGGGGTGAGGCGCGGATCACACGCGGGTTGTCCCGGTCCGGGGGCGTTCCCGCGCGGCTTCTGTTTCGCTAGTGGCCTCGACGGTCATAGGGGGTCCACACGCATGGCGCTCACACACTGGGGATTCATCTACACGGCGGCCGGCAGCGCCACGGGCGGCGATGTCAACGTCGTGGACACCGGCACGTGCCGCACTGTCCTCGTAGGGGTGGAGAAGCCCGACCAGGGCCTTGAAGCCGCGCGTCGTCTGGTGAGCGAGGGCGTGCAGCTGATCGAACTGTGCGGAGGATTCGGTCCCGTTTGGGCCGGGCGCATCATCGAGGCGATCGACGGTGCGGTCCCCGTGGGCACGGTTGGCTACGGTCCGGAAGCGGTCGACCAGGTGCACGCAATCTTCTCCTGATCACTGGTGAAGGGGAGACCGCGTCGGCAGGTTCCGCACGACGGCCGCGCGACTCCCGGCCCGCACGAGCGCCTCGACCGGAGCCGTGCTCTTCCACTGGCCCCGAGGGCTCAAGCCGCCGGGGCCACCGTTGACCAGGCCGCGCCTCGACGGTGCGCGCCCGGGCCACGCACGTGCTCAGCGCCGGATTACCGGACTACTGACCGCGGCCGGTGACGTAGTCACGTACCCGGTCCACGAGCCCCACGCCTGGTGCGAGCAGCTTGTTGACCGGTGGCGTGGTCGGCGTATGCGGATGCGGGCGGGTGGGAGCGCTCTTCTTCGCGTGACGGATCTTTTTGCCCAGCTCCTCCAGGATGTACGGGTGGACACCGCTGCGGAGCCGGTCGAAGAGGTTGTTCTCCTCGTCGTCGACATGCGCCCGCACCTCGGTGCGCAGCTTCACCATCAGCCGGTCGAAGTCCTGGTCCGTGGCTTCACGGTGCTGGAGATCGTGGAGCAACTGCTCGACACGGGCGTGATCTGCGAGTTCCTTGTCGGCCAGTGCATCCCCCTCCTCCAGGTGCTCACGCACGGCTGGATACAGGTGCTCCTCCTCTGCCACGGAATGGCGTACCAGCTCGATCGTCAGTGCGTCCGCCAGCCGCTTGCGGTCCTCGCTCCCCGGAGGAGCGTCCTCGAACTGCTCGAAGAGGTCCTCGACCTCACGGTGATCGGTGGTCAGCTCGGCAATCACATCGCCGCCATGTCCCACGGCACGCCGCCTCTCAGTCGGAGCAGCCGGCTGCTCCGGCTGTCTGTCGCACCGAGGGGTTCCCGCACACGACGGGTGCCATGACACCGTGGTGGAGGGATTGCTCCGTGTGCCTGAGAAATGGGCGCGGCACCCACACACCGGGCCGGAATCCGGGACGATCACCACGGGCGCGGTGCGTGCTGCGCCCATCGTCCCGGCCACCCCTCACCGGCCGGGGCCCTGTGCCCGCCCCCGTTCCAGGGACGCCCGGCCGGGCACAGGGCCGACGACACCCCTTGAGCGCCGGCAGCGAAGCGTGACGACCACGATCAGTCGTGTTCACCGGCAACGAGGACGGAGCCCACCGTGACATCAGAGGGACATCCGGGGCCTGGCCGGGTTCACGGTCCCCGACCCGTTCCGGACGTACCGGCGGCGGGGGCCCGGGCCCGGGGCGGCGAGGGGTATGAGCCATGTCGGCAATGCACTTGATCACTTTCGGTCACAGCACTGCGGGGAGTGCAGAACTTCTCGCTCTCCTTCACAGGGCGGAGGTTGTGTCCGTCGTCGACGTTCGCATCGGACCGGGAAGCCGACGCAACCCGGACGTGTTCCGGGACCGCCTGGCGCAGTGGATGCCGCAGGCCGGTATCGCCTACCGGTGGGAGCCTGCGCTGGGGGGCCACCGGAAAGTCCCGGCCGAATCCCCGGACGTCGTCTGGCGCAATGCCTCGTTCAGAGGCTACGCGGCCCATACCCGTGCGCCGGAATTCGTCACAGCGATGGACAAGTTGCTCGACGACGCGGCCGCTGTTCGGACGGCGGTCATGTGCAGCGAGGCTGTGTGGTGGCGGTGTCATCGGCGCCTGATCGCGGACTTCTCCGTCGTCGCACGAAGCGTCCCGGTCCTGCACCTGATGCACGACGGGCGGCTCGTCTCCCACTCGCCAACACCCGGGTTGCGCCTGCGCTCTGACGGCCTCCTCGTCTATGACGACACCGGGCAGGGCTCGCACGGACAGCGGAGAGCAGCGGGTAGCTCGCCTTGACTCTCCGTGTGGGCCGGTCCACTGTCCGTGGCCCTGAAGGCGGCCCTGCCGATCCAGCGGGCCGTTCGAGGCTCCGGGTCCTAACCTGGTCATTCGGGGCGGCTTTGTGTCGTGGGCACAGGGAGGTTCCATGGCTGTGCGGCATCGGCTGGTCGAGAGGCCTCCCGGCGATGTGTGGGCGGCCCTGTCAGACCCCTCGCGCTACGGCGAGTGGGTGGTCGGCCCGTCGGAGTCCGCCGAGAGGTCCGGTCGCTGGCCGGAGTGCGGCGCCAGCCTCGAATACACCATTCGGCTGGGACCGTGGGCGGTGGCCGGGGAGACGATCGTCCGTCACCACGAACCGCCACGGCATCTTGAACTCGAAGTGGACAGCGGATGGCTCGGAACCGCCAGAATCGCCATCGAAGTCCGCCCCTGGGGGGAGGACACCTTGGTGATCTTCGATGAGCATCCGCTGCGAGGCCCCGGCGGTTTCCTGCACAACCCTGCCGTCGACACCGTGCTGCACCTGCGCAATCGCCGCATGCTCGGTCGTCTTGCCGACGTGGTCGAGAGCGAAACGAGGGCCGACGGCAGCTCTGGTGAGCCGGGAGGGCAGCAGCGCACCGGGTAGCGGCCCGGAGGCGGAGCGGAGGGAAGATGCCGGATGCGGTAGTGATCGGTGCGGGGCCCAACGGGCTGGTCGCGGCGAATCTTCTCGTCGACGCCGGCTGGTCGGTGGAAGTGCTCGAAGCGCAGGACGAACCCGGGGGAGCGGTCCGCAGCGACCGCGCCGTCCACCCCGACTACGTCAACGACCTCGGCAGCTCCTTCTACCCGCTCGCCGCCGCCTCGCCGGTCCTTGCCCGCCTCGATCTGCACGAGGAGGGGCTGCGGTGGAGCCATGCCCCACGCGTACTGGCGCACCCCTTGGCGGACGGCCGGTGCGCGGTGCTGGACCGTGACCGGGCGAAGACTGCCGCCGGCCTGGACTCCTTCGCGTACGGGGACGGAGCGGCCTGGCAGAACCTCTGCACGGTCTGGGAACGGGTCGGGCCCGACCTGCTGGGCGCGCTCTTCACGCCGTTCCCGCCGGTGCGGTACGCCGCGCGGCTTGCCGCCCGCTTGCGTGGCGCGGGCGGTCTGCGCCTCGCCCGTACGCTGCTGCTGCCGGTGCGGCGCCTGGGCGAGGAGGAATTCCGTGGCGAGGGAGGCAAACTCCTGCTTGCGGGCAACGCCCTGCACGCCGATCTCGCGCCGGAAGCCGCCGGCAGCGGGGGCTTCGGCTGGCTGATGACCATGCTCGGCCAGACCTACGGCTTTCCGGTGCCCGTGGGCGGGTCCGGGGCCCTGACGGCGGCGCTCGTCAGCAGGCTGCGGCGCCGCGGCGGGATGCTCCGGTGCCGTGCGCGCGTCGTGGAGGTCGTCGTCCGCGGGGGCCGGGCGGTGGCGGTACGCACCGCGGACGGTGAGAGTGTGGCAGCCGACCGCGCCGTAGTCGCGGACGTCTCGGTCCCCGCCCTGTACGGCGAGCTGGTGAACGACCGTCACCTGCCCGGCCACCTCGGGCAGGATCTGCGCCGCTTCCAGTGGGACTTCGCGACCTTCAAGGTCGACTGGGCCCTGGAGCGTCCTGTGCCCTGGGCCGCGGAGGCGGCATCGTCGGCAGGGACCGTGCATCTGGCGGACGGCGTCGACGCCCTCACCCGCTTTGCAGCACAGCTCGCCGTGGGAGACATACCCGACCGCCCCTTCGCCCTCTTCGGGCAAATGACCACCGCCGATCCCTCCCGCTCCCCGACGGGGACCGAATCGGCGTGGGCCTATACCCACGTGCCACAGGAGGTGCGAGGTGACGCAGGCACCGACGGCCTCACGGGTACGTGGGACCGTAAGGAACGGGAAGCCATGGCCGAGCGGCTGGAGCGACAGGTGGAACGCTTCGCACCCGGCTTCCGCACGCGCATCCTGGCGCGCCGCATCCTTGCCCCGCCCACACTCCAGGCCCTCGACGCAAACCTGTACCAGGGCGCGATCAACGGCGGCACCACAGCCCTGCACCAGCAGTTGGTGTTCCGTCCCGTGCCGGGTACGGGACGCCCGGAGACACCGGTGAAGGGCCTCTACCTGGCGTCGGCCGGGGCACACCCGGGTGGTGGTGTCCACGGCGCACCCGGCGCCAATGCCGCGCGGGCGGCGCTTCGCCGTTCCGCTTCGCCGACTGTCCTGTCGCTGGCCCAGCGGGCGTTGACTTCCCGAAAGGGACCGGCCGATCCGCGCCAGGGCCGTCACTAGGGTCGCCCGGGGCCCCCGGACTGCGCCATTTGCCCTCCGCAGCGCGCAGCGGGCCGGAACCCGTGACGTCATGGGTGGACGAGTCCGGCCGGAGCATGATCACGCAGCATCGAGGAGAACACATGGCAGCCTGCGACGTCTGCGGCAACGACTACGCGATGGCCTTCGAGGTCCACGTAGCCGGCGCCACCCACACCTTCGACAGCCTCGAATGCGCAGCGCACAAACTCGCGCCCATCTGCGACCACTGCGGTTGCCGCATCCTGGGCCACGGCCATCAAACCGACGGAAAGTTCTTCTGCTGCGCCCACTGCGCCCGCGCCAAGGGTCACACCGGCCTCACCGACAACGCCTGAGCGAGCACGGCACCCTTTCCAGCGCATGCCGGGCGCTCAGGCGCGGGATGCGTCGCTCTGAACCGTCTGGACCCACGAGCGCGAGCAGCGCGGCATCCGCGCCCGTCGGGTACCGCAGCCATGCGGCGACCGTTGCCGCCTGGTGCGCCTGGGCCTGGGTCAGGGCTGCGTCGAGGGCGCCGCCTGTTGTGGGGTAGGAGCGCAGTAGCCACTGTGTGGTGGAGCGATCACGGGGGAGAGGCCGGCGGACATCGGCACGGGGCGTGGCCTTTCTCGGCGTGGCCTGGGACTGCGGAGCGGGGCCGGGGAGGTGTCGCGGAGTGAAGAGCTTGGAGGAGCCTAGGTCCAGGACATTTCCGGCGAAATGATCCAGGTCACGTGGAGGGATGTCCCGGGGTGCCCCCCCGATTGCCGGGTGGGCGACCCGGGGCACCGTCGGACGCGCCGATGGGGTAGATGTGGCGAAACACGCCTTTAGGGCGTGAAGTGGTATATGCACCGCTGCGGCCTGTGGACTCCCGGGCCGCGAAGGTCAGAGACCCGGCAACCACTGTTGACGAGGAGCTGCATCATGCCGGCAGGTTCGAGCAAGAAACGTGAGCGGCAGTACGAGCACATCAAGGAACAGGCCGAGGAGCGCGGCACCTCGGAGAGGCGCGCGAAGGAGATCGCCGCGCGCACGGTGAACAAGGAACGCGCCCGATCCGGTGAAGCCAAGTCCGCCGGCAAGGTTTCCACCCGCGATCCAAAATCCGCCTCTCAGCGCGGCGGCGAGCGATCCCACAGCGGACCTCAGGGGCCCACTCGCGACCAGCTCTATGAAGAGGCCAAGAAAAAGAACATCGACGGCCGCTCCCACATGAACAAGGAACAGCTGCGCAAAGCCGTCGGCCGCTGACAGTGCGCCGGTCACCCGGCTCGCGGACGGTGACGCGGGCCGGACACTGCCGGTACGCAACCCCGCGTCGGCATTGAGATCGCGAGGTCGGCGCGCTGGTCGTAGACATGAGGTGTGAGCAATCAGGGATTGCACAGGCCGTGGGGCCCGGTGCTCTCCTGATCGGGCCCGCTCCGCGCATCGCTTGACCCGGTCGGAGCAATCCTCTCGGCGGGCGTGGGCGGCGGAACGGAACGCGTCAGGCAGGCCCGAGCACCGGCTTGCCATCTGTCATCAGAGAAGGGCACTGGCATGGGACACGGCGGAGACGTCATCGCGGGGGCTCCGGGCCTCGGGCTGGTCGACCGGGCCCGGGACTACGTCAGCGGCCGCCCGTAGGGGCCGGTGGGGCATCCTGCCCCTGCGCTCCGCACCCCTTGACGGTCTCCATCACGAACGGCGACCCCCGCTCCGCCGGTACCCGGGCACTCTTCCGCTGGCGCCAAGGGGCTCAAGAGAGTGCACCGGCGGGTGCAGGAGGTGACATCGATGGGCGCAGGTGCAGCTCCGGAAGCGGCAACCGACTACGACGCCACGCCCTTTCTGCCGCGCCGTGGTGGTCTCTCGGCGTATCGGCGTGCCGCGGCGCGCTGTCAGGGCTGTCCGCTCTTCGAGGACGCGTCCGGGACGGTCTTCGGGGCGGGCGAATCCGATGCACGGATCATGTTCGTCGGCGAACAGCCGGGAGACCAGGAGGACCGGGCGGGAGAGCCGTTCGTGGGACCTGCCGGCCGCCTGCTCCGGAAGGCGCTGGGTGAAGTGGGAATCGCCGAGGAGCATGCGTACTTCACCAATGCGGTCAAGCATTTCAAGTTCGGGACGGCGGGCCGGGGGAAGCGCCGGATTCACAAGCCGCCAAGTCTGCGGGAGATGCGGGCCTGTCGTCCTTGGCTGACTGCCGAACTGCGGCTCGTGCAACCTGAGGTCGTGGTGGCACTCGGCGCAACCGCGGGAAAGGCCCTGCTCGGCCCCTCGTTCCGCGTCACGAAGGACCGGGGCGCGCCCCTCCCGCTGCCCCCGGAGGAACCACGCACGGCCGACGACGGTACCGGGCAGGCACCCGGGCTGGTCGTCGCCACAGTTCATCCTTCGGCGGTCCTCCGGTCCCGCGAGCGAGAAATGGTCTACGCGGGGCTGGTGTCAGACCTCCGGGTGGCGGCCGGCGCATTGGGCTGAGGAGGGGGCGAGCCGCCCACTGCCAGGAGCGAAGGGCGAGGTGCGTCAGGAGGGAGGGTGCGTCAGAGGGCGAGGACTGTCAGCTTGGCGAGATCCGCCGGTGCGTGGAGCCGGACACACGGGTAGTCGGACACCAGG
This sequence comes from Streptomyces sp. NPDC058773, assembly GCF_042746015.1. Classification (NCBI taxonomy): domain Bacteria; kingdom Bacillati; phylum Actinomycetota; class Actinomycetes; order Kitasatosporales; family Streptomycetaceae; genus Streptomyces; species Streptomyces sp. NPDC058773. Next base: position 8,437 of record NZ_JBHYPE010000040.1, read on the forward strand.
GGGCACACAGCTTGTCGGCGTAATCGATCAGAAGAGGAGCAGCCTCGATGAACAACGCCACCGCAACAATGGGCCCCGTGCTGGCGGGCGTCGAACAGGGCAGCCACCAGCAGGATGTCGTCCGGCACGCGGCACAACAAGCACAGCTGCACCACAGCCGCTTGCACATACTCCACGTCCGCCAGGCCCCAGGGGGTGGCGAAGACGGTGCAGACGACGAAAGCGGAGGCAGCCAGGAGGCCAGTGGCACATCCGTCGTGGAACCGCTCGCGGTCTTGGTGCGACGGGAATACCCCGATGTGGCGGTCACGGCGGAGACCGTCTCCGGCCGGCCTTCCGAAGTACTTTTGGAGCGTTCTTCCAAGGCGACCTGCCTCGTGCTCGGTCACCGCGGCAGTGGCGGCTTCCCGCGTCTGCCGCTGGGTTCGGTCAGCTGGCAGGTGGCCACCCACGCCGACTGCCCGGTCCTCGTCATCCGTCCCCACGAAGCCTCACTCGCCCCGGAACGGCGGGTAGCGGTCGGTGTGGACATCGCTGACATTTCTGAAGAAGCCTTGGACCAGGCATACGCCGAAGCCTCCGCGCGCGGAGCACGGCTGGTACTTCTCCATGCCAACTTCCACCTCAGCGAGATGCCCACCGGCCCGGGACTGGTCGCACCCGACTTCAAGGCCCTCGACGAGGCGGCACACCGTCTTCTGGAGGTGGCAGCGGCCCAACGGCGCGCACTCTTTCCCGAGGTCCGGACGGATATCCATGTCGAGCGGGTACGTCCCTCCACCCTCCTTTCGGAGGCCGCACAGCGCGCCGCTCTACTGGTGGTCGGCTCTCACGGCCGCACCGGCCTGCGCAGACTGATGCTCGGCTCGGTCAGCGCCGAAGCCCTGCACACCGCGGGTTGCCCCGTTCTGGTCGTCCCGTCAGCGAACCGCGCGTGACGGGTGCTTCGGACGGCCCAGAGGTACTCGACGCGGGCCGTCTTGACCGCGTAGCCAAGTCGCCGGAGGGCATCCAGGATCTCCCGAACCTGAACTCTCTCCGCCACGCCGACCAGGGTTCGCCGAACGCGCCGACCGGAAACGGGTGCCGATCGGCGCGTCGCGGACCGCAGGCGGCGTATCAGGCGAGGTGCCGGGAGAAGAACCTCAGCGTGCTGTCCAGCTCGAACGCCGGGATGTCCCCGTGTTTGCCGGGATTGGCGTGCAGCGTCTTCTCGGCTGAGGCCAAGGCGTCGAACAGCGCCAGGCTCTGGTCGCGCGGCACCCGCTCATCGTCCCACTGCACCAGGAATTCCACCGGAACGGTGATCCGCGCGGCGTCCTCGGCCGAGGCCAAGGCTCCTCCCAGGCCCAGCACCGCCGCGCGGATCCGGGGGTCGGCGGCAACAAACGGAACGCCGAGGCCGCACCCCAGCGAGACCCCCCAGTAGCCCACCGGACCGGCACCCACATGTTCCAGCTGCTGGACCGCGTCCAGAACTGCCTGCCATTCCGGGACGGTTCGGCGGGCAACGAGCGCCTGGAAAGCGGCGATCAGCGGAGCCAACTCTTCCCCGGTCTCCACGCGAGCCTGATTCTCGGTCGCGATCCGGTGGTACTCCGCTTCCTTCGGCCGGTCGCCGTGGCCGGGCACGTCGACCGCCACCACAGCGAAATCGCACTCGGCCACGAAACGGCGCGCACGGGCCAGAATGCCGGGGGCCTTCTTGTGCTGACCGCCGCCATGTCCCATCACGATGAGGGGACGAGTGCCAGTGGCGCCTTCCGGCGTCCACAGCACGCCGGAAATCTCACCGAGGGTGAAGAGCTGTTCGCAGACGCCGTCGGACGACGTCTCAGAGATGAAGCGCATAGCGTTTCAAGCCTTTCGGGATGCCTTCTGCGGGCGCTCCCTAGGCCATGCGGGAGAGGGAGGCCCGACCTGTTACAGCGTTGATCGGTCTCACCTCCTCAGTTCGCAGCAGCGCACGGCGGTGCCGAAAGTATCACGGAGGGCTTCATCTGCGCCTGGACAACCGGACGTTGCCGCGCGGTGACGTGTGGACGGCGGCCGACGTTCCCGTCGCCGAAGAGCGAGGCCGCTGCCTCCGTCTCGGCCACAGCAAGGCGCGGCGCAACCTCGATCACGCCGCCAAGAAGGCGACGGGCCGCGCTCACTCCCGGGGCAGCAGCGATCCCAGCGGTCCCAGATCGAGATTGAGGTCTTCCAGTCGCAGACCGTGCTGCTCGCACAGCTCGGTCATTCGCGCTTCGAGATGCATCAGGGTCTCCCCGATGTGTTCCACCTGCTCGTCGCTCAGATCGCCCTGCTCCACGCGGCGGATCGCCTGGCGTTCCATCAACTGCCGCAGCAGCTCCACCACGGTGAGCACCAACGAGACCAGATCGCGGCCCATTTGCTCACGGTCGAGGTCGAATCTGCTCACCGGCACACCCGGTTTCCCCGTCACAGCGGACCTCCGTCCGACCACGGCGCGGGCACCCGTTCGCTGACCGAGGACAACAGTGCGTGCAGCGAGAGCCGGACCAGCGGCACATCGGCGATGGCGATGACCAGATCGCCGCTGATGACGACCCCGGTGGACAGCACACGGTCCAGCAGGTCGACCAGTGGCACCCCGAGGGGCCCGGCGAGCGGGCCCGGGGTGTCCCAGGGGACGGGCTCATGAGCGGACACCGCTCACACCTCCCCGACGAAGGAGTACGGCACCCAGGGGCCCGATACCTCGACCTCGGCTCCCGTACGGCGCCGCAAGGTCTCCACCGCATCGAGCAGTTCCTTCTCGCGCACGGCCGTCACCAGGTATGCGGCGTTGAGGACCTGGAGGCGGCCCCGTTCCCCCGTCATCTCCTGGCTGTGCGGGCGAAGCCGGCGGGTGGCGGTGGCCAGGCGGCTCAGAGCGGCATCGATGTCTTCGGCGGCCTGCAGCGCACGGTCATGGTGCTGCTCCCGCGCCCGGTGCAGCCCGCGTTTCCGCTCCAGGTAGGCACGGCCCGCACCGCCGGACGGTCCACCGCCGCCCCGGGGAGGTGCTGGTGGTGCGCTCCGGGAGCCGGGAGCGGCCGCCGCGAGGCTGACCTTCACTCCCCATTCGGCGTGGCCCTCGATACGGGCCAGGGCCGCGGCGAAACGGTCCCGGTCCGCGCCGAGAGCCTGTTGTGCCCGCTCGTCCCCTCGGTAGAGGGTGGCGAGCGCCAGCGGCACCGTCGGCCCGCAGGCGGCGGCCGCGGTCACCACCTCGTGGTGTGCGCGGGCGCAGCGCTCCAGTTCCGCACGGTCCGACAGCCGCCGCTGCCAGGCGTCCTCGGTGAACTCGGCGGCCGGTACATGCTGAACGACCGCGGTGAGGGGACCGAGAGGCAGTGTGCGCACGGGGAAGCCTTCGGCGAGGCCCGCGAGCCCGGTGAGACCACTGAGGGCGGAAGGGGTCAGTCGGCGGCACACCGCATAGACATAGGTCGCCGTCCCGGCCGCAGTTCCGGTCGCGCTCTCCGGAGTGCCGGGCTGCTCCCTCGTCATGAGCCCGCCCTGCCTGTCCGGGCGGACGGCGCGTCGCCGTCATCCGCGGACTCCAGCGCCTCCAGCCGCTCGCGCAACCGGGCGTTCTCTTCCCGCAGTTCACTCCGTGCCGCCGTGGAACTGAGCGCGGGGTCGGTCTCCCACCAGTCGATCCCGGCCTTCCTGGCCGTCTCCACCGACGCGACGAACAGGCGCAGCCTGATGGTGAGCAGCTCGATGTCCAGCAGATCGATCTTGATGTCGCCGGCGATGACGATGCCCTTGTCGAGGACGCGTTCAAGGATGTCGGCGAGGTTCGCGGTGCTGGGACCGTTGGCTGGAGGAGCGGCCGGTCTGTAGTCGACATCGGTCACGTGGTCACTCATTCCTCTTTGTCGGGTACCCGGCGGGCCAGGGTTCCGGAGCGCCGGTCAGCGCTCGTACAGCAGGTCGAGCAGCTGCTCCTCTTCACGTTCGAACGCCGCTTGGCCGAGGTGCCCGGCTTCGTATTCCTGGTTCAGCGCGGCGAGCCGGGCGCGGATGACGGACGGGTCGTGCAGCTCGCGGTCGGCCGCTTGAGCGAGTTGATCGGCCACCCAGACCACGCCGCGCACCGGGGCGAGCGGCAGTGTGAGCACTCCACTGATCAGCCCCATCTCAGCCGCCGGCCCTTCCCGCGAGCATCTGCGGCTCCAGGAAGCTGTAGCAGGGCAGCGGTCCGGCAACCCGCAGTTCGACGCGCTCGCGCCGGTCCGAGGCGAGGCGCTCGGCCTCCGCGGCGAATGCGGGGCTCTCGCTCCGGTCCACCAGGAACGACATATTGACCTGGCACCCGGATACCTCCGGCCCGGGGCGGACCGAATGCGCCCAGGGCTTCAGCTCGCGCACGATTTCCCTACCCGCTTCGGTGGCCCGGCGCGACAGCGCGGTCGCGACCGCCTCTCCCAGCCGCACATTGGCCTCGTAACTCGGCCGCCGACGCACCGATTCGCGCAGCTCCCGGATGGCGGCGTCCTCTTCGACGAGCGCGGCGAGCGAGTCGTTGGCCGGCATCGCCTTGACATTGATCTCGACCCGGCCCGCGAGGCTTTCCAACGCCGCCAGATGACGCTCCTCGGCGTCGGCCAGCTGACGGCGGATCACCGTCTCGTCCGCCGCCACCATGCCGAACCGCATGGGCAGGACCGGACCATGCTCGGACAGGGCCATCAGCAGCTCCTGATGCGCCAGCAGGTCGCGACGGCGCGCACGCAGCTGCGGCGGCGCCTGGCTCACGACCGCGGCGACCCGCCCCTCCGCGATCTTCTCCACGACTCCCGGAGGATTCCCCACCCCGCCCACGTCCGAGGGCAACGGGCGATCGTTCCGGACGATGCCGTACACGTAGATGCCGTCGTCCGTCACGGGTCATTCCTCCTCTGCGCGCCGTCGGCGGGAAGCGGCCCCGGACCGGGCGGTACTGCGCCGCCGCCGCTGCGGCCGCGCTTCCTCTTCCGCCTCGTCATCCGAGTCATCGCCCTTGACCACCGCCGAACGGACGGTTTCGCCAACGGATTTGGCGGCGTCCTTCACCTTGCTCTTTCCGATGCTTTTGGCGGCCTGGCCGCTGAAGAGTTCGGGAACGGTGACGCTTCCCGAATCCCGCTCCAGGTCCAGCCGATTGCACGCCTCCGCGAAACGCAGATACGTATCGACGCTGGCCACCACGATGCGGGCATCGATCTTCAGAATCTCGATCCCGACCAGGGACACCCGTATGAACACATCGATGACCATCCCGCGGTCCAGGATGAGCTCCATCACGTCGTACAACGTGCCGGCCCTGGGCGGGCAGGGAATTACCTCTCCGGACAGGCCCGAGTAGGTCGTCGTGGTCATCTGGGGTGCCCTTTCAGCTGGTCGGGGCGGCGCTCACTGATCGGCCGCACCTCGTCTATAGCGATGGGTCCGGTAGTACTCGAGCAGTTCGCCCTCGTCGTCGAGCCGCACCTCGTACGTCGCGAGAAGGCTCGTGGTGTCCGGGATCCGCGCCAGCTCCAGCACATCCACCACGACACACCAGCCGTCGTCGGTCCGCCGTACCGCCGAGACCCCTTCCGTCCGGTGGCTGATCACGCTCTGCAGCAACTCGGCGGCGCGGTGCGCCACCTCCGCAGGGGTGTTCTCCGGCGCTGATTTCCGTTTACGGGCAGCCGAGGACGACCGGACCCGCGTGCGGGATTGCTCTGCCATACCCCAAGTCTCACGGTCTCCCTCACCTGCGCATCCTGAGCGGGACCAATCTTGTGCCGGGGCGGACGAGAGCCGGGCAACCGGGCGATGCCGGAACGTGACCCACCTGTCCCGCCACAAGGCGGAAGAGTCGTTTCTCGTGGCCGGCGTCGACACGCGCGCCGCCTCACTCGCCTGGCCGAGAAGTCCGCACATTTCTCAAGCCCCCGCCTCGGCGGACACGAGGCCGGACGGCGGCCGGGTGGCCCCGGACGGCTCTGTGCCCGAGACGGACCGCACCTGACGGGAACACCGTTCAGGACTGGCAGTGTGGACACCAGACGGTGCGGCGTCCGGCGGTGCGACCGGAGCTCAGGGACCGGCCGCAGCGGGGGCACAGCGGCTCGCTGTCGTCCCGTCGTCCCGTGAGCCAGGAACGCCGCGGTGGCACGCGTCCGGCGCGCACGGCGGTACGGAGCACCCGGCCCATCGCCGCGTGGAGGTCCCGGTACGCCGTCTCACCCAGGTCCCGTGCCGGGGCCCGCGGGGCGACGCGGGCCCGCCAGAGGATCTCGTCGCACAGCAGATTCCCCAGACCCGCGACGACGGACTGGTCCATCAGCGCACTCTTGACGGCACCTCGCCGTCCGGACAGCAGTTCCGTCAACTCCCCTCGGTCCACGGACAGGGCGTCGGGCCCGAGCCGGTCCAGAATCCGGTCGACGGCTGCCTCGTCGGCCAACTGCACGCCCTGCAGCTTTCGTTGATCGCGGTAGCGCAGGCTACGGGCCTCGCCGAGGGTCAGCACAAGGCGGTCATGCGCGGCGAACGGATCGTCGGGAGAACAGCACGACAGCGATCCCGTCATACCGAAATGAAAGACGAGGGTGGGCCCACCGTCCGTGGGCGCGAACAACCACTTGCCGTGCCGCCAGGCCTTCCCGAGCCGCCTTCCCACGCACTCCTTCCGCAGCCGCTTCTCGGTGACACCCCGCAGCACCCCTGCGTCGCGCACCTCGATGCCCGTGACACACCGCCGGCCACAGATGCTCAGCACCCGGCGGAATCCTTCGATATCCGGCAGTTCGGGCATCATCCCTCCGAGACTCTCCGCACCGCGTCGATCAAGCCGTTCAGCGTCAGGCCGGCGTCCTCCTCCCCAGCCTGCGGACCTGCGGGAGCTTCCGCATCACGGCCGACGTCGGCAGGTCAGGGCATGGGGGCAGAGGACGGACCGGCAGCCCGCCGAGGCCCTCCCGAAGAGGCCGTCCGGCACAGGACGGGACGGGCCCCGCCTTCCGAGTCACCGGGCCGACCGCAGGCCTGGGTTGCACACACCGTGTCACTGCCCCACGGTGTATTGATGGTGCACATCGGCTACACGATGATGACCGAGCAGGCCGCGCCCCGGGACCTCGTCGCGCACGTGGTGGGGGCCGAGCGAGCGGGCTTCGACTTCTCGGTGACCTCCGACCACTACTCTCCGTGGCTGGCGGCCCAGGGGCACTCGCCGTACGCCTGGAGCGTGCTGGGAGCCGCCGCGCAGGCGACCGCCCGCATCCCGCTGATGACCTATGTGACCTGCCCGACCACGCGCTACCACCCCGCCGTCGTCGCACAGCAGGCGGCCACGATGCAACTGCTGTCGGACGGCAGGTTCCGGCTGGGGCTGGGCTCCGGGGAGAACCTCAACGAGCACGTGGTCGGCCGGGGCTGGCCGCCGGCGCCGGTGCGGCTGGACAAACTGGCCGAGGCGATCGAGATCATCCGGGCACTCTTCGGTGGCGGTGAGGTCACTCACCACGGCACCCATTTCGACGCCGTGCACGCCAAGCTGTGGGATGTGCCCGAGGTGCTGCCTCCCATCGGTGTGGCCGTCTCGGGCGAGCGGTCCTGCCGGATCGCCGGCCGGCTGGCTGACCTGGTGATCGCCACGGAGCCCAGGGCGGAGCTGCTGGAGGCCTTCGACCGGCACGGCGGCCGGGGCAAGCCACGGACCGGCCAGCTGCCGGTCTGCTACGACCCGGACCGGGACGCGGCGATCGACCGGGCCCACGACCAGTTCCGCTGGCTGGTGGGCGGCTGGCAGGTCAACTCCGAACTGCCGGGGCCGGCCGGGTTCGAGGGCGCCACCCGGTATGTGCGCCCGGAGGACGTCGCCGAGGCCGTCCCGTGCGGTGACGACGTCGGCCGGTTCGTCGAGGCGGTACGGCCCTACGTGGACGCGGGTTTCACCGAGGTCGCACTGGTGCAGATCGGCGGTGATCGCCAGGAGTCGTACCTGCGGTGGGCCGAGAGCACACTGCTGCCCGCGCTCCGGGCGCTGTGACGCAGCAGCGGCTGAGGACGCCGGGGCCCCTGCGGCTCGGCCTCGCCCGCCCGCGCCGCCCGGCGCCGCAGGAGGAAGCGCGGTGTCGGCGGCAGCACAGGCAGCAACCCCCGACGGAGTACTCCGCGGCGCGCTGACCGGGTCCGCGGGGTCCCGCATGTGAGCCTGGGGGCCGGGTACCCGGTCGGCAGGAGGTGGTACACCGTGGTCCGACGGCTGTGGACGGGGTGCGAACTCCTCTTCTGGTGGTCGGTGTTGACCCTGTTGTGGATCGTGCTGGCCGGCTCCGTGGACACCCTGGAGTGGCTGGTCGGCGCCGGTGCCGGCGCGGTGTCGGCGGTCGCCGCCTGCGGGGCGCGGCGTGCGGCCGGTGACCGGTGAACGGCTGGACCGGCGCGGCCACCGCACTGCTGCTCTGCGGAGTGGCACCGGCCGCATGGGGCGCGGCCAGCGGCCGGGTCCGCCGCCGGGTGCCCGCACAGAATCTGACCTGCACGCTGCTGTGCCTGGTCTTCCTCCTGCTCGCCCAGGGGTTCCGCCGCCCGGCCTACACCGATACGGCGCTGGTGCTCTCGGTGCTGGGACCGGCCGGCACCCTGCTCTATGTCCGGCTGCTCGCCGACGAGTTGGCGGCCCACCCGCCGCGAACACGCGCGCTGCGTACGGTGACGACGCTGAGCTACGTGGCGGTGCCGGTGGCGCTGCTGCCCTTGTGCTTCGCCACCGGCCCCGGCCGTGCCATGGTGAAACTCCTGGTCATCGGCGCCTTGTTGCTGCTCGGCAGCTGGGGTGCGACCCGCGCGGTGGCCGCCCCCGGCACCATCGGGCACGCGCTCGGTACCCCTGAAGAGGGGACGGGAGATGTCTGACGAGCTTTCCCTGCTGCTCGGACTGTTGCTGGTGACCGCGGCGGGGACCGGCACCGTCCTGGTGCGCGATCCGGTGCGGCAGTCCTTTGTGATGTCGCTGTTCGGCCTGGCCCTCGCCACCCTGTTCCTGCTGCTCCAGGCACCCGACGTCGCCCTCTCCCAGCTCGCGGTCGGCTCCGCGCTGACACCGCTGATGGTGCTGCTGTCCGTGCGCAAGGTGCGCCGCCGGGGCCGCGGCAACCGCCGGGAGGAACGCCGGTGACCATGCGGATGCGCCTGTGGGTGCTGGCCGTCGGCGGCCTGGGCACCGCCGTGCTGTACCTGCTGGCCTGCAGCGACCTGCCCGCGTTCGGCGGACTGTGGCACCCCTACGGCGACCGGGCGGTGCACGCCGCGCTCGCCCGTCACACCGCCAACACCGTCTCCGCCGTCAACTTCGACCAGCGGGCGCTGGACACCCTCGGCGAGGAATCCATCCTCTTCGGCTCCGTCCTGGGCACCGTCGTGCTGCTCCGGCAGGCACGCGACGAGGACCGGCTGCCGCCGCAACCGGTCCGGGTGGCCCCACCGGTGCGCCGCTACGCCCTGCTCGTGCTGCCCGTCACCCTGCTGATCGGGCTGTATATCGTCTCCCACGGCCAGCTCAGTCCGGGCGGCGGCTTCCAGGGCGGTGTGGTGGTGGCGACCGCGCTGCACCTGCTCTACATCGCCGTGGACTACCGGGCGCTGGAGCGGATCCGTCCGATCGGGCTGTACGAGGTGGCGGACGCCGCGGGCGAGGCCGGATACCTGCTGCTGGGTGCAGCCGCGCTGCTGACCGGAGCGGCGTTCCTGACGAACTTCCTGCCCTACGGCACCTTCAACACCCTCGCGTCCGGCGGCACCGTGCCGCTGCTCAACGCCGCCATCGGCGTGGAGGTGGCGGCCGGCGTGGTGGTTCTGCTGGCCCGCTTTCTGGACCAGGCCGTGGAGATCGAGGGCGAACGGCCGGGCCCGGATGCGGAGGGCGAAGGATGAGCGTGCTGCCGTATGTGAGCGCGGGGTGGCTGTTCCTGGCCGGCTGTTACGGCCTGGCCACCAGCCGCAACCTCATCCACGCCGTGGGCTGCCTCTCGGTCTGCCAGGCCTCGACGTACGTCCTGCTGCTCGCCATCGGCTACCGCAGGGGCGGCACCGCCCCGGTCTTCTCCGACATCGCCCCCGGCTCGCGCCCGGTGGTCGATCCCGTGGTCCAGGCCCTCACCCTCACGGACATCGTCATCGGGGCCACGGTCACCGCACTGCTGCTCTCCCTGGTCGTTCAGATCGCCAAGCGCCACGGAACCGTGGACCCCGACCAGCTCTCGGAGCTTCGGGGATGACCGCCGCGCAGCTCCTGCCGCTGATCGTGGCCACTCCGCTGTTCGGTGCCGCGGTGCTGGTCGGAGCGGCCCGCCGGTTGCCGAGGTTCGCCGCCGAACTGCTGGCCTGCCTGTTCGCTGCGGGAACCGCGACGCTCGCCCTGGGCGCGGTCGCGGCCACCCCGTCGTCCGTCGACTGGCCCGTCGAGTGGGTGGGAGGCTGGCGCCCGCACCACGGGCAGAGCGTCGGCATCGTCCTGGTCGGGGACCGCATCGGCCTCGGGCTCGCCGCCCTGGTCTCGCTGCTGGTGCTGGCGTCCCTCGCCTACGCCTGGCGGTACTTCGACGAGCCGCCACGGCGCCGGGCCGGCTCCTTCCCGGCGCTCGTACTGCTCTTCCAGGCGGGCATGTGCGGCTTCGCCCTGACCGGCGACCTGTTCAACGCGTTCGTTTTCTTCGAGCTGATGAGCGTGGTCGCTTACGCGCTGACCGGCTACCGCGTCGAGGAGGCCCGCGCCGTGCACGGCGGCCTGGTGTTCGGGATCGTCAACTCCCTCGGTGCCTACGCCACGTTGTCGGGCATCGCCCTGCTCTACGCCCGCACCGGTGAACTGGGCCTCGCCCAGACCGGCCAGGCCCTCGGTGCGCGGGCCGACGGCGGTCCGGACGCACTGGTGATCGCCGCCTTCGTCCTCGTCGTCACCGGACTGCTCGTCAAGGCCGCCGCGGTGCCGTTCCACTTCTGGCTCGCCGACGCGCACGCCGTGGCACCGACCCCCGTCTGCATGCTGCTGTCCGGGGTGATGGTCGAGCTGGGCGTCTACGGGACGGCCCGGGTGTACTGGACGGTCTTCGCCGGCCCCGGAGGCATCCCGGCGCCCGACGCGCAGCAGGCCCTGCTGGCCCTGGGAGTGCTGACCGCCGTAGTGGGCTCGGTGATGTGCTGGCAGCAACGCCACCTCAAGCGGCTGCTCGCCTACTCCACGGTCGCGCACACCGGACTGTTCCTGGCCGGACTGGCGCAGCTCGACGCGGCCGGTGTCGGGGGAGTGGCCCTGTACGTCCTGGCCCACGCCGGAGTCAAGGCGGCACTGTTCGCCTGCGTGGGCATCCTGCTGGACCGCTACGGCAGCGTCGACGAGAGCGAGCTGCACGGCCGCGGACGGGAACTTCCCTGGGTGGGAACGATGTTCGGGCTCGGCGGCCTGGCCCTCGCCGGCCTGCCGCCCTTCGGCACCGCGTTGGGCAAGGCGGTCACCGAGGAGGCCGCGGGAGGCTGGGGGACCGCGCTGTTCGTGATGGCCTCGGCGGTCACCGGCGGCGCGGTGCTCCGGGCCGGCGGCCGGGTGTTCCTCGGACTCGGCTCCCGCCCGCCGGACGCGCCGGAAGAGACGACCGGGGAGGCGGAGGAGCCGGAGACCCGGGGCGGACCGCTGTCCCGCATTCCGGATTCGATGCTCGCGGTGCCCGCCGTACTGCTGGCCGGCGCGCTGGCCGTGGGGCTGGCTCCCGGCCTGCGCACCGCGGTCGGGCACGCCGCCGACGCCTTCACCGACCACCCCGGCTACCTCGCCGCCGTACTGTCCGGCCGGCAGCTGCGTCCGACGCCCACCGCCGCGCCGCACTGGACGACGGCCGGGGTGCTGTGGGGCCTGCTGGCCGCCGCCCTGGCGCCGGCGCTGGCCGCGCTGGCCATACGGCGTCCGGCCGTGGAACCGGCCCGCTGGTTCACCCCGCTGCGGCAACTGCACTCCGGCCATGTGGGCGACTACGTCGCCTGGTTCCTGGCGGGCGTCACGCTCTTGGGTGTCCTGGTGGTCTGACCCCCGTCCGATGGCCCTGCTGCCCGGGGGAGCACGCGTTCCGTACGTCTGCGGTGGCGGATGTGCCCTACCCGGGTGGAGCCGCCGTCGTTCGCCTGGCGGCGCGTTGCGGGACGATCGTGTACGCAGGGTCCTCGGCGGAGGCGATGCCGGCTGCGAAGACGCCGAAGCGCGTAGCGGCCGAGCCGGCGAGCAGGGCCAGTCCGGCGGCGACGGCGGCCGGCCGGGAGCGGACCGCACCGGCCGCGGTGGCCGCCGCGGCACCCCAGGTCAGGACTTGGGCGCGGCGCAGCAGTCGCCCTGCCCGCCCCTCCCGGTACGTCTCCGCCACCATCCCCAGGCGCCGCTTCAGCACCCGGGTCGCTGCCGTGTCGGCCGCCGCGGCCAGGAGGGCGGCGCAGCGGGCGGGTGCGGTCTCGTGGGGTGGCGCGAGGATCAGTGCCATACCGGAGGCGGCGGCGGTCGCGGACGCGGCGAAGAGGTACGGCAGTTCGCGGTGCGCGCCGTGCCACGCCGGTACCGCGGTGTCCGCGGCGAGCACGGCCGTGTACGTGGCCACGGCCGGCCCCAGGACCGCGGCGGTCGCAGTGGCGGCGGTGCCGGCCCGCGGCAGCCGTCCGGTGACCGCGCTCAGCGCCGCCGCACCGGCCGCCGGCCCGTACACGCTCAGCAGCCACGAGCCGATGCTCATCGGCGAGGTCGGCTTGAAGACGCGCAGCATGTGGGCGAACCGGGCGGGGCGTCCGAGGTCGTGGACGAGGGCGGCGGCGGAGAGCGAGACGGCCGCCAGTGAGGAGACCTTCATCGAGGTGGCCAGCGCGGGCCGCCCGGTCAGCTGGGCCCCGGCGGCGAGGACGGAGCCGGCGCCCGCCAGCCCGCCGAGGAAGAAGTACCCGGCGATGTCCCGCGCCGCCCAGGACGGGGCCTTGATCACCGGCCGTCCGTAATAGGAGGTGAACTCCGCGCCGGAAACCATGAGTTCCTCGCCCTTTCGGGACCGGCGTCGGCGCCGCTCGTGCCCCCTGCCCGGCCGGGGCGTCATCGTCCCGCCCTCGCGCCTCGGGCCGCGGGCAGCGCGAAAGCCAGCGCGAGGCCGCCCACCAGCGACAGCGCGGCGGCGCCGGCGTGCTTCCACATGGCCGGCAGATCCCGGGTGGTGACCACCGGGTCGGGCGGCAGGCCGTAGACCTCGGGCTCGTCGAGCAGGAGGAAGAACGCGCCGTCGCCGCCGACCCCGTCCGCCGGGTCGTGACCGTACAGCCGGGCCTCGCCCACCCCGGCGGCGTGCAGTTGGCTCACCCGCAGGGCGGCGCGCTCGCGCAGTTCGTCCAGCGGGCCGAACTGGATGGATTCGGTGGGGCACGCTTTGGCGCAGGCCGGCTCCTGCCCCGCGCCGAGGCGGTCATAGCAGAGGGTGCACTTGAACGCCCGTCCGTCGGAGGGCCGTTGCTCGATGACGCCGTACGGGCAGGCGGGCACGCAGTAGCCGCAGCCGTTGCAGATGTCCTCCTGGACGACCACGGTCCCGAACTCGGTGCGGAAGAGCGAGCCGGTCGGGCAGACGTCGAGGCAGGCGGCGTGGGTGCAGTGCTTGCACACGTCGGAGGACATCAGCCAGCGGAAGTCGCCGCCGGACGGCGGGGCGGAGTCCTGGACCAGCGGGAGTTCACGGCGCCCCTCGGGAGCCGGGGCCGGTGGTGCGGACTGCTCGATGAACGCCACGTGCCGCCAGGTCGAGGCCCCGAGGGCGCCGGTGTTGTCGTACGACATGCCGGTGAGGCAGAGCCCGTCCTCCGGGAGGGCGTTCCACTCCTTGCAGGCCACCTCGCACGCCTTGCAGCCGATGCAGACCGAGGTGTCGGTGAAGAACCCCATGCGGGGCGGGGGATCGGCGTGCCCGGCGTCACCGGCGAGGCCGGGCTCCGGGCCGCTGAAGAGGGGGTCGGTCATGGCCGTGGGTCCTTCCCGGTGTGGTCGCTGATGCCCGCCCGCCGCCGGTAGTCGGCCACCAGGCGGGGGAGGGCCGGGCCGCGGGGGCGGCGGCCGGGACGGATGTCGGCGGTGAGCGCCTTGTCCTCCTGGATATGGGAGTTGGGGTCCAGCGAGATGGCCGTCAGCTCATTGGCCGCGTCGCCGGTGACGACCCCGTTGGGGCCCCAGTGGAACGGCACGCCGATCTGGTGCACCTCGCGGCCGTGCACGGTCAGCGGCCGGATCCGGTCGGTGACGATCACTCGCGCCTCGACGGCGTTGCGCGCGGTGATCAGGGTGGCCCAGCCGTGGTGCTCCAGACCGCGCTCGGCGGCCAGCCGTGGCGACACCTCGCAGAACAACTCCGGTTGCAGCTCCGCCAGATAGGGCGACCAGCGGCTCATCCCGCCCGCGGTGAAGTGCTCGGTGAGCCGGTGGGTGGTCAGCACGTACGGATAGACTTCGGCGCCCGGCTCGTCGCCGCTGGGGTGGTAGCGGTTTCCCTCGCGGAAGTAGAGCTGCTTGGCGGGGGAGCGGGGCCGGTCCGGGTAGAGGGCGTTGCCGAACGGGGAGTCCTGCGGCTCGTAGTGAGTGGGCAGCGGCCCGTCGAGCAGCCCGGAGGGGGCATAGAGCCAGCCCTTGCCGTCCGCCTGCATGATGAACGGGTCGTCGCCGCGCAGCGCGTCCGGTCCGGTGGCGTCCTCGGGCGGCACATGGTCCGGTGCCCGGCCGGGGATGAAGTCCGGCACGTCGTGGCCGGTCCAGTGGCCGGCGTCGGCGTCCCACCACACATACGCCTTCCGGTCGCTCCACGGGGTGCCGTCGGGGGCGGCCGAGGCGCGGTTGTAGAGGATCCGGCGGTTGGCCGGCCAGGCCCACGCCCACTCGGCGGCGACCCAGTCCTGCGCGGTGTGCGGCGTGCGCCGGGCCGCCTGGTTGACGCCGTCCGCGAAGACCCCGCAGTAGATCCAGCAACCGCAGCGGGTGGAACCGTCGTCCCGGAGTTCGGTGTAGGTGCTCAGTGGCGCCCCGTCAGGGCCGTGGCCGTTGATCTCTGCCAGCACGGCCGCAGCGACCGGCTCCCGCAGAGCGCCCTCCACCGGGTAGTCCCAGGTCAGATCCTGGATCGCCCGGTCCATCGGGTCCTGCGAGGTGGCCAGCTTCTCCTTGATGCGCCGGCCGAGGTGGTACGTGAACCAGAGATCGCTGCGTGCGTCGCCCCGCGGCTCCACCGCGGCGTGGTGCCACTGGAGCCAGCGGTTGGTGTTGGTGAACGAGCCGGACTTTTCGGTGTGCGCGGCCGCGGGCAGGAAGAACACCTCCGTGCCGATGTCCTCGGTGCGCAGCTCACCGGTCGCGATCTCGGGCCCGTCCTGCCACCAGGTCGCCGACTCGATCAGCGAGAAGTCACGGACGACCAGCCAGTCCAGCTGGGCCATCCCCAGCCGCTGGAGACGGGTGTTGGCGGAACCGACCGCCGGATTCTCACCCATCAGGAAGTACCCGCGGCACACCCCGTCCAGCTGCGCCATGACGGTGTCGTAGGTGCTGTGTGAGCCGGTCAGCCGGGGCAGGTGGTCGAAGCAGAAGTCGTTGTCGGGTGTGGCCGCGGCGCCGTAATACGCCTTGAGCAGGCTGACGAAGTACGCCCGCATCTCACCCCAGAAGCCCTTGTCCGTACGGCTCGCCGCGACGAACGTGTCGAGGTCCTCGTGGGTGTGCGCATGCGGCATCGGCAGGTAGCCGGGCAGCAGGTTGAAGAGGGTGGGGATGTCGCTGGAGCCCTGGATGGAGGCGTGGCCGCGCAGCGCCTGGATGCCCCCGCCGGGGCGGCCGATGTTCCCCAGCAGTAGCTGGAGGACACTGGCGGCCCGGATGTACTGCGAGCCGACCGAGTGCTGGGTCCAGCCCACCGCGTAGACGAACGCGCTGGTGCGCTCGCGGCCGGAGTTCTCGGTGAGCGCGTCGCAGACCCGCAGGAAGGTCTCGCGCGGCACCCCGCAGGTCCGCTCGACCATCTCGGGCGTGTAGCGGGCGTAGTGCCGCTTGAGGATCTGGTACACGCAGCGCGGGTGCCGCAGGGTCTCGTCACGCGGCGCCCGGGAGGCGGCCGGCGCGCCGCCCGCACCATGCGTCTCTGCATGCCCCGGCACCCGGTGGGACGCGCCCTGTGCCTGCCGGAGCCGCTGGTCGTGCTGTTGCTCGACGTCCCCGGCCGGAGCCTGGATCTCGGTGCCTTCGTACTGCCAGCTCTCCGGGTCGTAGCGGCGCTGCTCCTCGTCGAAACCGGAGAAGACACCGCCGAGATCCTCGGTGTCGCGGAAGTCCTCGCCGACGATCGTGGCGGCATTGGTGTAGGCGAGCACATACTCGCGGAAGTCCTTCTCCTCGGTGAGGACGTGGTTGATCAGACCGCCGAGGAAGGCGATGTCGCTGCCGGCCCGGATGGACACATGCAGGTCGCACAGGGCGCTGGTGCGGGTGAAGCGCGGATCGACATGGATGATCCGGGCCCCGCGGGCCTTGGCCTCCATCACCCACTGGAAGCCCACCGGGTGCGCCTCGGCGAAGTTGGAGCCCTCGATGACGATGCAGTCCGCGTGCTGGAGGTCCTGCATGAACGTGGTCGCCCCGCCGCGCCCGAACGAGGTACCGAGGCCGGCGACCGTCGAGCTGTGGCACACCCGCGCCTGGTTCTCCACCTGCACCACGCCCAGACCCGTCATCAACTTCTTGATGAGGTAGTTCTCCTCGTTGTCGAGGGTCGCCCCGCCCAGGCTCGCGATGCCGAGCGTACGAGCGAGCCGCCGGCCGTCCCGTTCCCCCTCCCAGGTGTCGCGGCGCAGCTCGACCACCCGGTCCGCGATCATGTCCATCGCCGTTTCGAGGTCCAGCCGCTGCCACTCGGTGCCGTAGGGGCGCCGGTAGAGGACCTCGTGACGCCGCGCCTCCCCGGTCGTCAGCTGGAGGGTGGCCGCGCCCTTGGGGCACAGGCGTCCCCTGCTGACCGGTGAGCCGGGGTCGCCCTCGATCTGCACGACCTGCTCGTCCTTGACGTACACCTGCTGTCCGCAGCCCACCGCGCAGTATGGACAGACCGACGCCACCACCCGGTCCGCCGTGGCGGTGCGCGGTCTGAGCGCCTCGGTACGGGCGGACATCGCGGCGCGCCCCCGGCCCAGCGGGTCCGCCTCGGTGAGCTGCCGGAACGCCGGCCAGCCGCGCAGCCGCTTCCCCAGACCCATGTCTCCTCCAGCATCGACTCGGGGAAGGAACGCTTCGGGCCCCGGCTCCTGAATGCTGGGCCGGGTGGTCAAAGCCGTCGCGCCCGCGGGTTCTCGTGCGGGAAATGGCATCGCCGGGTGCCGCGGCGCCACGCGCTGCTCCCCGTCGACGCTACCCGGCGGTGTCCCGGTACGCATGCGCGTGGGGCCATCCGCCCGTCGTCAGCGCGGTCTCGGGGGCCGCAGGAGTACGCGAGTGTGGAGCGGCTGCGGGTCGGGGTGCCTGGCTCCCGGCCGGTGCACATCCGGGTGCTGCGGCGTTGCGGCAAGGAGGGCGTGAGGGCTGACCGGCATCCGGTCTGTGACCGCTGGTGGACTTCGCCCCCCGTGACTCGACCGCCGGCACCATCAGCGGCTCACCGAACACCTTCACGCGGTGGCTGGAATAGGTGCCCAATGGCTCCCGTCGTGGGGTCGATGGGCCCTGGCTCGTCGTCGCCTCCACGGGCGGACACTGGAAATGAGGATGAGAACTCGCCGGTGAAGGCGGTGAGGGCAGTGATGTACTGGGATGGCGGCGGCTGGGCCTGGATGGCCTTTATGCCCCTGGTGTGGATCGCGCTGATCGGACTGGTGGTCTGGGCGGTGATCCGGCTGGCGCACGGGTCCTCCGGCACAGGCGCAGGAGCGGGAGTACGCGAGGGCGAGCGGCGGGAATCCTCGCAGGAGATCTTGGACCGTCGTTTCGCCTCGGGTGAGATCGACGCGGACGCCTACTTGGAGGCCAAGAAGCGGCTGGCCGAGCATCAGCCGGGGTCGCGGTGAGCGTGCTGCAGGGCCGCTGGCTGCCGTTGGTGGTGCTCGTCGTATCGGTGGCCGCGCTGCTTGCCTCGGTCGTGGGGGTGGCAGGCGGTCTTGTCAGCCGGTCCGGTCCCGCGACGATGATGGGGACAGCTGTCAGCAGTGGGGAGCGTGTGCGCGGTATGGCGGACGCGGAGCGTGCGGCTGCCCGCTTCGCCGGCCGGTGGCATCTGCATGTCGGGGAGACCATGCGGTTCACCGACAACTACTACGTCACCCTCATCGACTCCGTCGGCAAACCCGCTACCGAAGTGCTCGTCGAACCTGGCAGCGGCACCGTCCATGTGGAGTGGGGACCGGCCATGATGTGGAACACCGCCTTCGGCATGATGCCCGGCCGTACGCCGTCCGGTTCCGCAGCAATCGGGCCCGGCCAGGCGGTAGGGATCGCGGACGGCTGGCTGCACCGGCACAAACCCGGCCTGCGCGCGGCCGACCCCGAACGGTTCCCCGGCTACTACACCCTTCACACGCTGCGCGGCGACCGGATCGTCGGCATGCTCTCCGTGCGTGCCGCAGACGGCGCGGTCTGGTGCCACACCTGGCACGGCCGCTTCCTCCAGATGGAAGAACGCCCTGGTGCGGGCGTGCGTTGAGGAACACGGTGCAGGGGTGTATGCGTCGACAGCGCCCTCACGGGTGGCCGAGGGCGGGTTGTTACTCAGGTCTGCGCGCACCGGGATCACTGGCTGCTCCGCACGAGCCACGAACCCCGGCTCAGCTGCCGTGCCCCACGACGGGGCGACCATCCGCACCGAATGATGCGTGGGGAATGCCAGGGGCGGTCCCGTGGCCGCCCAGCTCCTCTCCGAGAAGCGCGGTCACGGCGTTGGGGCGAGGGGCGGGTGCCGCGTACAGGGTATGGCCGCCCAGACTCCGCGACACACCGGTGGCCGATGGGGGTGGGCTTGGCACCGAACCTCAGGGGCGGCTGGGGGGCGACTCGGGGCCGCCCGGAAGGTTCGTTCGTCCTTTCGGTCCAGGGCCGACGCCGGCCTGCGCGGCTTTCCTGCGGCGGGGCCACAGGAAGAAGACGGCCACCGTCGCGGCGAGGGCGAGAACGGCCGTCACCGCCATCGTGTCGGCGACACCGGACGAGAACGCCGAGGTGGCTGCTCGGACCACGCTGCGCCGGAGGTCGGGCGGCAGTGAGGCGATCGCTTCATGGAACGACGAGGAGTTCACCAGCGCCTGCCGGGCCTGGGTGATGTCCGCCGGAGTCAGCCCCGAGGCCTCGATGACGGAGGCCGCTTCTCTCGTCGTGAGTTCTCTGGCGATCGCGGTGAGGACGGCCACCCCGAGAGCACCGCCAAGCATGCTGGACATCTTGAACACACCGGCCGCGGTGCCCGCGAGTTCGATCGGGACCTCTCCGACGGCCGTATCGGCCACCGGGGTGCTCACCAGCCCGAGACCGAGCCCGATGGTGACGAGCGCGACGGTGAGGTACTCCGTCGAACTGCGTGTACCGAGGGAACCGAGCAGGCCCAGGCCGGCGCTGGCCAAGACAAGCCCCAGCACAGAGGGCAGACGGCCGCCCCGCCGGTTTTCGAGCCTGCCGCCGAGCGGAATGCACAGGAAGACCCCGACCGTGGCGGGCAGCATCAGCAGTCCGGCTTCCACCGCGCTGTAGCCGCGGGCGTTCTCCAACCAGAGCACGAGGAGGAAGCTCATCCCGGCGAAGGTGAAGTTCATCGTGAGGTTGGCCGTGAGCGCGCCGTTGTAGGCCCGGATCCTGAACAGATTCAGGTTCACGAGCGGGTGGCGCGCACGCCGTTCGATGATCCACCACACGACCGACAGCGCCACGCTCGCGACGAACAGGGCCACGATCAGAGGGCTTCCCCAGCCCACGCTCGGCCCTTCGGTGAGCGCGTACAACAGCGCGAAGACCGCGAGAACGACTGATGTCAGCCCCAGCCAGTCGATCGTGCGCTCGGCCTCCTCGTCGCGGGACTCCGGAGTCGTGGCCCGGACGACCACGAGAGTGACCGCAGCGAGCGGCAGGTTGATCCAGAACAGCCAGCGCCAGCCGAGGCCGTCGGTGATGACCCCGCTGAGGGCGGGCCCGACGGACAGCCCGCCCCAGGCCACCGCCTGCCAGATGCCGAACGCCGTGGTCTCCGCCTTTCCGGAGAACGCGGGCGGAATGAGCGCGAGCGAGGCCGGCAGAATCAGCGCGGCGCCGATGCCCATGAGACCGCGGCCGAGAACCAGCCATCCGATATGGGGCGCGAGCGCGGCCGGCACCGAGGAGACAGCCATCAGCACGATGCCCGCTTCCAGCATCCGCCGACGGCCGAAGAGATCACCGAACTTGCCGGCGGCGATCACCAGCGCACCGGTGACCAGACTGAATGCGTTGTTCGCCCACTGCAGACTCGACAGGTTCCCGCTGAATTCGTTGGCGATCTGGGGCATCGCCACCCCGAGGTCACCGAACGTGAGCCAGACCATCCCGGCGGCCGTGCAGGTCGCGGCCAGCGAAATCCAACGGTGCGTAGTGGTGAGGTCGTTGGAGGATCGTTCGGTCGTCACGAGGCTCCCGTTCCATGCTGTCCCCGTAGGCGGTCAGCGCTACTCGGATGCCTACGGAGCGTAACGGGCCACTGGGCAGTAGTTCATCTGCCGCGCCCGGCGGACCCGTGCGTCCCTGGGCGCCGTGGCCGGCACTCTCGACCTGGTCCAGCGCGGCTTGACCGGTCTGGAAACGGGCGAGGCCGCCCTGTGACTGGACCCGGTCCCGCTGCCGGAGCTGTCCGAGCACGGCTTCTCTGTGAGGAGTATCAGCCTCGTCGCTGACCGGCCCCGGGCAGGCCGGGTGGCTGCAAGTCCGTGTCTTTCGGGCCGAGGTCAGTCGTGTGGGACGACCGCGACCGGGGCCGGGCAGTGGTGCATGACGGCGTGGGCGATGTGCCCGATGCGGGCCGGCCCGGCCGAGAGGCGGTTGGCGCGCCTGCCGATGACGACGAGCCCGGCGTCGGACCCGGCATCCACCAGGTGGTGCGCGGGCTGTCCGATCACGGATTGCTCGATCACGTCAATGCCGGGGTATTTCTCCTGCCATCGCCGCAGCGCGATCCGCAGCGCATCGGTTTCCTGGGCCGCCATGTCGGCCCGCAGCCCCGGGTCCACGCCGACGCCATAGGCGAAGAAGGCCGGTGGGTTCCAGCCGTGAATCACCCGCAGCGGGGCCGCCCGCAGCGAGGCGGCCTCGAAGGCGAACCGGATCACGTCAAGGCAGGGCCGGCTGAGATCCAGGCCGAGGACCACCGGGCGGTACGGCATCGCCGGGAGCGGCCGCCCGTCGGTGGCCAGCCTGCGCTCGTCGACGGCGGTCGTTCCGGCCCGTACGAGGCATACCGGCCGCTCGATGTGCGCGACGGTGGACATCGCGACGGAACCGATGAAAAACCCGGCCAGCCTGCCCAGGCCCTCGCTGCCGATGGCCAGCAGTTCGGATTCCTTCGCCACATCGCACAGCACCTCCGGGGGCGGGCCCGTGAGATGGTCCGCGGCGATCTCCAGGTCCGGGTAGCGATTGCGCAATTCCGCGGCGGCCTCATGGGGTATGCGCTCCGAACACAGCCGGGGTGCGTCGGTTCCCACGAGCGGTGCGTGGGTGTCGGGCTGCCACTCCAAGGCGTGGACGAGCCGTAGCGGCAGGTCCCTGCGCAGTGCCTCACGGGCACCCCAGTCCGCGGCGGCGAGACTGGCGGGTGAGCCGTCCAGACCGACGGCCACGGGGTAGGTCATGGTGCGCCTCCAGCGGGAGCCGTTCAACGGTCCGCTTCCACGGTGGCCTGACGGGGGTGGTCGCGGCGATGGGCTGCAGGGCCTTTTCGCGGGCCGACCGGCCCCTGTCCCGGGGCGTGGGGAGAAAATCCGTTGATAGCCGGGCGCGTCCCCCCCCGTGTGGTGGCACGAAGCCCGGCGCACGGGGCCGGTCGGTCCCCACGCGGGTCATATCGGCCCCATCTGCCCGGCTGCCTCGGCTGCCACCGTATGAGGCAAGGCGGCACCGCGTGCCTCAGTGGTTCTCCATCGCAGCAGAGAAGTCGAAGGGTCGTTCACCGGTGGGGAGTCGTACCGCATCGAGGACGGACCGTGAACGCATGTGCCGGGATGCCTTCGCCCCGTGCTCGTGAGGTACGCGAGTGCGCACGGTCCACTGGGGAGGTCGTTGCCGCAACCGGGAGAGGAGCCGGCCGATGAATATCTCGAAGGTGATGAGTGCCCCGGCGGTGGCCGTCCCGATCGGGACGCAACTGCGGGAGGTGGCCCGCCGGATGGAGGAGTACGGGGTCGGCTGCGTGGTGGTCACGGACAGCGGGGCGCTGCGAGGCATCGTTACCGACCGCGACCTCGCGATGCGCATGCTGGCCGGGGGCCTGGACGCGGAGGACCGGGTGGATGCGGTGATGACCCGGACCGTGATCACGGTGGATGTGACCGACGACATCCATGTGGCTTACCGGACCTTCCGTAACTCCGGGGTTCGCCGCCTGCCCGTGCTGGACGGGCACCGACCCGTGGGCATGCTGGCCGTGGACGACCTGCTTCTCGATGTCTTCCAGCGGCTGGGCGACCTGCTGGGCCCGGTTTCCTGGAGCATGCTGGAGGGATCGTCCGGGCCGTGCACCACGGATCAGGGCTGAGCGGCCGTCACCGGATGCGGCAGCCGGGCTCCGGATCCCTCCGCCCTTCCCCTGCGAGCCGAGCCAAGGCGACGGCGGTGGTTGGCGGCCTGTAGTCCCGGGCACCTCGGGGAGGCTTGCCCTGCCGACGCTGTCCTAGTACGTCACCGGAGCAGGCCAGGCGATACGGCCGCCTCGTCACCCCGCGTCGGCCGGGAGCTGATCGGGAGGGGCCGCCGACCACGCGACGGCGCCGTCGAGTTCGTCGTACCCGAACCGTCGCACTTCGGCCTGGACGAAGTGGTTCGCAAGATGGGGTACCAGACCGGCAAGCTTGCTGTCGGCTGCCAGCGCTACCCTTCTGACCTTCCGGTGGTGGTCGCGGACGAAACGTACATGCCGGAGCAGACTGCCGACGTTCTCCCAGCCGGGAAACTCTCGCGCATGGACCACGACGCCGGCCAACTCCTCATGCGCTTCGAGCCAGCTGTCGACGGCCAGCGCCAGGGCGTCGAAGTCCTGTGTCCGCAAGGGCCGTTCGATCTCGGCCACGAGAACCTGGGTCTCCGGCAGGAGCCGGTGGGAAATTGCGGGCCCCTCAGGCAGCGAACTCAACCAGCGGAGGGCGTCGTCACGCTCCTGGTTGCCGAAGACGTGTACCGGGCAGGGCATCAGAAAGCTCGTGAGCCGGGTCGACTCACGGATCCAACCGATGTCGCTGACGACCGCGCAGCCCTCGAACAGCCGCAGGGAAGACATCCCGATCTTGAGGTCCTCCCAGCCGGCCCCTGGGGTGAACGACCGGAACTCCGGACCGAACTCATACAGGAACCGGATGCGGCGGCCTTCGCTGCGCGCGCCACTGACGAGAGGCTCGATCACCCTCTCGTAGTCGGTCTTCGATACGGTTCCGGCCGCCTTCACAGCATCGACTCCGGCCGGCACATCCTTGAGCCTCTCCAGCATGTCGCCCTTCTCTCAGCACCTGGTGCGACGTGCAGCGCGAACCGACGCTCGGCGCCCATCACGGCGCATCCAGCTTCCCTATTCCTTAGTCATTTTACGTCCAAATCTCCCCCAATCAGTCATTAGTGGCGAATTAGTGGTAATTGCCAGAAGGTCGTCGCTGTGCCCAGGTCTTCGGGGATGTGCTCACCGCGTCGGTGGACCTTCGCTCGCTCGCCGTTCCAGGAGCGGAAGACGGCATGCACGGCGCGTT
This sequence comes from Streptomyces sp. NPDC058773, assembly GCF_042746015.1. Taxonomy (NCBI): domain Bacteria; kingdom Bacillati; phylum Actinomycetota; class Actinomycetes; order Kitasatosporales; family Streptomycetaceae; genus Streptomyces; species Streptomyces sp. NPDC058773. Next base: position 32,419 of record NZ_JBHYPE010000040.1, read on the forward strand.
GCGGTTGCCTGGCCGGCTCCTGGGGGAAGTCCTCGTTGCTCGCTTCTTGGTGATTTCCTCGAAGTGGTAGCCAACGAGAGGGAGTTCGGGTGCTTCCGGGTGGCTGTGCAGTGCGGAGGCGAGGAGGCCCGGGTCCCCATCCAGCCCGGTGACGCCGTACATCTGCAGCAGACGACGGTAGGAGTCCCACGCGAAGTCGGCGTTGCTCGATACCTCGGCCAAGGCGCGCACGGTCGTGTCGTTGAGGAACCCGGGGGCACGGGCAGGCCCAGGCGGGGCATCTCGGCAAAGGGCCGCCCTTGCACGCTGCGCGACTGGCATCCAGAGGCGGTCAGAGGGCCGGCCGGTCGCTCGGCGCGGCACCGGACGGCCCTCGGGCCGAAGGCGCACGACGACAGGTCGTAAGAGGCAGAGACCGTGAGGAAGGGCATCGCCACGACGGACATCGTCTCCGGTGGACGAGAGGTCTGCGCACTGCTGTCCGACGGAAGCACGGTTCGGCTCCGTCCCGCGAGGGATTCGTGTCCGCGATGCCACCGTGGGCCGCCGTCGCTGTCGGCAGGAAGGGGCTGACTCTCCCCCGGGAGGGATCGACCGGCCCCGTTGAGAAGTCCGAGGTCAGGGCTTCCAGCCGACAGGCCCTCCGATCACTGCCTGGTCGGGGCGCAGTGCAGGATGTCCTCCTCAATGCGTTGGGTGAGCGGTCCGATCGTGGCTGCGACCTGCGGTGACAGTCCAGGGCCGAGGCTGATGTCGGCGGCTTCGACGACGTAGACAAGCAGCTCCCCCGGCAGCCGATCCAGTGCGTGGGCGAGACGGACGGTGTCCTGAAGCGCGAAGCCGTGTGAGCCCGTCTCACCATGCAGGGACCGTGGCATACCGTCCCCACGTCGTAGCCGTAGCCGGTGCACGCGGCCGGGCCGGGCCGGACGAGCGCGCGCGGCGTCCACAATGATGGCCAGGCGGACGTGCTCCCAGGCGCTGATCAGCCGCGCCGGTTCTCCATCCGTGCAGGTGAAACTGATGTCGTGCGGGAACGGGCGCTGCTTGCTGCGTTGCGCCAAGCCGGCCACCACGGCCCAGCCCACGCCGTCGTCGTGGCGGTAGGCATTGCCGACACCAATGACAGCGATCCGTGCCGCGGCGGTTGAAGTCTCCACGGCGCGATGACTTCCCCGCCTTGGCCTGGAAGCACGGCCGGGGGTGTGTCGGACCGCTGTCCGGGCCCGTCCGGGTGGTGGGCGGGGGCCGTATGGGCCACAGGAAGAGCCGTCGGGCCATGCCATGGATCTGTGCGGATACACACTGACCGGGTTGGCATGGTGCATGCCGGAAGGCGGGCGATGACGGGCGACAAAACCACCGCGGTGATCGGCACGGACGGGCTTGACGCGCTGATCAAGGCGTTGGCCGCGCGTGGCCGTACGGTCATCGGGCCGACCGTGCGGGACGGGGCGATCGTGCTGGCCGAGATCATCGGTGGTGAGGAGCTTCCGTACGGCTGGGGCGTCGACCTGGAGGCCGGGCGCTACCGGCTGTGCCCGCGCGAGGACGGCGCGGCGTTCGCGCACAGTGCTGGGCCGCAGTCGTGGAAGACGTTTCTGCACCCGCAGAGAGAGCGGGAGTGGACGGCCGACCGCGGGGCCGACGGCACGCTGACGGTGACTCAGGACGACGCCGCCCAGCCGTCGTACGCGTTCCTTGGAGTGCGTCCTTGTGATCTACGGGCCATCGCCGTGCAGGACCGTGTGCTGTCCGGCGGCCGGCACACCGACAGCCGTTACCGGACTCGCCGGGAACAGGCCTTTCTGGTGGCCGTGGAGTGCACCGAGCCGGGAGCTACCTGCTTCTGCACGTCCATGGGCTCCGGGCCCGCCGTCGATGGCGGCTACGACCTGGCGCTGACGGAGGTGGTGGACAGCAGCGGCCACCGGTTCTGGGTACGGGCCGGCAGCGACGAAGGCGAATCCGTGCTGGCCGGGCTTCCGCGCCGGCCGGCCGACAGCACGACCGAGTCCGTGGCTCGGGAGACGGTCGCGGAGGCGGCCGATCGTATGGGACGCAGCATGCCGCCCGTGGACCTACAGATGCTGATGCGCGACACTTTGCACGCCGAGCGCTGGAACGATGTTGCCTCGCGGTGTTTGACCTGCGGCAACTGCACCATGGTGTGCCCGACGTGCTTCTGCACCACCGCTGAGGACGTGACCGACCTGAACGGGGACCACGCCGAGCGGTGGCGGCGCTGGGAGTCCTGCTTCGACCTGGAGTTCTCGCATCTCCCGGGCGGGCCGGTACGGGCGTCCGGCCACAGCCGCTACCGGCAGTGGGCCACGCACAAACTCGGTACCTGGTACGACCAGTTCGGAAGTTCGGGCTGTGTCGGCTGCGGGCGGTGCATCGTGTGGTGCCCGGTCGGCATCGACATCACCGAGGAGGCCCATGCCCTGCACCGGGAGCGCCAGGCCGCCGGCGGACCGGAGGGGGCCGCTCCATGACGGCCGGCGGGCACGGCTTCCTGAGCGCACTACCCCCCGGTGCTCGTGACCAACTGCTCGGCTTCGCCCACGACGCGCCCTTCCCCGCGGGCCGGCGCCTCTTCGACGAGGGCGGAGCGGCCGATCGGTTCTGGATCATCCGCTCCGGGCGCGTCGCCCTCGACGTGCAGGAACCGGGCCGTGGCGAGACGGTGGTCGAGACCTTGGGTGAGGGGGAACTGCTGGGCTGGTCCTGGCTTTTCGCTCCCTACCGCTGGCACCTGGGCGCACAGACCCGGAGTGCGGTCGAGACGTACGAATTCGACGCGCGGCAGGTCCGGGACGAGATCGACGAGGACCCCGTCTTCGGCCTTGCGATCACGCGGTGCGTCGCCGCGGTGGCCATCGGCCGACGGCTGCGTGCCGCCCGTACCCGCCTTCTGGATCTGTACGGCCCGCCCGGAGGAAGGGCCGTGGCGGCCGGCGGGGAAGCACCGTGACGACCGCCCGCCCGGACCTGGTGCCGGTCCCGTATCGGGTGGTGGGGCGCACGGAGGAGACACCTGACACCGCCGAGATCGTCCTGGAACCCGTGGCATCGGCCCTGCCTCCGTTCGGTCCGGGGCAGTTCGCGATGGTGTACGCCTTCGGCGTCGGCGATATCCCGCTGTCGCTCAGCGCCATCGATGGGCAGCGGCTGACCCACACCGTCCGTGCCGTCGGTGCGGTCTCCCAGGCGTTGCATGGCCTTCGGCTCGGGGAGACCGCTGGAGTGCGGGGCCCGTTGGGGACCGGCTGGGAGCTGCCCACCGAAGCCGGGCGTGATCTGCTGATCGTCGCCGGCGGCCTCGGACTCGCGCCGCTGCGGCCCCTGGTGCGCGACGTGCTCGCCGCACCGCAGCGATTCGGACGTCTCAACATCCTGATCGGTGCCCGAACCCCCGGCGACCTGGTCTGCGCACACGACATTGACGTATGGCAGGAGGCCGGAGCCTGCATCCAGGTCACCGTTGACCGCCCCGACGGCACATGGCAAGGGGATGTGGGTGTGGTGACCGCCCTCCTCGACCGCGCCGACTTCGACCCGGACAACGCGACCGCCTTCGTCTGTGGGCCCGAGGTGATGATCCGGGCCACCGCCCGCGAACTTGCCCACCGTGGCCTCAACCCGGACCGGATCCGGATCTCCCTGGAACGCACCATGCACTGCGGCACGGGCCACTGCGGCCACTGTCAGCTCGGCCCGCTGCTGCTGTGCGTCGATGGACCGGTGGTCACCTGGAGCCGAAGCGAACCGCTCCTTGCCGTACGGGAGTTGTGAGATGGCGACGACGCCGGAGAGGCGCCCGCAGTTGGCCGTGTGGAAGTTCGCCTCCTGCGACGGCTGCCAGCTCACTCTCCTCGACTGCGAGGACGAACTCCTCGGCATCGCCGAGCAGGCCGAGATCACCCACTTCCTGGAGGCATCCAGCGCGCCTCGGCCGGGCCCTTACGACCTGTCGCTGGTCGAGGGCTCGGTCACCACCGAGCAGGACGCCGAACGCATCCGGGACATCCGCGCAGCTTCCCGCCGTCTCGTCACCATCGGCGCCTGCGCCACCGCCGGTGGCGTCCAGGCACTGCGCAATTACGCCGATGTCGCCGAGTTCCAAGCCGCCGTCTATGCCCGCCCGGACTACATCGACACCCTCGCCACCTCCACCCCCGTCAGCGCCCACGTGCCGGTCGATTTCGAACTGCGCGGCTGCCCCATCGACCGGGGTCAGCTCATCGAGGTCATCACCGCCTACCTGGCGGGCCGCACACCCGATGTGCCTGCCCACAGCGTGTGCTTCGAATGCAAGCGGCGCGGCACCGTCTGCGTGACGGTCGCGCACGGCACCCCCTGCCTGGGACCGGTCACCCACGCCGGCTGCGGCGCGCTGTGTCCCGCGTACAACCGGGGCTGCTACGGCTGCTTCGGCCCGTCGAACTCCACCAACTTCCCCTCGTTCATCCCGTTGTTGCGCCGTGACGGCATGGAGACCCTGGACGTGGTGCCGGTGCTGCGTACGTTCAACACCGCCGCGCCGGAGTTCGAGGCGGCCGTACGGAAGGAACTCCCGGGGTGACCCGACGCGAATCGAAGGTGCTGCGGGTGGAATCGCTCGCCCGCGTCGAAGGGGAGGGCGCGCTGCACCTGCGCCTCGACGACGGCGAGGTCGCCGCGGCTCAGCTGAAGATCTACGAACCCCCGCGCTTCTTCGAGGCTTTCCTGCGCGGCCGCTCCTACACCGAGCCGCCCGACATCACCTCGCGGGTGTGCGGCATCTGCCCGGTGGCCTACCAGATGAGCGCCTGCCGCGCGGTCGAGGACGCCTGCGGCATCGTCGTGGACGGGCAACTGGCAGCGCTGCGCCGACTGCTCTACTGCGGCGAGTGGATCGAAAGCCAGACCTTGCACATCTATCTGCTGCATGCTCCCGATTTCCTCGGCGGCGACAGCGTCATCGGCCTCGCGCGTACCCACCGCACGGACGTGGAGCGGGGCCTCGGTCTCAAACAGACCGGCAACGCCCTCATGGAACTGCTCGGCGGCCGCGCCATCCACCCGGTCAACGTACGTCTCGGCGGCTTCCACCGAGTACCGACGAAGTCGGAACTGCGGCCCCTCGAAGAGCGGTTGAAGCGTGCCCGGGACGACGCGGAGGCGACCGTGCGCTGGGTGGCCGGCTTCGACTTCCCCGATGCCGGCATCGACACCGAGCTGTTCGCGCTCGCCCAACCCGGCACCTACGCCATCGAATCCGGGACCCCCACTGCGATGGCCGCCCCGGCCTCCGCGGGCCTGCCCGCGGACAGCGACCATGCACTGCCCACCCGCACCTTCCCCCTCCACACGTTCCCCGAGCATGTCGTCGAGACCCAGGTGCCGCACTCCACCGCCCTGCACTCCTTGCTCGACGGGCGCCGCCACCTCACCGGATCGCTCGCCCGCTACGCCATCAGCGGCCGCTGGCTGCCGCCCGAGGTACGTCAGCTCGCGAAGGAAGCCGGATTGGGCGACCCGGGCGAGGGGACGGTGTGCCGCAACCCGTTCCGCAGCATCGTCGTCCGTGCCGTCGAGGTGCTGTACGCGGTCGGTGAGGCCCTGCGCCTGATCGATGCCTACGAACCCCCGCCCAGCCCTTACGTCGAGGTCCCGGCCCGGCCGGGGATCGGCCATGGCGCGACGGAGGCACCCCGTGGCCTCCTCTACCACCGCTACGCCCTCGGCCTCGACGGCATCATCACCGAGGCCACCCTGGTCCCGCCGACCGCCCAGAACCAGGCCGCGATCGAACAGGACCTGCTCCGCTCGGTGCAAGACCGCCTCCGTGCCGGTGACCGTCCGACCGATGACGACCTGACCGCCCTGTGCGAACGAGTCATCCGCAACCACGATCCGTGCATCTCCTGTTCCACACACTTCCTCGACCTGACTGTCGAGCGCGAGTCCTGACAGGGCCACCAGGCCCGGCGAACCCGACCCGGGGCACGCGCACCGTGCCCGAGCGTTGCCGTTCCGCACCCGGAGGCGCGTCCCGGGCGCTGTGACGCGTCGAAACTCAGCCCCGCGGTACGACCGCCACCGGGCAGAGCGAATGGTGCAGAACGGCGAAGACGACGGGGCCGAGAAGCATCGGTGTGCGTTGCATTCGACGCCCGACGACCAGCAGACTCGCCTGTGAGCAGGCCCCCAGCAGCACCGCTGCCACTCTGCCCCGTTGCACGTGTTCGATGACGTGAACAGCGGGGAACTGCGCCCGCCACGGCGCCAGGGTGCCGGCAAGGCTCTTCGCTTCGTGAGCTGCGGGCTCGTCTTCATCCGGTGACGGGGTGAGGGGGGCAGGCGCAAAACTGGCGAGTGCAGGGGGCTCCCACGCCCGCACGGCGCGCACACCGGCGTGATGGGCCTCGGCGGCGGCGAACGCAAAATCCAGCACTGCCTCCCCGGGTGTCCCGGCCTCCTGGACGCCGACCACAATCTCCGGACTCCCGTAGGCGGTGCTCTCCTCCTCCCGCACGATGACGACCGGGCATCTCGCGCGTCCCAGAACGTGCAGGCTGACCGAGCCGAGCAGGAAGCCGGAGATGGCGCCGTGCCCACGCGATCCGAGCACGATCATCGTGGCTCGCCCGCTGCGGTCCACCAACGCGTCCACCGCCTGCTCAGAGACCTGTTCGGTAGTGACCGAGATTCCCGGATGCAGTTCGAGCGCCATGGCTTCGGCTGAGCCGAGCACCTCGGCTCCGTAACGCTGCTTGTTCGCGGCCTCCTGGGCGATGGGGAGATTCAGGGGCTGGGAGACCCAGGAATGCAAGAGGTGAAGCGAGAGGCCCCGGCCTGCTGCCTCCTCGGCCCCCCAGCGCACCGCGGGCACGCTGTTGCCCGTTCCGTCCAGCCCTACGACGACACAACCACCCATGACGCACCTCCGCCGCAGTCAGGCCTGCGGGTGCAACCTTCCTCGTTGCCGGCCTCGCGGCGGCGCTGACGCATACCCCTGGGGCGATCGGGGCCTACCGGGGGGCACACGGCGCGCCGGGTGCCGCGGACTCGGCTGTTCTCGTCACGGCGCTACCGGGCGGAGGAGTCCTTGGAATGGGGCTCAAGACGCCGGATGTGCGCATCGGGGCCGGGAAAGATGACCGATACCTCGTCGGTGTCCGACCAGAGTACGTCGTAGGGCGGAGTCCCGTCCTCATGGTGGAGTCCGACGATCTCCCCGTCCCGCCGGATGCCGCCCGTGATCGGGCTCTCGACCACGAGCTGATCGCCGATGTGTGCCTTCACGGCTCTCACTCCCTTGCACATGCGTGTGCCGTGTTTCGACAGTGCCACGGCGTGGCGCGCGCGAGTATGAGACGAAGAGCCCGAAGAGGGGAGGCCTGATGGCCTGGGTTGAAATCGGGGCCGGTCGGCCCCGTGGCAGAGTCCGAGTGGATCTCCTCCGAGGAACCCCCCGTGCGCTTTACTGAAGGCGACGAGGAGGACATGGAGGCGCGGAGCAGCGGAGCGAAACCGCGCACCGCGCAATCAGGGCCCGCGAGAAGTGGGCGGTCCTCCTCGCCTCTGTGCGCTTCCCGCCGGCCGATGACGGTCAGCCATCGCATCGACCAATGCGTAGACCGGGTCCTCGTCGCACTCGCCGGCGGTCACGGCTACGTCCGGGGCCCGCAAACGTGCCCGCTCTTCAGCGATGCCGACAACGGTCCTTTCGGCCTCGGACCGTGAGGCAGCTGCTGTGGCCCTGCGTACCCATGCGGGGTGCCCCCGCGGATCGGAAGCTGGTGGGAGAGCACGAGGGTGCACGGCGGTGCCGGGAGCGCCGGCCGGATGTCGCATCGCGGAGGTAGCCATGAGCAGCCAGCCGAAGGAAAGCGGCCGCATCGTCGTCGGGGTCGACGGATCGCCCTCGTCCAAGGAGGCATTGCGCTGGGCAGTACGGCAGGCGGGCCTGACCCACGACAGCGTCCACGCGGTGATCGCGTGGGAGTACCCGCCCCTTTATGGTTCGATCGGCTGGCTCGATGCGCCGCAGTCACTGGCGAGGGACATAAAGGTGTGGGCGGAGCAGACCCTCGACGACGCCATCAAAGAGGTCGTGAAGAAGGGCGACCCTTCGAGGGTCGAGCCGACGGTGGCGTACGGAACGGCCGCGACCGTGCTGCTGGAGGCGGCACGCGGCGCCTCACTCCTGGTCGTGGGCAGCCGTGGACTCGGCGGCTTCAGCCGGGCGCTCCTGGGATCGGTCAGCCAGCACTGCACCCAGCACGCCCCCTGCCCCGTCGTCGTCATACGGGGCCAGTGAGCCGGGCGGGGGGCCCGGCTGCCGCCGGCCTCTGGCGCGCGCCCAGTCGGCGAGAAATGTCCCGTGTGCGTCATGGCCCGACCGTGGGGCCCATCGGCCCACCGCACCGCGACGAACAGCCCTTGCGCCGTATCTCGGCCGCGTGCGCACTCTGTTGGTGACCGGCGAGCCAAGGCCTGCCGGCACATCGTCGGCCTGCAACCGGGAGAGCGTCATGACCACCGCACCATTGCTCCATGTGCTGCCGCCGGAGGGACGCGCACGCCTGATGCAATTCGCTCACGAGGTGACCTTCCCGTCAGGGACGCGGATCTTCGAAGAAGGCAAGCCCGCCGACCGCTTCTGGATCGTCCGCACAGGTTCGGTCAATCTCGATATTCAGGCATCAGGCCGACGACCGACGGTCGTCGACTCGCTGGGACATGGCGACCTGCTGGGATGGTCATGGCTCCTGCCGCCGTACGCCTGGCGGATGGGTGCGGAGGCATTCACCCCCGTGCGGGCCTACGAGTTCGACGCGACGGCGGTGCGCGCTTTGTGCGAAGCGGACGCGGCCCTCGGCCTGGCTGTGACCCGTTGCGTCCTCGACGTCGTCGCCCGCCGCCTTCAGTCCACGCGGCATCGTCTGCTCGACCTCTATGGCCCCGGGGCGAGCACCATGCCGGCCCCGCCGTGAAGCGGCACGTACGCCGACAGGGCCAGTGCGGCCTCCCGTTGGGACGGGTGGCTCACGCCGCTTTGCATCACGCCGCGTGTCCGGTAGCGGTCGTGCCTCAGCCGGCTTGCGGGCTCGGTACCGGAACGCCCCGGTCGGCGCGGTCTCTGGGAGCGCGGGGGCGCTTCTCTGCCTCTTCCGGCAGACGGAGCCGCGGCGCCGGGCGGCGCCGGGGACACCGAATGCTCAGCCTCGCGACGTCGCCTCCGAGGGCGCATGGGCGCCCATGACACGAATCCGGCGGCCGGTGATCCGATGCGGATGGATCGCGATCCACTGGTGGCGTCCGTCTCCTACCCATGGGCCGGTGTGTGCGCATTCCTCCAGCCGGCGGATCTCGTAGGGGCTGGTGACCACATGGGCGTGCCCCGCGACCAGGACGCTCCAGCCCTGGCTGAAGGCGTCATCGATGTGATCGACCTCCAGAGCGACATCCTGGCCGGCTGCTGCCGCCGGGCCGGCGTCCGGTGCGGTGCGGTAGGCGATCAATTCGTCCGCGACGGTGTAGTTCACGGGGAAGATGGCCGGTGCGTCATCGATGGTCACTGCAATTCTGCCGACGCCGTGGGTGGAGAGCCGCTCGCGGCACTCCACCTGGCTCAGAACCAGTACCTCGGGATGCGCCGCGGCCCTGCCGAAGCCCGCGGGCAGTTCCCTCGTCCCTCCGGCAAGTTCAGCCACCGTCGTCTCCAGGGCACTGGCGAGGCTCAGCATGAATCCGATGCCCGGGTCCGCAGCACCTTCTTCCACGTACTGGAGGTACCCCGGTGACGCAGCTGCCCGGGCTGCGACCTCCTCGCGTGTCAGGCCCAACTGCTGCCTGCGCAGCGTGGCCCGCCGCCCCAGGTCACTGCGCGGCCGGGAGACCTCTGAGCCGGAGCCTGTCGGGGGGTTTGTCATCGTGGACACATCCCTTTGCCGTCCCGGATGCCCGGGGTCGTGGGCCTCGTCCCAGGCGGTGGGCGCCCATGTCCGTGGCGGACGCATGCGTTCAAGGCGCCTGTCGCTGCGCCCCCAATGGACGAGGTGACTTCATGCCCAGGGTCGGTCCGCGCGGCGACCCGGCACATGGGCCGGTCGGCCCTTGCCCGAGGTGCACCGGCCCCATCTGCCCGGACACCGCTCGCCCGGTTTCCGACGGTCCTGGTGCGTGTGATGACGTTGTTCATGACCGGGCTCGGCCCCCTCCGACGGACTGGGGAGGGCCGGCAGCCCTGGCCGGCTTCAGGTCTTCGGTGACCGCGATGACACCATCGACACTGGCGCACATGCGTACGAGGACCGGAATGAGGAGGGTGTTCTCCACCGAACCGTGCAGTGCCACCTGCCCCCGCTCGACCTCAGCGGTCACACCAGCGGCCCCGAGACGCGCTGTGCGCCCGATGACCTCCCGCGTGATCTCCTCCTGAATCGACCGGTCCTTGCGCAGGAAGACGCGCAGCAGGTCGCTCCGGCTGACGATGCCCAGCAGGGCATCCGTCTCATCGACCACCGGGAGGCGCTTCACGTGTTGTACCTCCATGAGGCGTGCCGCCTCGACGACGGTCCACTCCGGATGGGCGCACACCGCAGGAGCCGACATGAGCTCGGAGGCGGTGCGCCCCTCCGCTCGTGCCCGTTCCCACGCCTCAAGGTGCGGCAACGGCGTCCTGCCGGAGAGATCGGACCGGTCCGCTGCCTTCCGCAGCAGATCGGCCTCCGAGACGACCCCGGCCGGTCTGCCGAGGCTGTCGAGTACCGGGACAGCGCTCACGGCGCTGTCGGCGAGTTTCTGCACGATGTCCTTGAACGGTGTATCGAGTTGAACGCTCGCGACCTTCCTGGTCATGAGCTCGCTTATCGTGCGGTGCTCCATCTCCGGCTCCTTTCGCCAGGACGCCCGGCGCCTTGCTCCCGCACCTCAAGGGTGATCGCAGGGCCGGCTGTCCCGGCATGAGCCACTCGGCCCCATCGGACGGCCGGCAGGCCCGGAGAGGGCCCGGTAGGCCCGCGTATCAGGGACCTCTGGCCCCTGACCCAGGAAGAAGCGCTCCCACCAAGCTGAAGGCGTCCATCGATACGCTTCTGCCCGCCCGGGAGGCTCCCGGTGTTCATCCGGACCCTCGATGACACGTTGGTCAAGAGCCTGGTCGCCGACGCCGTCACCGCGCCCTCCATGCACAATGCCCAGCCTTGGCGCTTCAGCTACGCCCGGCACAGCCGCGCCTTCACACTCTCCGCAGACCTCGAACGCGCCATGCCGCACGCCGACCCCACGACCCGGGGCATGCACTTGGGCTGTGGAGCCGCACTGTTGAACCTGCGCGTCGCCGCTGCACATGCCGGGCATCGGACGAGGACGGCCCTCCTGCCCGACCCCCATGCCCCGGCGCTCCTGGCCGTCATGCGGCTGGATGATTCTCACGAGCCCACGGACGAGCCGCTCCCCGGTCTCCATCCCGCCATCCACGACCGGCACACCAGCCGTTTCCCCTTCTCGGAGCGCCAGATCCCGGACAACGTCCGCGCGGCCCTGACCGCGGCCGCCGCCGGAGAAGGAGCACAGCTGACCTTTCTCACCACCCCGCACCGCGAGACCGTGCTCGACCTGATCTCGCATGCCGAGGGCTACAACCGCATGGACGCCGACCGAGAGGAAGAACAGCGCCGCTGGACCCATGGCACAGCGTCCGAGGAACTCACCGTCGGTATCCCCGAGTACGCCTTCGGTCCCGTGAAGCGCAGCGGATCGGCTCCCACCCGGGATTTCGCCGGCCGGCGCACCGTAGCCGGTCGTGCGTCCGCGGACTTCGAACGCTGCCCCCAGCTGGCGTCACTCAGCACCACGAGCGACGGACCGGCCGACTGGCTCCGCGCGGGCCAGGCATTGGAACGCGTCCTGCTCCTGGCCACGCTCCAGGGGCTTGCGAGCTCCTTCGCGACTCAGGCCGTCGAATGGCCGGACCTGCGCTGGATCCTGCGCGACCCGGTCTCCGGGACCGGTCATGTGCACATGATCCTTCGCTTGGGCTACGGCCCGCGGGGACCTCGCACCCCGCGTCGGCCAGTTGACCAGGTGCTGACGATCAAGCCGTGAATCGAGGGCCCGGGCTCGCGGCCCCGACCGGCCGTCCATGTTCCGCGGGAGATCACTTCCGGCCAGGACTTCACCAAGACCCGCAGCGGCAAGGCCATGCGCCGTCTGCCGCGCGCCCGCGAACTCGGATTGCCCGTCGGTGACCTGCCCACCTTGGAGGGATCGGCATGAGCCCCGCCCACGCTCACCGCAGGCGAAAGACCGCAACAGCCGCACACGGGGCCGCAACGGCGAAGACCGGCCCGACCACCGTGACGTCGGCCGCGGCCGCGTCCGACGGGGTGGCTGTCGCCGCACGGCTGAGGGAAGAGCACCGCCGCGAGCTGCTGCACGCCATGCTGCGCATCGCACCGTCATCGAACGTCATGAAGCGCAGACGGACCTGGCCCTGCGTGCCGCCTCGTACGGCATGGCGGCATGGGCGGTGGACGGCATGGATGTCGAAGCCGTGGAGCGTGCTGCCGCGGGGCTGCTGAGCGCATCCGGGGTGGCGGGGGACCGCGCTGCCTGGAACGCGGGCACTCCCTGGGCCATGCTGCGGAGGCAGCCCCGAGCTGTCACAGCGTTGATCGGTCTCACCTCCTCGGTTCGCAGCAGCGCACGGCGACGCCGAAGGTGTCACGAAGGACTTCAGCTACGCCTGGTCAAGGAAATGGCCGGGGCGATGGCTCCCTCGTACACGGTTCCGGGGAAGTTGCGGGTGCGCCAGGCCTCGCCGGTGCCCGCGACCGCGAATCCCTCGTGACCGTTGAGCCCCTCCAGCCAGTGGCGGGCCCCCGCGCCCATGGCGAAGGCCGCTGTGGCGTAGGCGTCGGTCATGGTGAGGGTGCGCCCGACGACGGTGACCGAGGCCGCGCGGGCCACGGGGCGGCCGGTATGGGGATCGATGATGTGGGCACCGCGTTCGGCGGTGCCGGAGGTGGCGATGGCCAGGTCGCGTCCGGTGACGACGGCGCACAGGCGGCCCGGATGCCGGGGGTGGGCGATGCCGATGCGCCAGGGCTCACCGGGGGCCGCCTCCCCGGTGAGCTGGAGGTCGCCGCCGCCGTTCACACAGGTGTGGTGGGCGCCGGCAGCCTCCAGGATCCGTGCGGCGCGCTCGACGGCCCAGCCCTTGACGATTCCGCTCGGGTCGAGACCGCCGCCGGCGGCGGCACTGAACCAGCCGCCGGTGGCCTCTCGCGCTCGCTCGCAGAGGTCGAGGACCTGGCGGACTTCCGCGGGGCAGTCGTCCGGCTCCAGCTCTCCACGCCCGAGTCGGCTGATGACGCTGCCGGAGCGATAGGTCGAGAAGACCGCGTCGACGTGGTGGAGCAGCGCGACCGCGTCCTGGAGCGCGGACTTGATCGCGGGGGTGCGGGGGTCGCGGATGTCGAAGGAGAACACCGTGCCCATCGCCCGCTCGATATGGCGCAGTCCACGCCGGGGCTCAGCCACCGGCCCGGTCCAGCGCGCTCTGGAGCGACCGGATGTAGCCCGCGCTGGTGTAACTGGCCCCGGACACGGCGTCGATGGCGGCGCTGTGCGCGCTCAGCGCTTCCTGAGTGAGGCGCGGCAGGGCGTAGGCGGCCACCTCACGGTCCCGGCCGTTCCCGGACGGCGCCCGCAGGACCTTGACGGCTGTCAGCCGGCCGCCCGTGAGGGTGGCCGCCACCCGGACGGTGCCGTATCGGGTGGTGATCGGGGCGCCGGTGTAGGTGCCGTCGGCGGGGTGCCCTCCCTTGGGGGAGTGGCCGGCGGGCGAAGGAGCCGGGACGGCACCGGCGGGGCCGCTGGTCGGCGCCACGGGCTGGTGCGGCTTGAGGCTGAGCAGCACGACGATCAGCGCGCTGGTCGACGCTGCGGACAGAACGGCTCGGCGCACGGGGGCTCCTCAGAACTCGAACGACTCGTGATGGATGCGGTGCCCCGGCACACCGGCGCCACGGAGCGCGCGACGGGCCGCGCGGGTCATACCGGGCGGACCGCACAGGTACACGTCGTGGGAGGCCAGGTCCGGGAGCAGGGACTTGAGCGCGCGGGCGGTCAACGGCAGTGCGTACCCGGCCGGTTCGTCGACGACGTAGTGGACGGTCGTGCCGCGGGCCGCCGCGATCGCGTCGAGCTCGGCCCGCAGGGCGAGGTCCTGCGGGCGCCGGGCCCGGTAGATGAGCGTGATCTCGCCGGGGAGGGTCTCGAACAGCGCCCGCAGCGGGGTGATGCCGACGCCGCCGGCGAGCAGCAGCACCTTCGGCGAACGGCGGCGTGCCTCGGTGAAGGCACCGTAAGGGCCTTCGGCCCACACGCGGGTGCCGGGGCGCAGCCGGGCCAGGGCCGCGCTGTGCCCGCCCGCTTCCTTCACCGTGATGCGCAGGTGGTGGGGGAGCGGGGGAGCGGAGAGGGAGTAGGGGTTGGCGGTCCACCACAGGCCCGGGGCCAGGAAGCGCCAGCGGAAGAACTGGCCCGGCCGGGCGCCGAGTTCGGTCAGCCGCTCGCCGGCCAGATGCACCGACACCACGCCCGGTGCCTCCGGGCGGACCTCGACGACCCGGAGCCGGTGACGCAGCGCCCTCCGTACCGGAACGACGCAGCGGTACCAGAGGAACAGCGCGGCCACCCCCGCGTAGAGGGCGTACCAGGCGAGCTGGGCGGGGCGGCGGCCCACGAAGTCGGCGCCGTCGGAGAGCTGGTGACCGAAGGCGAGGAAGACGGCGAGATAGGTGCCGAGGTGGAGGTAGTGCCAGGTCTCGTAGCTCATGCGGCGCCGGGCGGCACGCGCCGAGAGGACGCCGGTGGCGACCAGCAGGCCGAGGGCGGCGGTGGCCTTGAGCATGTCCGGATAGCCGAGGACGAGCGTGGTCGTCTCGTGCAGCACTCCGCCGCCCGAGGTCAGGGCGTAGCCCCAGATGATCAGCAGGGTGTGCGCCGGCACCAGCGCGATCGTGTAGCGCCCGCCCGCGGCGTGCCAGCGCGCGAGACGGTCGCTGCCCAGACTGTGGTCGAGCAGGGGAACGCGGGCCATCAGCGCGACCAGGACCGCGCACGAGTAACCGGCCAGCAGCCCGGTGATCCGGCCCGCGCCCGTGAGCCAGCCCTCCGGGCCCGCCACGGACGACGTACCGCTCCACCACAGGAGCAGGACACCGCAGGCCCCCGCCCCGATGACGCCCCGCAGCAGCAGCGGGGCCGGGGACGGCCGGCGGCGCGGTGCGGCGCCGCCGGGGGCAGCGGGCCGGGCATGTGGGATCGCGCTCATGATCTTCCCTTCAGCGGTCCGCGCCAGCGTCGCAGCGCAACCTCTGAGGAACCTCTGAGAAGAGGCACACCGGACGATTCAGAGGAAACTCAGAGGTGGCTCATACCCGCGCTGACGTGATGCCGGGGCATGCTGGAGACACCATGCACACTCACCGCACCCCCGTCCCGCTGCACAGCGCCGACGGCTCGCCGGTGCGCGTCCTCGTGATCGACGACGAGCCGGACCTCGCCGAGGTGCTGACCGGCGCCCTCAGGGCTGAGGGCTGGGAGGTGCGCAGCGCGGGCGACGGTGGCTCCGCACTCGCCGTCGCCCGGGCCTTCCGGCCGCACGCCGTCGTCCTGGACTGGATGCTGCCCGACACCGACGGCCTGCGGGTGCTGCACCTGCTGCGCGAGGAGTTGAGAACAGTCTGCGTACTGTTCCTGACCGCGCGTGACGCCGTCGAGGACCGCATCGCCGGGATCACCGCGGGCGGCGACGACTACGTGACCAAACCGTTCAGTCTGGAAGAGGTGCTGGCGCGGCTGCGCGGCCTGCTGCGCCGGGCCGGCATGGCGTACGAACCGGAAGGCGACCGCCTGGTCGTCGGTGATCTCGTCATGGACGAGGAGGCGCGTGAGGTCGTCCGTGGCGATGCGCCGGTCGAGCTGTCCCGTACCGAGTTCGAACTCCTCCGGTTCCTGATGCGCAACCCCCGGCGGGTGCTGTCCAAGGCGCAGATCCTCGACCGGGTCTGGTCCTACGACTTCGGCGGCCGTTCACACGTCGTCGAGCTCTACATCAGCTATCTGCGCAAGAAGATCGATGCCGGCCGGACCCCGATGATCCATACGGTGCGCGGTGTCGGGTACGTCCTCAAGCCGGAGTCCGCGTGATCCGGCTCGTGCCGCGGACCCTGCGCGGCCAGCTCACCGCCGGTATGGTCGCGCTCCTGGCGCTGGCCTGCCTGGCGGTCGGCGTCACCACCGTCGTGGCGCTCGAAGGCTTCCTGGTGCGCCGCCTGGACCAGCAGCTCTCCGCCTCCGCCGGGCGCTTCGCGGTGAGCCTGGAGCACGAGACCCGGCCGGATGCCGACAACCGGCCGGACACCCGCGGACAGTCCGAGGGCACCTTCGGCGCCCGGCTGTCGGCCGGGGCGCCAACCCGGGCGGCCGTCGTGCGGGACCGGACGGACGCCGCGGTGTCACTGTCCGCCGACGACCGGCGGGCGCTGGCCGCCCTCCCCACGGACGGCTCCGGCCACGGCATCCGGCTGTCCGCCCTGGGGCGCTACCGCGTCAACGCGGTGGTGGGCGACGACCGCGACGTGCTGATCACCGGGCTGCCCCTCCGCCCGGTCGAGGAGACGGTGCACCGGCTGGTGGCGGTCGAGGCGGGGGTCTTCGGCGGGGCCCTCCTGGTGTCCGGCGTCCTGGGTGCCTTGTGGGTGAGGCTCTCGCTCCGTCCGCTGCGCCGCGTCACGACCACCGCCGCGAGCGTGGCCGAACTGCCCCTGGCGAGCGGCGAGGTGGCCATGCCGGCGCCGGTTCCGGTGGCCGACCCGCGCACCGAGGTCGGTCAGGTCGGCACCGCGCTCAACCTGATGCTGGGCCACGTCGGCGACGCCCTGGAGCGCCGTCACGCGAGCGAGGAACGTCTGCGGCACTTCGCCGCCGACGCCAGCCACGAGCTGCGCACCCCGGTGGCCAACGTCCGCGGCCATGCGGAACTCGCCCTGCGGCACCGGGGGCCGGTGCCCGGAGAGATCAGGCGTTCCCTGGAACGGATTCAGGCGGAGTCCGAGCGGATGAGCCGCCTCGTGGACGATCTGCTGCTGCTGGCGCGTCTCGACGCGGGCCACGCCCTGGAGCGCGGGCGGGTGGACCTGACGCGGCTCGTCCTCGATGCGACCGACGATGCCAGAGCAGCCGGTCCGGACCATCGGTGGCGGCTCGACCTCCCGGAGACGGCGGTGACCGTGACCGGCGACGAGCACCGCCTGCACCAGGTGGTCGGCAACCTGCTCGCCAACGCCCGGACGCACACCCCGCCGCGGACCGCCGTGACGGTGCGGCTGACCTGCGACGACCGGGAGACCCGGCTGACGGTCTCCGACGAGGGCCCCGGCGTACCCGAGGAGGTCCGGCGTGAAGTCTTCGGCCGCTTCGTGCGGGTCGACCACAGCCGCTCGCGCGCGGCCGGCGGCACCGGGCTGGGACTGGCCATCGTGGAAGCCGTGGTCACCGCGCACGGTGGACGGATCACGATGACCAGCCGCCCCGGCCACACCGCATTCACCGTGGTCCTGCCGTCGGCCCCGCACGGTCAGGGGGAGGGGTGAGCCGTCCCGTCGTTCCCCGCCGGGCCTCCGGAAGACGCCGGCCGGGCGGCGGGGGACCTGCTCACCACCGGGCGCTCGTGTCGGCGGGAATGTCCTGCTCCGTCCAGATGATCTTGCCGGTCGTCGTGTAACGGGTTCCCCATCGCCGGGCGAGTTGGGCCACGATCAGCAGCCCTCGTCCTCCCTCGTCGGTGGTCCGGGCATGGCGCAGGCGTGGCGAGGTGCTGCTGGTGTCGGAGACCTCGCAGATCAGGCCGCGGTCCCGGATCAGGCGCAGACTTACCGGTCCGGTCGCATGGCGAATGGCGTTGGTGGCCAGTTCGCTGACGATGAGTTCCGTGGTGAACGTCAGGTCGTCCATGTCCCATTCCGCCAGCTGCCGGCCGGCGAGCGCGCGGGCGTCAGCCACGGCCGCCGGGTCGCTGGGCAGGTCCCATGACACGACCCGGTCCGGAGCCAGGGCGCGGGTCCGGGCGAGGAGCAGAGCGGCGTCGTCGGACGGCGGACCGGTCAGCAGGGCGTCGACCGCACCCAGGCCGATCTCCTCCAGCGTCGGCCTGGGGACCAGCAGGGCGTCGCCCAGTCGGGAGAGCCCGATGTCGAGATCCCGGTCGAAGGTCTCGATGAGGCCATCGGTGTAGAGGGCGATGAGGCTGCCTTCGTCCAGTTCACGTTCGACGGACTCGAAGGGGAGGTACCCGAGGCCGAGTGGCGGTCCGGCGGGCAGGTCGAGGACGTTCGCGGTGCCGTCGGGGCTGACGACCACGGGTGGGAGGTGACCGGCCCGGGCCAGTGTGAACCGTCTGCTGACCGGGTCGTACACGGCGTAGAGACAGGTGGCACCCATGAACGCGGCACCCGCGGTCTCGTCCTCGGCTTCCGCCGGCCCCATGAGGCCGATCACCAGGTCGTCCAGATGAGCCAGTAGTTCGTCCGGGGGGAGGTCCAGATTGGCGAGCGTGCGTACCGCGGTGCGCAGACGCCCCATGGTCGCTGCCGCGTTCATGCCGTGTCCGACGACGTCCCCGACGACCAGTGCGACCCGGGCGCCGGAGAGCGGAATCACGTCGAACCAGTCGCCGCCCACACCGCTGGGGGCATCCGCCGGGAGATACCACGACGCCACCTCCAGAGCGGACCCTCCCGTGAGTTCCTGCGGCAGAAGGTAGCGCTGCATGGAGCGGGCCGCGGTGCGCTCGCGGGTGAAGCGGCGCGCGTTGTCGATGCACACCGCCGCGCGGGAGACGAGTTCCTCGGCGAGACGCACGTCGTCGTCCTCGAAGGGACCCTGACGCCGGGAGCGGGCGAACGTCGCCACGCCAAGGGTGACGCCGCGCGCCCGCACCGGGACCACCATCAGCGAGCGGAAGCCGAAATCGCGGATGGAGGCGCCCAGTGACTCGTCTTCGGTCACCCACGCGCTGGTGGAGCGGTCCAGGGTCCGTTCGACGAGAGTCCTGCTTTCCAGCAGGCAGCGGGTCACGGGGGACGAGGAAGCACGCCGGACCGTTTCGCCCACGGCCAGAGAGGCCTCCGGACAGCCCTCGCGCACCGACTGCTGTCCCGCCCGGCGGATGACGGGTGTCATGCCGACCGGTCCGGGAGCCGGCTCCTCGCCCCTCATGACCGAGTCCAGCAGGTCGACGGCAACGAACTCGGCGACGGACGGTACGACCTCGTCGGCCAGTTCCTGCGCGGTCCGTGTCACTTCCAGTGTGCTGCCGATACGGGCACCGGCGTCGTTCAGCAGGGCCAGGCGTTCCTGGGCCCGCCGGCGCTCGCTGACGTCGATGACCATGTACCAGATGCCCACGTACCGGCCTTGACGGTCCTTCATGGCGAAGAAGGAGGCGGAGAACGCGCGCGTGCGGTCGGGATCGGCGTAGCTGGGGCCGCGGAACTCGTAGTCCAGCACCGGGTTCCCGGTCTCAAGAACCCTGTGCATCCGCTCCTCGAAGGCTTCCGCCTCGAGCCTCGGCAGGACCTCCCCCACTTGCCGCCCCAGTCGTTGTTCGAGGGGGATCAGGCGGCTCAGCGGCTCGTTCACCCAGACGTAGCGCAGATCCGTGTCCAGAACGGCCATGCCGACGGGTGCGTGGGTGAGGAAGGGTGTGAGCATCAGCTGGCTCACCCCGCCTCCCGGCATCCGCCAGAAGGCCCGCTTGGGCGGCTGGCCGACGAACCGGCCGAAGACCAGTGCGGCGACCGTGGCGACCAGTACACCCGGGACCATCTCGTAGATGCCCGATTCGAGTGGCCCGAGCAGCGGATTGATCTTTTTCCAGAGAAGCACCGTGGTCGCGCCCGACACGATCCCGGCCATGGCTCCCGCCCAGGTCATACGCGGCCAGTACAGCGAGAGGAGGATGACCGGCCCGAAGGCTGCGCCGAAGCCCGCCCAGGCGTAGGCGACGATGCCCAGCAGCCCGCCGCCGTTGAGCGCGATCACGAAGGCCACAAGGATCACCGCGACGATGGCGCCGCGGCCGACTCGCACCAGCACCCTGTCCGGGGCGCGCCGGTTGAGGAACGCGCGGAAGAAGTCCTCCGTGAGCGCGACGGACGACACGAGAAGCTGGCTGTCCGCGGTCGACATGATCGCGGCCAGTACGGCGATCAGCATCACCCCGGCGATCCACGGATTGAGCAGGATGCGGCCGAGGACGATGTAGACCGTCTCGGGATCGTGGAGCGGCGTGCCGAGCTGCCCGATTCCCACGAGGCCGACGAGTGTGGCGCCGGCGAGTACGACGATGACCCACCCCGTTTCCATACGGCGGGCCGCGGGGATGGCCCGGATGCTGCGGATGCCCATGAAGCGGGCGAGGATGTGCGGCTGACCGAAGTAGCCGAGGCCCCAGGCGAGCAGCGAAATGATCGCGACGGCGCCGAGCGACCCGCCTGCCGACCACTGCCCGTCCGCATAGTTGACCTCTGCCCCCATGTCCAGCAGGCCCGGCGCCTTCTTGTGGAGGGCATCGACCAGTTCACGGAAGCCTCCGAGGGCCCAGATACCGGTCAGGGGGACCACGAGCAGGGCGAGGAACATCAGCGTCGCCTGCATCACGTGCGTCAGGCTCACGGCGAGGAAGCCGCCCAGGCCCGAGTAGATGACCATCACCAGGGCCATCAGGATCACGCCGAGCCCGAAACGGACGTCGAAGACATGCTCGAACAGCAACCCGCCGGCCACCAGACCGCTGGCAACGTAGACGGTGAAGAACACGAGGGTGACCACCGCCGAGACCATCCTGAGCATCCGGGTGCGGTCCTCGAACCGCTCCTCCAGGTAGGCCGACAGGCTCAAGGCGTTCTCGGCACGCTCGGTGTAGGTGCGCAGCCTGGGCGCGACGAACCGCCAGTTGAGGTAGGTGCCGACCGCCAGGCCGACGGCGATCCAACTGGCGCCGATGCCGGCCGCGTACACCGCTCCGGGAAACGCGAGAAACAGCCAGCCGGACATGTCACTGGCCCCTGCGGACAGGGCGGCGACCAACGCGCTGAGCCTGCGGCTCCCCAGGGCGAAGTCGGCGAAGGTGTGAGTGCGGGTATATGCCCAGACACCTACTCCGATCATGGCGACCGCATACACGAGGAACGTGGTCACGATCGGCGCACTCAAATCGAACATATTCTCCTCGCCCGCGAGGTTCATGACCGCCGGGCGCGACCAACGGCGCGCCTGGAGCCCGGTCCACCCTGGCGAGTAAATGTAACGATTTGCGCCGCCGGGCGGCGGCCGCCACCTCCAAGCCGGTGCCGAACGGCCTATCCGTGCCACAACCGCGCGCAACGCCGCGCAAGGTGGCTTGCCCAACAGCCGCAGGCTGTACGTCGCCCGGACGCGGTCCACCGTCGGCGCCGTGACGGCGGGGTCGACGAGTTCGGGCGCCTCGCCCTCCAGCACCGGGACAACGGCCTGCACACTGCCGTGGCCGTGCCCGGTGGCGCCCAGTGAGCCGAACAGCTCGACGTGGACGCGGCTCGTTACCTCCAGCAGGCCGTCCTGCTCCAGGTCATCCGGTGCCTTCCCGGTATTCCGTGCAGGCGTCGACGAGCCAGGTGGCCATGTAGGGCGCGAACGAGGAGCGGACCAGCAGCCATACGCTGGAGGCTGCTTCGCCTCGCACCACAAGGGTGACCGGGGCTTGAGCCAGCACCGTTGTCAGACACGAGCCGACGGGTGTCACCCGCGGATCCAGATCAATGGCACAGCCCTGGGCCAGCACCGTGCGTACGAGGTGCCCGGAGAGGGCAAGGGTGGTGCGCTGCGCCGACACATCGGTGACGGTGGCGAACTCGTCACCGATCGCCGACCGCAGCTGCGCCAGGAGCTCGTGCTGTCGGCCGTCGGGGGCCACCAGCAGCCATTCGTCCGGGCCCATCCACAGCACCTTGACGTCTCCGGAGATCTCGGCGCGCAGGGGGTCCGGCAGCGTGATCCCCAAGGAAGCCTCCACGGCCCGTGCCGCGGGACTGCCCGGCTGCATCCGCACGGTGAGCTGGGTCAGGAAGGGCAGTTCCCGCACCTGTAGTCCGTTGGGCAGCTGTGCCAGGGTCTCCTGCCAGGCGGAGAGCGGGCTGAAGCGAGTGGGCGTCTCAACCGTCACGGCGAGTTCCCTCCTTGTCGAAGAGCACAGGGTCGGTCACGGTCACGGGGACGGTCCGGCCGTCCAGCGGGACGTAGAGGGTTTCGCCGATGCGCCGGGTTCCCGAGCGCACCAGGGCCAGGGCGAACGTCCGCTGCAGGGCGTCGCTGCGGTAGCTGGAGGTGACATGGCCCAGCATGGGTACCGGTGGCGCCGGAATGCTGCTGGTGGCGATGATCTGGGCGCCTTCGGGCAGGAGGATCCGCCCGTCGGCCGGCAGCAGGCCCACCAGCTGCTTGCGGTCGTCGCGCTGGTTCTCTTCGCGGGAGAAGGACCGCTTGCCGATGAAGTCCGCTTTCTTCTTGGACACGACCCACGACATGCCCAGGTCCTGCGGGGTGATGGTGCCGTCGGTGTCCTGCCCGATGATCGGGTAGGCCTTCTCGGCGCGCAGCACGTGCATCGTCTCGGTGCCGTACGGGGTGATGCCGAACGCGCCGCCGGCCGCGGACAGGGCTTTCCACACGGTGATGCCGTCCCAGGCGGGCACATTGATCTCGTAGGCGAGTTCACCGGAGAAGCTGATGCGGCACACCCGCGCCGGGACGCCGGCGACGGTGGCGTCCCGCCAGGACATGAAGGGGAAGGCGTCGTTGCCGACGTCCAGGCCGGGAGCCACCAGGGCCAGCACATCGCGGGAGCGCGGGCCGACCAGGGGGATGGTCGCCCAGTGCTCGGTGACGGAGGTGAGGTGGACGCGCAGGCCGGGCCACTCCGTCTGGAGCCACTCCTCCATCCATTCGAGGACTTTGGCCGCGTTGCCGGTGGTGGTGGTCAGCAGGAACTCCTGCTCGGCCACGCGGATTACGGTGCCGTCGTCGAGGACCATGCCGTCGACGCCGCACATCACGCCGTAGCGGACCCGGCCCACCTTGAGCGTGCTCATCATGTTCGTGTAGAGCCGGTCCAGCAGCACGCCGGAGTCCGGCCCCTGCACGTTGATCTTGCCCAGCGTGGAGCCGTCCATCATCGCGACGCCGGTGCGGGCCGCCCGGCACTCGCGCAGCACCGCCTCGTCCATGGTCTCGCCTGCCTGCGGGTAGTACCAGGGACGCTTCCACTGGCCGACGTCCTCGAAGAGGGCGCCGTGCTCGACATGCCAGGGGTGCAGCGCGGTCACCCGGACCGGATCGAACAGATCCCCGCGGTTGCGGCCCGCGAGGGCGGCGAAGCCCACCGGCACGGCGGGCGGCCGGAAGCGGGTGGTGCCGAGGTCGGCGACGTCCACCCCGAGCGACTCGGCGACGATGCCCGAGGCCATCACGCCCGACGTGCGGCCCTGGTCGTGGGCGGTACCGATCGTGGTGTAGCGCTTGACGTGCTCCACCGACCGCAAACCTGCCCCGGTCGCCCGCAGCACGTCGGTGACGAGGGCATCGCGCTGGAGGTCGACGAACTGGTGCGAGCCGTCCGGGTCGTCCTGCGGGCTCGGGACGCGCCACAGCACCCGGCCGGGTGCGGTATCCGGCAGCGGGGCGGCGGCCGGCAGGGCGATCATCTGACCGGTCCAGCCGAGGGCGGACAGGGCCCGCCAGGCGGCGTCCGCGCCGTCGGCCAGACAGCCGTTCAGGGTGAAGACGCCGCTCGCCGCCCCCGCCGTACGGACGCTGTCCTGCTCCTGCGCGGGCACGAAGGCTCCGATCGCGGCGTCGTATCGCAGGGTGCCGCGGGCCTGGCTGAACAGCGCCACGGCCGGGTTCCAGCCACCGGAGACGAGCAGCAGATCGCAGTCGATTCCCTGCCGGTCGCCGAGGATCTCCCAAGTTCCCGACTTCGCTCGAACAGGGGGGACCCCCACCTGGCCGAACGGCGCGACATGGGCGCGGGAGATGCGCTCGACGCCGCTGGTTCCGGTGACGACGTGGCCCGCGCGTACCTCGATGCCCCGCTCGGCGCACGCGGTGTGCCAGTGCGCCGGCACCTCCTCGCGGGCATCGATCACCGCGGCGATCCGCACGCCCGCGTCGGCCAGTTCGAGCGCTGCCGGGTAGGCGCTGTCGTTCGTCGTGAAGGTGACGGCCTGCCGCCCGGGCAGTACGCCGAAGCGGTTGAGGTAGGTGCGCGCCGAGCCGGCCAGCATGACACCGGGGCGGTCGTTGTCGTCGAAGGCGACCGGCCGCTCGTAAGCGCCGGTGGCGAACACGATCTGCTTGGCCCGGATACGCCAGATCCTTTGCCGCGAGACGTGGGCGGGCGCGGCGGCACCGAGGTGGTCCGTGCGCTTTTCCAGGGCCAGGACGAGCCCGTCGTCGTAGTAGCCGAAGGCGGTGGTGCGCTTCAGCACCTGCACGTCGGCACAGGCGGCGATCTCCGCGACGACATCGCTGACCCACGCGGTTGCCGGTGCGCCGTCGAGCAGTTCCTGGGTGCCGAGCAGTGATCCGCCGGGCTGGGGGAGCTCGTCGACGAGGATCACGCGGGCTCCGGACCGGGCAGCCGCGAGGGTGGCGGACAGCCCGGCCGGACCGGCGCCGACGACCAGAATGTCGCAGTGAGCGTGCAGGGAGTCGTAGCGGGCCGTGTCCGGCCGGCTGCTCAGCCGGCCCTGGCCGGACAGCCCCCGTGCGACGAGGCCCTCGTACAGCTCCACGGTGGTGGCCGTGAGCATGGGCTCGGGGAAGGGGGCCTCGATCTGCACGAGCGCGTTGGGTTCTTCGGTTCCGGCGGCCAGGACACCGCGGGGCCTTCCGTACTTGATGCTCGTGGCCACGTGGTGCACCCCGTTGGCCAAGAGGGCCGAGGCCAGGGTGTCGCCGGGATGCCCGGTGTAGGCGGTGCCGTCGAAGGTGAAGGAGAACGTGGTGTCGCGGTCGATGTGACCGTGGCCGCGGGCACGGAACGGGTTGTTCATCAGCCGGCCTCCTGGCCCTTCCGCTGCTGCGCGACGGGTGCGGTGCTCGTGGTCACCGGGTGTTCGGCGCCGATGTCGTAGACCGCGAGGAACTCGTGGGTGACGGTGTCGCGCAGGGCGTTGAACCAGCGCCGGCAGCCGGCCGAGTGCACCCACCGCTCGGCGAACGGACCCTTGGGGTTGTCGCGGAAGAAGACGTACCGGGCCCACTGTTCGTCATCGAGCGCGTACGGGTCGTCGGGGTAGGCGATGTGTGCCTGTCCGCCGTAGTGGAATTCGATTTCTTCGCGCTCGCCGCACCAGGGGCAGGCTATGAGCTGCATGTCTATCTCCTTGGCTGGGCGGCAGTCAGTGGGCGACGGCGGCTGCGCCGTGCTCGTCGACCAGGGCGCCGGTGGTGAAGCGGGAGAGGGTGAAGGGCGCGTTGTAGGGGTGCGGTTCGCCGGTGGCGATGGTGTGCGCGTAGCACCAGCCGACGCCCGGTGTGGCCTTGAAGCCTCCGGTGCCCCAGCCGCAGTTGAGGTAGAGGTCCTCGATGGGGGTCGGGCTGACGATGGGGGAGGCGTCCGGAGTGGTGTCGACGATGCCGGCCCAGGTGCGCAGCATGTGGGCGCGGGCGAAGACGGGGAAGAGCTCCAGGGCGGCGGCCATCTGGCGTTCCAGGATGTGGAACGCGCCGCGCTGTCCGTAGCCGTTGTAGCTGTCGATGCCGGCACCCATGACGAGCTCGCCCTTGTGGGCCTGGGAGACGTACACGTGCACGGCGTTCGACATGACCACGGTGGGGTGCACCGGTTCGAGCAGTTCCGAGACCAGCGCCTGCAACGGATGGCTCTGGAGTGGAAGCCGCAGGCCGGCCATGGAAGCCAGCACGGAGGAGTGCCCTGCGGCCGCGAGCGCGACCTTCCCGGCGGCGATGTGACCACGCGTGGTCCGCACCCCGCGCACCCGGCCGCCCTGGATGTCGATGCCGGTGACTTCGCAGTCCTGGATCAGGTCGATGCCGTAGTCGTCGGCCCTGCGCGCGAAGCCCCAGGCGACGTAGTCGTGCTTGGCGATCCCCGCGCGTGGCTGGTAGGTGGCGCCCAGCACCGGGTAGCGCACGTCGGGTGAGACATTGACGATGGGACAGACCTTGGCGACCTCGTCCGGCTCCAGCCACTCGGCGTCGATGCCGTTGAGCTGGTTGGCATAGACACGGCGCTTGCTGTCGCGGATGTCCTGCAGGCTGTGGGCGAGGTTGAGCACGCCGCGCCGGCTGAAGAGGATGGGGTAGTCGAGGTCCTGTTCAAGGGTCTCCCACAGCTTCAGCGAGTGCTCGTAGATGCCGGAGCTTTCGTCCCACAGGTAGTTGGAACGAATGATGGTGGTGTTGCGGGCCATGTTGCCGCCCGCGAGCCATCCCTTCTCCAGGACCGCGATGTTGGTGATGCCGTGGTTCTTGGCCAGGTAGTAGGCGGTGGCCAGGCCGTGCCCGCCGCCGCCGACGATGACGACGTCGTAGGACGGCTTGGGGTCGGGGTTGCGCCACAGAAAGTCGGGGTGGTCGGGCAGGACGTCTCCGGGCCCGGCGGAGGGGCGCGAAGCTCGGTTGAGGGTGCTGGGAGACGGGCGGGCGGGAGCGTTGTCACGTGGGTGCATCACTGACCGGCCTCCTTGGCTGCGGGCTGCGGATCGACGGGGTTAAGCGGGAAGCGGTCGGTCAGGACCCGGACGCGTTCGCGCAGCGCGGCGGCCACCTGGCCGTCGAAGCCGGGCAGGAAGGCCGTGGCGATGATGTCGGCAACCTCGGTGAACTCGTCACGAAACTCTCCCGGCAGCTGAAATGCGACTGATATATCAACCTAGGAGCGCCGATCGGGTCGCGTCAAGGGAGCTGCGGGCCGCTGCCTGTAGCGA
Organism: Streptomyces sp. NPDC058773; assembly: GCF_042746015.1. NCBI lineage: Bacteria > Bacillati > Actinomycetota > Actinomycetes > Kitasatosporales > Streptomycetaceae > Streptomyces > Streptomyces sp. NPDC058773. Next base: position 59,478 of record NZ_JBHYPE010000040.1, read on the forward strand.
CAGCGTTGTCGGTGCAGGTGGGTGCTCGGGCCGCCGACGAGCCTGAGTGAGGTGGCAATACTCGATAGTCAGCGAAACTGATATTTCAGTGCTCTCACTAAGCTGGCCCACATGGCTACCCGCGTCAACACCACGGCTCGTGAGAGCCTCCGTGACAGCCCACTGTCGATGGCCGACCAGGCCTACGAGGCCATCCGGGACCTGATCGTCACCCTGCAGATCCCGCCCGGCGACCCGATCAGCGAAGAGCGGCTGATGCGTCAGCTCGGCCTGGGCCGCACTCCCATCCACCAGGCGATCAAGAGGCTGGAGTCCGAGCGGCTGGTCGCGATCTACCCTCGCCGCGGCACCTTCGCCACCGAGGTGAACATCACCGATCTGGCGCTCATCTCCGAAGTGCGCCTCCAGCTCGAAGGGCATGCGGCGTACTGCGCCGCCCAGCGGAGGACTCAAGTCGAACAGCAGGAGCTTCGGCAGCTCCTGCAGAAATTCGGGGAGCCCACCGCAACCGATGCAGACCTGATGCGTCTGGACACCGAGGTGCACCGGGCGGTGTACCGGTGCACGCACAACGAGTACCTCGAGGCAACCCTCGGCCAGTACTACAACCTCGTCCTGCGCATCTGGTACCTCTTCCTCGATCGCCTACCGCACTTCTCCGAGCACATCGAGCAGCATCGACCGCTACTGGAGGCGATCATCGCCGGCGACGCCGAAGAGGCGCGTGAGACCGTACGCGGCCATGTGGTCACGTTCGAGCGCACCGTCCGGGCGCTGCTGTAACTCTTCGTAATCGAATTGGCCGCTGTGCTGGCCTCGGCGGCTCAGCGCGGGGTTGAGACGCCGACACCTCGGCATGATCTCCATTGGCGGGCTCTTCTGCCGGAGCTTCCACGCCGCGTCGGCCTCGACCCCGAAGAGATGCGGCTGAACGACCCGGTGGTCAGGTGGCGCGGTCGCGTCCCGGAGGGCTGGAGTCCTCCTCCCGATGGATGGGGGAGACGGCACTGCTGATGGTGCTCACTCCGGCGCTCCGCCCTGAGGGCGCCAGAGGGCCTGGAACAGGGCTGTTCCAGGCCCTTGCGCGTCTTCGCGGGGGGGCGGGCACACACGCACCCTGTTCGGCATCAGCCCGTCAGCGCGACCTTGGCCGCCCAACGGGTCAATGGCGGGGAAACTCGGGGCGTCAGCTGCCGAAGGGTATGTCCCGAGGGGTGGCCATTCGGCGGGTGTCCGGGTGGGCCTTCACGTAGTCCGTGATGTACGAGAGCGACTCCCGCACCGCGCTGTCGTCCGTGCCGCAGCCCTTCGGGCCGCTGACGCCATCCGGGTAGCACGACATGCGGTTGCCGTAGATCAGGCTGTCCACGGCGGCACTCCTGTCGGAAGAGTGGAGCAGGGTGGCGGCACGTTCCCCGTCACCCTTGCCCACCGTCCAGCCGACGGTCAGTGCGAGCTCTCCGGCGTCCCGGGCCTTCCTGCCGGCTTCCAGCTCCTTGCGGATGCTGCCGAACTTCAAGGCCATGTTGAACAGGCCGTTGTCCATCACGCGCTGGTTGCCGGGGACGTTCGGTCCGTGCTCGGCGAAGCCGTCCCGGACCTGCGCGTAATCGCCGCTGAAGCTGACTGCTTCCTTGGAGTTCAGGTCAGCGAGGGCATTCTTCCAACCGCTGCCGCCCTCCTTGCCGTAGAAGCCGTAGAGCACCCGAATGCCCTTGCTCTCCAGCTTCTTGCGCGCCATGTCCCGCAGCCCGGCCACGGAGCAGTGCCGCCACTTGGGGTCGTTGCTGTCGCACCAGTCGGGGTTCTTCATGTCCAGCCAGACGAAGGAGGCCTGACGCCCCTGCTCATGCTCCTTCGCCACCTGGTCGAACATGGCCGACATGGTGTCCCCGTAGCTGGTGAGAGTGCCGTCGTGGTCGGCCCACCAGCCCTTGCGCCAGGCCGTCGCGTCCATCTCCAGCGCGTTGGCCCCGTTCTCGAGCGCCCTGGTCACCCCGCCCGTGGTCAGCACCCGGTGGGCTATGGCCCAGGTGGGGTGCTGCTTGGTGGTGCTGGGCGCGGTCTCGGAGGACGAGTCCTCCGAGAC
>NZ_JBHYPE010000041.1:0-61321 GCF_042746015.1 Streptomyces sp. NPDC058773
CGGTTACATTCCGAACCCGGAAGCTAAGCCTTTCAGCGCCGATGGTACTGCAGGGGGGACCCTGTGGGAGAGTAGGACGCCGCCGAACAAATTTTGCGAAAGCCCCTTGGGAACGAAAGTTCCCGAGGGGCTTTTTGGCGTTTGCGGTGATCTTGGGACCCGCGGCACGGCGTGGCCGGCGGGGCAGGTAAGGTCAGGGGGCATCAGTCGGTACATTTCCCACAGGAGGCTTCCGCGTGGAGGTCCAGGAGACGCGGGTCCAGACGGATCGCGTCCTCACCATCCCGAATATCCTGAGCATGGCTCGCCTCCTCGGCGTGCCGTTGTTCCTGTGGTTGATCCTGTGGCCGGTATTCGGTGGTCCGAAGGCCGACGGCTGGGCGTTGCTGGTCCTCGCGCTGAGTGGTGTCAGCGACTATCTGGACGGCAAGCTCGCCCGGCGCTGGAACCAGATCAGCCGGCTGGGCCGCATCCTCGACCCGGCCGCCGACCGCCTCTACATCCTCTCCACTCTCGTCGGTCTGACCTGGCGCGAGATCCTGCCGGTCTGGTTGACCGCGGCCCTGCTGGCACGGGAACTGATGCTGCTGATCGCGATCGGATTCCTCGGACGCCACGGTTACGGGCCGCCCCAGGTGAACTTCCTGGGCAAAGCGGCTACGTTCAACTTGATGTACGCCTTCCCGTTGCTCCTCCTGAGCAGCGGAAGCAGCTGGCTTCACACACTCGCTACGGTTTTCGGATGGGCGTTCGCAGGATGGGGTACAGCGCTCTACTGGTGGGCAGGAATCCTCTACGTGGTCCAGGTCCGCCGGCTCATCAAAGCGGACACCACGGCCGACTGAGCTTTCCGGACCGGCAGCTGGTGCCAAGGCCCGGCGCCCGTACGCGATAGCAGGAACAGTGGGCGATCTGGACAGGTGAAGTCGGCAAGACCGTCGTCTCTTAGAGGAGGACGCTTCCGACATGAAGGCCGTTGTGATGGCCGGTGGCGAAGGAACACGCCTTCGCCCCATGACGTCCAGCATGCCCAAGCCCCTGCTCCCGGTCGTCAACCGGCCGATCATGGAGCATGTGCTCAGGCTGCTGAAGCGGCATGGTCTCAATGAGACCGTCGTGACCGTGCAATTCCTTGCCTCCCTCGTCAAGAACTATTTCGGCGACGGAGAAGAGCTCGGAATGGAGCTCACCTACGCCAACGAGGAAAAGCCGCTCGGTACCGCAGGCAGCGTGAAAAATGCCGAGGAAGCCCTCAAGGATGACGCCTTCCTGGTCATCTCCGGTGACGCCCTCACCGACTTCGACCTGACGGATCTGATCCGCTTCCACAAGGAAAAAGGCGCCCTGGTCACCGTCTGCCTCACGCGGGTCCCCAATCCGCTCGAGTTCGGCATCACCATCGTCGACGAGTCCGGCAGGGTCGAACGCTTCCTGGAAAAGCCCACCTGGGGTCAGGTCTTCTCGGACACCGTCAACACCGGCATCTACGTCATGGAGCCGGAGGTCTTCGACTATTTCGAGCCCGATGTGTCGGTCGACTGGTCCGGTGATGTCTTTCCCCAGCTCATGAAGGAAGGCAAGCCGATCTACGGCTATATCGCCGAGGGCTACTGGGAAGACGTCGGTACCCACGAGAGCTATGTGAAGGCCCAGGCCGATGTGCTCGAAGGCAAGGTCGATGTCGAAATCGACGGATTCGAGATCTCGCCGGGCGTCTGGGTCGCGGAGGGCGCCGAGGTCCATTCCGACGCGGTACTGCGCGGGCCGTTGTACATCGGCGACTACGCCAAGATCGAGGCCGGTGTGGAGCTGCGTGAGCACACCGTCGTCGGCTCCAATGTCGTCGTCAAGAGCGGTGCGTTCCTGCACCGGGCCGTGGTGCACGACAACGTCTACATCGGGCAGCAGAGCAATCTGCGGGGCTGTGTCATCGGCAAGAACACCGACGTCATGCGGGCCGCCCGGCTCGAAGACGGCGCCGTCATCGGTGATGAATGCCTGATCGGTGAAGAATCGATCGTCCAGGGGAATGTGCGGGTCTATCCGTTCAAGACCATCGAGGCCGGCGCGTTCGTCAATACGTCGGTGATCTGGGAGTCCCGCGGCCAGGCGCATCTGTTCGGCGCCCGCGGAGTGTCCGGCATCCTCAACGTCGAGATCACACCGGAACTCGCGGTGCGGCTCGCGGGCGCGTACGCCACCACGCTCAAGAAGGGCTCCACGGTCACCACCGCGCGCGACCACTCCCGTGGTGCCCGCGCGCTCAAGCGTGCCGTGATCTCCGCGCTACAGGCCAGCGCCATCGACGTACGGGACCTGGAGAACGTCCCGCTGCCTGTCGCCCGCCAGCAGACCGCACGGGGCAGCGCCGGCGGGATCATGGTCCGAACGACGCCCGGTGTGCCGGACTCCGTGGACATCATGTTCTTTGACGAGCGGGGCGCCGACCTCTCGCAGGCCGGGCAGCGCAAGCTCGACCGCGTCTTCGCCCGCCAGGAGTACCGTCGTGCCTTCCCCGGCGAGATCGGCGATCTGATCTTCCCGGCCAGCGTCTTCGACTCCTATACGGGGTCCCTGCTGCGGGCCGTGGACACCACGGGCATCGGCGATTCCGGACTGAAGGTCGTCGTGGACGCCTCCAACGGCAGCGCGGGCCTGGTCCTGCCCAGCCTGCTGGGACGGCTCGGTGTCGACTCGCTGACCATCAACCCGGGGCTCGACGAATCCCGGCCGACCGAGACCGCCGACGCCCGGCGCGCCGGACTGGTCCGGCTCGGCGAGATCGTGGCCTCGGCGCGGGCGGCCTTCGGCGTGCGCTTCGACCCCGTCGGCGAGCGGCTCTCCCTGGTGGACGAGCGCGGCCGGATCATCGAGGACGACCGTGCGCTGCTGGTCATGCTGGATCTGGTCGCTGCCGAGCGGCGTTCGGGGCGGGTGGCGCTGCCGGTGACCACGACCCGGATCGCCGAGCAGGTGGCCGCGTACCACGGGACGCAGGTGGAGTGGACGACGACCTCGCCCGACGATCTCACCCGGGTGGGCCGCGACGACGGCACGGTCTTCGGCGGGGACGGCAGGGGCGGCTTCATCATTCCGGAGTTCAGCAGCGTCTTCGACGGCGCGGCCGCGTTCGTCCGGCTGATCGGCCTGGTCGCGCGCACCCAGCTCACGCTCAGCCAGATCGACGCCCGGATTCCGCGGGCGCATGTCCAGCGCCGCGACCTGGCCACCCCCTGGGCGGTCAAGGGCCTGGTCATGCGGCATGTGGTCGAGGCCGCCGGGGACCGGAACGTGGATACCACCGACGGTGTACGGGTCGTGGAGGCCGACGGCCGCTGGGTCCTGGTGCTGCCGGACCCTGCGGAGGCGGTCACACACCTGTGGGCCGAGGGGCCGGATGACGCCTCCGCGCAGCAGCTGCTGGACGAGTGGTCCGCAGTGGTGGACAGCGCGGGACGCTGACCTGGGCCCCACCGGCGGCCGCGAATCGGCACGTCGGTGGGGCCATTGGGATGCCGCGCGGCCGACGTGCGACGATGTGCGGCATGTCGCAGCAGCGCCCCGATCGGAGCAACCCGAAACCGCCGGCCGCGCGCCCCGATGCGTCCATGTCGCTGCTGACCAACGTGATGGATCACAGCCTCGACGACGGATACGCCGAGGCCGCCGCCCGGAAGTCCGAAGCCGGGGTGCGCGGGCTGCCGCGCACGCTGCGGGCGAAGTTGGGCCTCGCGGCCGGTTTGGTGCTGGCCGCGGTCGTGGTGACGGTGGGGGCGGCGCAGGCACAGGTATCGGCACCGACGCTCGCCAAGGAGCGCGAGGAACTGATCAACCGCATCCAGAAGGGCACCGGTGAGGCGGACCGGCAGCAGAAGCGGGTCGACGCACTCCGGGACGACGTCAGCGGCATGCAGCGCGAGGCGCTGAAGAAGCACGGCGGGGACCGGGCCGAACTGCTGGCCCTGCTGTCCGGCTCGACGCAGGTCACCGGGCCCGGGGTGAAGCTCGTCGTGGACGATGCGAAGGGTGCGGCGTCCAGCGGCGGCGGTCCGCGCGAAAGCAGTGGTTTCTCGGACACCGGGCGGGTACGCGACAGGGATATGCAACGCGTCGTCAACGGCCTGTGGGCGTCCGGAGCGGAGGCCATCTCCGTCAATGGACAGCGGCTTACGTCACTCTCGGCGATCAGAGCCGCGGGAGACGCCATACTGGTCGACAACAAGCCACTGGCGCCGCCTTATACGGTGCTGGCGGTGGGGGACGGGCAGCGGCTGAGCACCGCTTTCCAGGACAGCGCCGATGGTCAGTATCTGCATGTGCTGCAGGAGAACTACGGCGTGCGCACCAGGATTTCCACGGAGAACGAGGTCAGGCTGCCGCCCGCGCCCAGCTTGATCGTACGTACCGCAAAGCCGCAGGCCGGTGCCGCCAAGGCGGACGGCGCCGACACAGGGAAGGGCACATCGTGATCGCCGTATTGGGCCTCATCGTGGGAGTCGTGGTCGGGCTGGTGGTCCGACCCGTGGTGCCGACGGTGGTCGAGCCCTACTTGCCGATCGCTGTCGTCGCGGCCCTGGACGCCGTGTTCGGTGGTCTCCGCGCCATGCTGGACGGAATCTTCGACGACAAGGTCTTCGTGGTCTCCTTCCTGTCGAATGTCGTCGTTGCCGCGCTGATCGTCTTTCTCGGCGACAAGTTGGGCGTCGGCTCCCAACTCTCCACCGGCGTCGTCGTGGTGCTGGGTATCCGGATCTTCTCCAACGCCGCCGCGATCCGCCGGCACGTCTTCAGGGCGTGAGGCGGATGACCACGGACGAGACCCCGGAGCCGGAGAAGAAGCCGCAGTCGGACGAGAAGTCCGGCAAGACGGCCGAGCCGGAGAAGAAGGCCGAGCCGGAGAAGAAGGCGGAGGAGCAGGAGCCGGACGAGGACCGCGATCCGGCCGGCCGACGGCCGATGCCGCCCGAGAGCCGGAGCACGCCCGAGCCGGCGGAGTCCGGCGACGGCGAAGACCAGGAACCGGACAGTGCTGGACACAAGCAGGGCAAAGGGGCAGACTCCTCGGCCCCGGACGTCGTTGCCGACGACGGCGGGAGCGCGGAACGCCCGAAGACCGGTCGGGAGCGGCTCGTTGCGAGTCTGTGGCCGCCGCGGCTGACCCGGGCTCAACTGATCGTTGCGCTGCTCCTGTTCATTCTCGGCCTCGGCCTGGCGATTCAGGTACGTTCCACAAGTGACAGCAGTGCGCTGAGAGGTGCGCGCCAGGAGGACTTGGTGCGCATTCTGGACGAGCTGGACAATCGCTCCCAGCGGTTGACCGACGAACAGCGGCGCCTGGAAGGGCAGAAGACCGAGCTGGAGAACAGCTCGGACCAGGCCGAGGAGGCCCGTAAACAGACCGTGGAGAAGGAACAGCAGCTGGGCGTGCTGGCCGGGACCGTCGCGGCGCGAGGGCCCGGCATCAACCTGACCATCGACGACCCGACGCACTCCGTCGAGGCGGACAAGCTGCTGGACACCATCCAGGAGCTGCGGGCGGCCGGCGCGGAGGCCATCCAGGTCAATGACGTCCGGGTGGTCGCGGACAGCTATCTCTCGGACGTCCGGGGTGGCGTGGAGATCGACGGCAAGCGCGTCATGCAGCCGTTCCGCTTCAAGGTCATCGGCAAGCCGGAGGACTTGGAGCCGGCGCTGAACATCCCCGGCGGAGTGGTCCAGACTCTGGAAAAGGAGCAGGCCAAGGTGTCTGTGGCCCGTGAGGAGAAGATCATTGTGAACGCCTTGCGAGAGGCGAAGCGGCCTGACTACGCTCGGTTGTCATCTCAGTGAGGCGTGCACGTATGTCGAGTGCCCGGGAAGGGCATGAGGTAGCGGGGGGTCGACGCACCGTGCGTGTGGTGTGTGGTGGAAACTGTCTGAAGGCCACGGACGTTCACAGGATGTCCGGATGGGTCGGTGTGTGCATCGAGGGTTCGTCCTGCCCCACGGGCGGGTCTGTTTCGTTCAAGGGGAATCGCCCGTGAAGTTGTTTGGAAAGCTGTTCGGCAAGAGCCCACGCCAGGAGGGCGGCAGCGGCTCCGCGCGGCATGCCGCTCCGCGCCAGCCCGACGAGAGCGGTGCGGCCGAGGATCGTCCGCTCTTCCGTGATGAGGTCAGCGGTCCGTCCGGGGGGTACGGCGCGGGTTCTGTTGACCCCTCCGGTGCCGGCCGCATAGGTTCCCAGGAACCATCAGCCGCACATACGGGTGGAGGGTCGGCCTTGCCGGTTTGTACGAGGTGTGGGAACCAGAACGCCGAGGCGAGCCGGTTCTGCTCCAACTGTGGTGCGCCGCTGCGTGCGGGCGCCCATCCCGAGCGGGCGTCCGAGACGACGTCGACCATCTCCATTTCGGGGCTGGAGGCCTACGACTCGGAGACGACGGGCCAGAATCTGGCGCCGTCGCTGTCGCCCGAGGCCCAGGCGGCCGTGGACGCTCTTCCGTTGGGATCGGCGCTGCTGGTCGTCCGCCGGGGGCCGAACTCCGGCAGCCGCTTCCTCCTGGACAGCGAGCTGACGACGGCCGGCCGTCATCCGCAGGGCGACATCTTCCTCGACGATGTGACGGTCTCGCGCCGTCATGTGGAATTCCGTCGCGGCTCGGACGGTCTCTTCACGGTCGCCGACGTCGGCAGCCTGAACGGCACCTACGTCAACCGTGAGCGGATCGACTCCGTCGCCCTCGCCACCGGCGACGAGGTCCAGATCGGCAAGTTCCGTCTGGTCTTCTACGCGAGCCAGCGAGGCGCCGGTATCTGACCGGCCGGGGAAGGCATATGCGCGATACACCGAAGGGCGGCGCCGGTTCTGCCGGTGCCGCCTCCTCGGACGGCAAGCCGGTCAGCATCGGCACGGTGCTCACCCAGCTGCGCGAGGAGTTTCCCGAGGTCACCATCTCCAAGATTCGCTTCCTGGAGGCGGAGGGGCTGGTCGAGCCGAAGCGCACACCTTCCGGATACCGCAAATTCACGCAGGCGGACGTCGAGCGGCTGGCCGCCGTCCTGCGGATGCAGCGGGACCACTATCTTCCGCTCAAGGTCATCCGGGAGCATCTGGACGCCCTGGAGCGCGGTGAGCAGGTGCCGCTGCCGGCCCCGGCCGCACCTCCCCGGGACCTGGTCGAGGGCGTGCCCGACCCGGGTGCGGAGCCCCCGACGGCTGCCCGTATCGGCCGGGCCGAGCTGCTGGCCGCCGCAGACGTGGACGAGGCGGCGCTCGCCGACTGGGAGTCGTACGGACTTATCGTCCCCCATGCGGACGGCGGATACGACATCGAGGCCGTCACGGTGGCCAAACTTGTCGCGGACCTGGGCCGTTTCGGTCTGGAGCCGCGGCACCTGCGCGCGGTGAAGGCGGCGGCCGAGCGCGAGGCGGGCCTGGTCGAGCAGGTCGTTGCACCCCTTCGGCGGCACCGTAACCCGCAGACCAGGGCGCATGCCGAGGCCACCGCCAGAGAGCTGGCAACCCTGTCCGTACGGCTGCACGCGGCCCTGGTGCAGAGCGCGCTGCGGGTCCGCCCGTAGCGAGCAAATGAGTGCCCGACTACCCAAACCTGCCGGGCACGTCCTAGGGTTGCTGTGTGAACGAGCTCGACGTCGTGGGTGTCCGGGTGGAAATGCCTTCCAGCCAACCGATCGTGCTCCTGCGGGAGGTGGGAGGCGATCGCTACTTGCCCATTTGGATCGGGCCAGGGGAGGCCACCGCCATCGCCTTCGCCCAGCAGGGCATGGTCCCTGCCAGGCCGCTGACGCACGACCTTTTCAAGGATGTGCTCGAAGCGGTGGGCCAGGAGCTGACGCAGGTCCGCATCACGGATCTGCGCGAGGGGGTTTTCTATGCCGAACTCGTCTTCGCGAGCGGGGTCGAGGTCAGCGCGCGCCCGTCGGACGCCATAGCGCTGGCGCTGCGCACCGGAACGCCGATCTTCGGTACCGACGGTGTGCTGGACGACGCGGGGATCGCCATCCCGGACGAGCAGGAGGACGAGGTGGAGAAGTTCCGCGAGTTCCTCGACCAGATCTCGCCCGAGGACTTCGGGACCAACAGTCAGTGATATCGGCCAGGCGAACCGCCTGATTCCGGCCAAACTCATGACCCTTTCCCCCTGCGAGGTCACGAGAAACCACTCGTAGGGTGATTATCACTCGGCGTGGCGAGCGCGGCGATCGTTGACGCACCCCGAGTGACTGCATACCGTCGATGTGGCAGGTCCCGTCCGGGACGTGGAGGACGGAGGGCGGCGTGGCAATCACCGGCGACGGTATGGCGGCGGAAGGGGCGTTGCCGCTCCACTCGAGCGCGGCAGCGAACTCTGCGTCGGCACCGGCCGCGGCGGTGTCGGGGGACTGCGAGGCTCAGAACATCGGGTATCGCGGCCCGACCGCTTGTGCGGCAGCGGGCATCACTTATCGGCAGCTCGACTACTGGGCCCGTACGGGTCTGGTGGAGCCGAGCATCCGGCCGGCCTATGGTTCCGGCACCCAGCGGCTCTACAGCTTCCGGGATGTCGTCGTCCTGAAGATCGTCAAGCGGCTGCTGGACACCGGGGTGTCACTGCAGAACATCCGCACCGCCGTCCAGCATCTGCGCGCACGGGGACTGGCGGATCTGACGCGGATGACGCTGATGAGCGACGGCGCGACGGTCTACGAGTGCACCTCGCCCGATCAGGTCGTGGACCTGCTCCAGGGCGGTCAGGGCGTCTTCGGGATCGCCGTGGGCGTGGTGTGGCGGGACGTGGAGGGCGCACTGTCACAGCTCCACGGGGAGCGGGTGGAGACCGGCGAGACCCTGATCGGGGAGAACCCGCACGACGAGCTGGCGCGGCGGCGCAACCGCGCGGTCTGAGTCCCCGGCGGAGCGCGCGGCCCGGCATCGGGCCGATTGTCAGTGGCATGGGGCAGCATCGGAGATGTGAGACCCGCGCCGACGATTCTGCATCTGGACATGGATGCGTTCTTCGCGGCCGCCGAGCAGGCGGCCAAGCCGAGCCTGCGCGGTAAGCCCGTGGTGGTCGGCGGGGTCGGCGGGCGCGGTGTGGTCTCCACGGCCTCGTACGAGGCACGGGTCTTCGGGGTCCGGTCCGCGATGCCGACGGCCCAGGCGCGGCGGCTGTGCCCCAACGCCGCCTATCTCAGTCCTCGCTTCACCCTGTACCGCCAGGTGAGTGAGGCGGTGATGGAGCTGTTGCATGCGCTGTCGCCGTTGGTGGAGCCGCTGAGCCTGGACGAGGCGTTCGTCGACCTGGAGGCGGGTGGGGTGCCGGCCGAGACGGCGGCCGTACGGTCCGTGGGGGAGCAGCTGCGGCGGGACATCCGGTCCGCGACCGGGCTGACCGGTTCGGTGGGACTGGCCGGGGCCAAGATGCTGGCGAAGATCGCGTCCGAGGCGGCCAAGCCGGACGGCCTGGTGGTGATCGAGCCGGGGACCGAACGGGAGCTGCTGGGTCCGATGACGGTGCGGACGCTGCCCGGGGTGGGGCCCGCGACGGCCGAGACGCTGCGCCGGGCCGGGATCCACACCGTCGCGGAGACCGCGGAGGCCGGCGAGGCCGAGCTGGTGCGGCTGCTGGGCAAGGCGCACGGCGCCGGGCTGTATGCCATGGCGCTGGGGCAGGACGACCGGCCCGTGGTGGCCGAGCGGGACGCGAAGTCCATCTCTGTCGAGGACACCTTCGAGGTCGATCTGACCGACCGGGCGCGGGTGCGGAGTGAGGTGCTGCGGCTGGCGGACCGGTGCGTCCAGCGGCTGCGGGCGGCCGGGCGCTCCGGGCGCACGGTGGTCATCAAGGTGCGCAACTACGACTTCTCGACGCTGACCCGCTCCGAGACGCTCCGCGGGCCCACCGACGATCCCGCGGTGATACGGGAGGCCGCGGTGCGCCTGCTGGAGACGGTGGACACCACCGGCGGGGTCCGGCTGCTGGGTGTGGGGGTCAGCGGGCTGGCGGACTTCACACAGGAGGATCTGTTCGCCCAGCTGGCGACGGAGCGGGAGGCCGAGGAAACGGCGGCAGCGGCGGCGGAGCGGGCCGCCGGGGGCACGGAGCGGCACGAGGCCGAGGAGGAGCGGCCGCGGCGCTGGTATCCGGGGCTGGACGTGGTGCATGACGAGTACGGCGCCGGCTGGGTGCAGGGCAGCGGGGTGGGGAGAGTGACCGTCCGCTTCGAAACGCCATGGTCCGCACCGGGGAGGGTGCGGACCTTCGCAGTCGAGGATCCGGCGCTGCGACCGGGGGAGCCCCTGCCGCTGGTGGGCGGGGCGCCGGCGGGCGCTCAGTCGTCCGAGCCCGCGATCTTGCCGAAGTTCGTGTCGCCGGAGCCGGGGGGCACCGGATCGGAGGTGGGGGAAGAAATATCCAGGCGGTAGTGGTGATAGAGCTGAAGTTCCTGCTCAGGGGAGAGATGGCGGCCCACGCCGAAGTCGGGTGCGTCCTTGATCAGTTTGCGGTCGTAAGGAATGTGAAGTCCCTCACCGACCATCTTGCTGGGCTCCAGGGGAACGAACGCATCCCGGCTGAAGAGTCCGGTACGCACGGCCGCCCATTCCGGCTCCCCCGTCGCATCGTCGAGGTAGACCTCGTCGATGGTGCCTATTTTCGCGCCGTTACGGTCGAACGCTTTGCGGCCGATCAGGCTTCGGGGATCGATATCGGTTTGCACGGCCCCTCCAATTGGTCGCAACTGCCCTGTGACAACTACCAAACGGCACATTTCATGCCCCGGCCACTCGAAGGAGCCTTCGAGAGCCACGCTGGTAGGCTGGCGATTGGCCGCAGACCCCGTGCGGGAGAGTCCTTGCCGTTCGCGACCAGGGCGCCGAAGGAGCAAATCCTCCCCGGAATCTCTCAGGCACACGTACCGCACGGACGAGGTCACTCTGGAAAGCAGGGCGGGCCGCGGAAGGCACAGTGCCGGGACCCCTCCTCACCGACGGTGAAAGCCGGGCCGCCATGGGCGGGCCGGTGAAGCTCTCAGGTTGAGATGACAGAGGGGGAGGCCGTCCGGGCACCCGCGCCGTGGTGCCCCTCGTAGGTCGTACGACCAGGAGGCCCCCGCAGATGACCACCAATCGCATCTCCTTGACCGAGCTGGAACGCGGCACCCCCTTCGAGCGCCGGCACATCGGTCCCGACCAGGCGGCGCAGGCCAAGATGCTCGCGCACATCGGCTTCGGGTCGCTGGACGAGCTCACCGCCACCGCCGTACCCGACGTGATCAAGAGCGTCGAGGCTCCCCCAGCTACCGCTGGGAGGGGCCCCCACGGCCTGCCGCAGGCCCGTACCGAGGCCGAGGTGCTCAAGGAGCTGCAGGGCCTGGCGGACCGCAACCAGGTTCTGTCGTCCATGATCGGCCTCGGCTACTACGGCACGTTCACCCCGCCGGTGATCTTGCGCAACGTCATGGAGAACCCGGCCTGGTACACGGCGTACACGCCCTACCAGCCGGAGATCTCGCAGGGCCGCCTGGAGGCGCTGCTGAACTTCCAGACGATGGTCGCCGACCTGACCGGACTGCCCACCTCCGGCGCTTCGCTGCTGGACGAGGGCACTGCCGCTGCCGAGGCGATGGCGCTCTCCCGCCGGGTCGGCAAGGTCAAGCAGGGCGTCTTCCTGGTCGACGCGGACTGTCTGCCGCAGACCGTCGCCGTGATCGAGACCCGGGCGGAGCCCACCGGCGTCGAGGTCGTGGTCGCGGATCTGTCCGACGGCATTCCGGCCGAGATCGCCGAGCGCGGCGTCTTCGGTGTGCTGCTGCAGTACCCGGGCGCCTCCGGTGCGGTGCGGGACCCCCGCGCGGTCATCGAGCAGGCCCATGAGCTGGGCGCGGTCGTCACCGTCGCCGCCGATCTGCTCGCCCTGACGCTGCTGACCTCGCCCGGTGAGCTGGGCGCGGACATCGCCGTCGGCACCACCCAGCGCTTCGGTGTCCCGATGGGCTTCGGCGGACCGCACGCCGGCTTCATGGCCGTCCGTGACCAGTTCGCCCGCAGTCTCCCCGGCCGTCTGGTGGGCGTTTCCGTCGACGCCGACGGCAACAAGGCCTACCGCCTGGCGCTGCAGACCCGTGAGCAGCACATCCGCCGTGAGAAGGCCACCAGCAACATCTGCACGGCGCAGGTGCTGCTCGCCGTCATGGCCGGGATGTACGCGGTCTACCACGGGCCCGAGGGCCTGCGGACCATCGCCCGGCGCACCCACCGCTACGCCGCGGTGCTCGCCGAGGGCCTGCGGGCCGGCGGTGTGGAGATTGTCCACGGCGCGTTCTTCGACACCCTGACCGCCCGGGTGCCCGGCCGGGCCGCCGAGGTCGTCGCCGCGGCCCGTGAGGCCGGTGTCAACCTCCGGCAGATCGACGCGGACCTGGTCGGCATCGCCTGTGACGAGACCACCGGGCGGGCGGAGCTGGCCGGCGTCTGGGGCGCCTTCGGGGTGACCGGCGACGTCGAGCAGCTGGACGCGGCCGCCGCCGAGGCGCTGCCGCAGGGGCTGCTGCGCCACGACGACTACCTCGCCCACCCGGTCTTCCACGACTACCGCTCCGAGACCGCGATGCTGCGCTACCTGCGCACCCTCGCCGACAAGGACTACGCGCTGGACCGCGGCATGATCCCGCTGGGCTCCTGCACGATGAAGCTGAACGCCACCACCGAGATGGAGCCGGTCACCTGGCCCGGGTTCGGTCAGGTGCACCCCTTCGCACCGGCCGAGCAGGCCGAGGGCTACCTCACGCTGATCCAGGAGCTGGAGGAGCGGCTGGCCACGGTCACCGGCTACGACAAGGTCTCCATCCAGCCGAACGCCGGATCGCAGGGCGAGCTGGCCGGTCTGCTGGCCGTCCGCGCCTACCACCGCGCCAACGGTGACGAGCAGCGCACGGTCTGCCTGATCCCGTCCTCGGCGCACGGCACCAACGCCGCCAGCGCCGTGATGGCCGGGATGAAGGTCGTCGTCGTCAAGACCGGTGAAGACGGCGAGGTCGACACCGATGATCTGCACGCCAAGATCGAGAAGCACCGTGACGAGCTCGCGGTCCTGATGGTGACCTACCCGTCCACCCACGGGGTGTTCGAGGAACACATCACCCAGATCTGCGCGGCGGTGCACGAGGCCGGCGGTCAGGTCTACGTCGACGGCGCCAACCTCAATGCGCTGGTCGGGCTCGCCGAGCCCGGCAAGTTCGGCGGCGATGTCTCGCATCTGAACCTGCACAAGACCTTCTGCATCCCGCACGGCGGCGGTGGCCCCGGTGTCGGCCCGGTCGGCGTCCGCGCCCACCTGGCGCCGTACCTGCCCAACCACCCGCTGCAGCCCACCGCGGGCCCCGAGACCGGCGTCGGGCCGATCTCCGCGGCTCCCTGGGGCTCGGCCGGCATCCTGCCGATCTCCTGGGCGTACGTCCGTCTCATGGGCGGCGAGGGCCTCAAGCGCGCCACCCAGGTGGCGGTCCTCAGCGCCAACTACATCGCCAAGCGTCTGGAGCCGCACTACCCGGTGCTCTACACCGGCCCGGGCGGTCTGGTGGCGCACGAGTGCATCATCGACGTCCGGCCGCTGACCAAGGCGACCGGCGTGAGCATCGACGACGTCGCCAAGCGGCTGATCGACTACGGCTTCCACGCGCCGACGATGTCGTTCCCCGTGGCCGGCACGTTGATGATCGAGCCGACCGAGAGCGAGGACCTCGACGAACTGGACCGGTTCTGCGACGCGATGATCGCCATCCGCGCGGAGATCGAGAAGGTCGGCTCGGGGGAGTGGGACAAGGACGACAACCCGCTGCGCAACGCTCCGCACACCGCGGGCGCGCTCGGCGGCGACTGGACGCACGGGTACAGCCGCGAGGAGGCCGTCTTCCCGGCCGGTGTCGCCGCCGCGGAGAAGTACTGGCCGCCGGTGCGCCGTATCGACGGTGCCTTCGGCGACCGTAACCTCGTCTGCTCCTGCCCGCCGCTGGACGAGTACGACAACTGAGTCACGACAGCAGCAAGGGCCCTCGGCGGATCTGCCGGGGGCCCTGTGGTTCGTGGTGCGCGCGGTGGGTCAGGCGGCGGCGCCGACCCGGGCGCGGTGCGGGGCGATGACCTGCCCGTCCGGGAGCAGCTCACCGGTGTCCTCGAAGAGCAGGACGCCGTTGCAGAGCAGGCTCCAGCCTTGCTCCGGATGGTGCGCCACAAGGTGTGCGGCCTCCCGGTCGGTGGAGTCTGCTGACGGGCATGGCGGTTGGTGCTGACACATGGAAGTTGTCTTTCGCTGCGGTGAGGTGAACGTCGTCATGCGGCTCGATGAGGTGTTCATGGCCGCTCCCCCGTTTCTTTCGGTGGGTCCCAGTGTTGCCCCACGGACGCGATTCCGCAGGGATTTCGCGGCAGCGGTACTCACTCGGTAGGGACGCGTCACCCATGCGGGCGGTTGCTCCCAATTGCACTCGTCCTCAAGAGGGTTGGGAGTGGTATCCGCGGACTAGGCCGCGTGGGTGAGCACGGCAGAGCGCCCCGTGGCCGGACAGAGCCGCGGGGCGTGCTCGGGCGGGGCGCGGGGCCGGTCCCGGGGCCGGCGCCGCCGGATCAGGCGGGTTCTGCGAGGAGCGGCGCGGGCGTGAGCCGCAGGGTGAGCCGGGGGAGCAGATCGGCGATGCGCTGCGGACGGTGTGCGGCGATGCCGGGTGGCGCGGGCGCCAGCGGTATCAGCAGGTCACCGGGTGCGGGCAGCCCCTGGGCGCCGTCGGAGGTGAGGTCGTGGTGCAGCCAGAGCGTGAGCATGTACAGCTCGGGGACGGACAGCAGCCGCGGCTGGTAGGGCGTGGCGAGCGACTCCGCCTGCGCCAGTGCCTGCTCGGTCGCGGCGACGTAGGGGCCGCCGCAGAAGCGTCCGAAGGTCCAGCCATCCGCGGTGAGCACCGCGTCGGCGGCCGCCACGGCCCGGTCCCCGCCCCGGACCAGGAAGGTCCAGCCGGCCAGCCGGGTCCGCGGGGTGCTGCCGGTCCGGCTGATGTCGTCCCAGACATGGATGGGCAGCGGGTGGTCGGGGCTGAGCGGGCCCTGATGGGCGCGCAGTGCGGAGACCGGGGCCTCGCGGACCGCGGTGGGGGAGCCGAGAGCGGTGAGAACGCTGCGCAGGGCGGGCGCGGGGGCAGGGGGGAGGTGCAGCGGCATGATGGGTCGCCTCTCACTTCGGAGACACGGCGGCGCGTGGCTCGGAGACACGGTGGAGCGTGGCGGGTGCAAACGGCGTTGTCTGCGGGCGGGGTCAGAGCCTGGGCCGGCCGGGCTGCGGGCCGGCGGGGTCAGCCGCTGGGCGGGGTCCGCGACATCGCGGACTCGGTGAGACCACCGGGACGCTGGGCGCCAAGTCTCTGCCTCGTAAGCGGAGTTTATACGACGTATGTTCCGAAAGTGTTTCTGCTACCGGCCTTGTGGATTTCCGGCAAGGCGAAATCAGGACCGCCGTGCGAGGTGCTTTCCACCGCTTTGTGTGGTGCTTTGAAGCCGCCGCCTCGTATTGCCCGGGCGGCGCGGTAGGCCGGAACGCGCGGGTGAATCCCAAGAGTGAATTGCCGCGCGTGATTGCTTCGTGGATATGCCTATGGGCCGTGCCGGACGCTGGACCACTTCGAGCCTATCGGCACCGGCACGCCCCCGCTGCGTTATTGATCAGATTGCCGGGGCATCATCGACCGTAGCGCGAGCCCCGGCGGTGTCGGGGACGGCCCCAAGCGGCCCGTGGCCGCGGGCTGTTGACTCGAGGAGGGACCCTTCGATGGGGGAGAAGGTCGCCGCGGACGGGATCGACCTGGCGGACCGGGAGCGTTATCGAAGAAAGCTGCACGACTGCCTTGAGGGATTGCACAGACTCCTGGCGGAGAAGCGGTTCGACCGGCCTAGGAATCTCATGGGCCTGGAGATCGAACTCAATCTCGCCGGCGCCGACGGGCTGCCCCGCATGATGAACTCGCAAGTGCTGGAGCGCATCGCCAGCGGGGATTTCCAGACCGAACTCGCCCAGTTCAACCTCGAGGTCAACATCCTTCCGCACCGCTTGAGCGGCCGGGTGCTCGACCAGCTCGCCGAGGAACTCCGTACGGGACTCGGCTATGCGGAAAGGAAGGCCAGGGAGGTCGCTGCCAGGATCGTGATGGTCGGCATTCTGCCGACCCTGCACGCCAACGACCTCACCGTCGCCAGCCTCTCCGCGAACGACCGCTACGTCCTGCTCAACGACCAGATGCGGGCGGCCCGTGGAGAGGATTTCGCCCTGGACATCCGGGGCGTCGAGCACCTGGTCTCCCGCTCGCCCTCGATCGCGCCGGAGGCCGCCTGTACGTCGGTCCAGCTGCATCTCCAGGTGACACCGGGCCGCTTCGCCGCCGTCTGGAACGCGGCACAGGCGATCGCCGCGGTCCAGGTGGCCGTCGGCGCCAACTCGCCGTTCCTCTTCGGCCGTGAGCTGTGGCGCGAGTCCCGGCCGCCGGTCTTCCAGCAGGCCACCGACACCCGCTCGCCCGAGTTGCAGGCCCAGGGCGTCCGTCCCCGCACCTGGTTCGGTGAGCGCTGGATCGACTCGGCCTATGACCTGTTCGAGGAGAACGTGCGGTACTACCCACCGCTGTTGCCGGTATGCGGACCGCAGGAGCCGTTGCGCGTCCTCGACGAGGGCGGGGTGCCGGACCTGGCCGAACTGGTCCTGCACAACGGCACGGTCTACCGCTGGAACCGCCCCGTCTATGCGGTCGCCGACGGCGTCGCGCACCTCAGGGTCGAGAACCGGGTGCTGCCGGCCGGCCCCACCGTCGCCGATGTCATCGCCAACACCGCCTTCTACTACGGCCTGGTGCGGGCGCTGGCCGAGGAGCCGCGCCCCGTGTGGTCGCGGCTGCCGTTCGCCGCCGCGGCCCGGAACTTCGACAGCGCCTGCCGGTACGGCATCGAGGCCACCCTGGACTGGCCACGACCGGGGCGGGCGGGCGGTGTCGCCGCCGTCCCGGCCGTACGCCTGGTGCGCGACGAGCTGCTGCCGCTGGCGGCCCGCGGGCTGGACGCCTGGGGAGTGGAACCGGCCGACCGCGACCACTATCTCGGCATCATCGACGAGCGCTGCCGGCGCCGGGCGAACGGGGCGTCCTGGCAGGCCGCGGCCTTCCACCACGCCCGGCGCCAGGGGCTGGACCGGGATGCCGCGCTCGCCGCGATGACCCGGCGCTACAGCGAGTTGATGCATACGGGGAAGCCGGTGCACACCTGGCCGGTCGCCTGGCCGGCCGGCGGGCGCTCCGCCGTACCGGGACCGCGGCAGGCGGCGACCGAGGGGGCGTAGACGGGCCCCTAGAGCGGTCCCTTGCTGCCCGCCGCCATGATGGCCTGGAGCATCACCTGATGGATCTGCGACGGGTCGCTGACCCGGTGCGTCGAGCCGCCGGTCGGCGCCACGATGCGGTCCAGGGCCGAGGTGTCGGCCTCCGGACCGATCGCGAGAGCGATCAGCGGCACCGGGCGCTTCGGGTCGGAGAGCTTCTCCAGCTTGCTCACCAGGGCGTCCAGGCCGATGCCGTGGGCGTCGTCGTTGGCGCCGTCGCTGACGATGACCAGCGCGTTGAACCTCCCACTGGCATAGGTCGAGCGGGCCTTCTCGTACGCGGCGAGCGTGGTGTCGTACAGGCCGGTGGCGCCCTGGGGCTCGGGGGCCAGTGAGCGGAAGGCGTCGGCGAGGGCATCGCGGTGGGTGGCGCCGTCCTTGTCCCGGCGGCCGAGGCGCTCGGTGGGGGACAGCTCCACATAGTCCGTGGCGCCGCCGAGCGAGGTGGCGAACTTCCACAGCCCGATCTCGTCGTCGGAGGTGAAGGTGGTCAGCGCCTGGAGGAGAGAGTTCTTGGCGAGGTCCATACGGGACCGGCCGCCGTGCCCCGGGACCGGGGTGCTCATCGACGCCGAGGCGTCCACGACCGTGGAGAGCCGGGAGCTCTGCACCGTGATCGTCCACATGCCCATCAGGGCCTGGAGTTCCTTCGCCGTCGGCGGCTCGGAGGGAGCGGCGGAGAACGGCTGGGGCTCTCGCCCGCCGGCCGCGTCGACCACCTTCGGGTCCGCCTCGCCGGTGGCGTCCCGGAAGCCGAGCCGGCGCATCTCGCGCTGTCCGGCGGGCTCGCTCAGCAGGGTCATGAAGCGGTTGGCGGCGCGGGACCGTTCAGGGCTCGTCTCGGCGTTGTCGACCAGGGTGTACGGGTAGTCGAGCCGGGCGGTGCCGTCCTCGGGGTAGAGCAGGTTCAGATCCGGTCCGTCCTTCGCGCGCTTGTTGTGCGCGAACGCGGCCTGCTCGGACAGCAGCAGCGCCTGGTTGCGGCGTGGACTGCGCTGCTCCGCGGCGGAGCCGTCGCGCGGCAGGGTGGCCATGGCCTGCCCGTCGCCGTCCGCGACCCGCTGGTTGAGCAGCCTCGCGGTGGCGGCGGTGCGGGTGTCCGCGGCGACGGCGTCCGGTGCCTCCTTGTGGTTGGCGGCGCTGATGCGGGCCAGTGAGAGCAGTCCGGTGGCGCTGCGGGACGGGTCGGCGACGCCCAGGTGCACCGCGTCGCCGGATGCCGCCGCCCGGGTCAGATCCGTCCAGGTGTGGGTCTTTTCCGGCCAGCCCAGGGACTTGGCGGCCCCGGGGACGGCGCCCAGCGCTATCGGGGACGAGGCCAGGGTGCCGGCGGTGGCCAGTGGAGTCCCGCGTTCCGCCTCGACCCGGTCCACCCACAGGCTCGAATCCGGTATCCAGACCTGGAATTCGGGATCGACCGGCCGCTGACCGAAGGCGTCGGCGACCTCATGGGCGGCGCGCGCGGTGACGTTCACGTCCAGACATCTGCCGTCGGCGCTGGTCGCGTCCTCCCGAGCCGACTCGGCGACCGCCTTGATCGCCGGGGCGATATCGGGCGAGGCAGCCACCTCCAGCCGTGTCTCGTCGCCGCCGCACGGCCCGCCGAACGGGAGCAGACCGTTGTCCAGCGCCACGACCGTGCCGGCGACGATGGTCAGCACCAGACCGGTGGCGAGGACGAGCGCGCGCGGACGAACCCCGCCGCGGGCCCCTGTGCGCGCCGGTGCGGGGCCGTCGGGCAAGCTGTGTCGTCCCATTGCGGTAGCGCCTCTCCTTCTGGGAGCTCGACCGGGATGCGCCGACAGGGGGAAAACGCGCCATCGGGATGGCGCCCGTCCCGGGCATGTCGTGTGCGATCTTCGTACCTGCTGCCGAGACCCTAGCGGGGCGGTGCCGGAGATGAGGCGGTAACTGCGGAAGCGGAGGAAGTGTGCAGTCGGATACAAGTCCCGTGGCCGATGCGGACGTTCCAGGTCAAGGGCCTGGTGACGGGATCCTCGGAGAGCCCTCGCGGAGCATCCTGCGGAGCGAGACATGGATCGTCCTGGCCCTCTCGCTGGGTGCCAGCGGGCTGTCGGCGCTGATCAGCTTCATCGGCTCGGTGACCAAGCCCGGCGGCCTCAAGGACCAGGCGGCGACGCTCAACGGCTCCCATGCACCAGGCCGGCCCTGGCTGGATCTCGCCTGGCAGCTGTTCGGTATCGCGACCGCTCTGGTGCCCGTGGCGCTGGTGGCGCATCTGCTGCTGCGGGAGCGGGCCGGCGGGCTGCGGGCGGTCGGCTTCGACCGCCGGCGGCCCGTCTTCGACCTGAGCCGCGGCCTCGCGCTGGCAGTCGTCATCGGCGGCAGCGGTCTGCTGCTGTATCTGGGCGCGCGGGCGGCCGGATTCAATCTCACGGTGGTCCCCGAGGCGCTGCCCGACGTCTGGTGGAAGATCCCGGTGCTGATCGCCTCCGCGGTGCAGAACGCCGTCCTGGAAGAGGTCATCGTCGTCGGGTATCTGCTGCGCAGGCTGGGGCAATTGGGCTGGTCGCCGCTCGCGGCACTCGCGGCCAGCTCGGTGCTGCGCGGTTCCTACCACCTCTACCAGGGCATCGGCGGCTTCATCGGCAACATGGTGATGGGTGTGCTCTTCGTCCTCCTTTACCGGCGGTGGGGGCGGGTCGGTCCGCTGGTTGCCGCCCATGCGCTGATCGACATCGTGGCGTTCGTCGGCTACGCGCTGCTCGCCGGACGGGTGGGGTGGCTGCCGACGCCGTGAGATGACGGAGGCGCGGGGCACCGCCGGTGCCTGCCGCGCCTCCCGGGGCTGCCGCCGCGCGGGCGGGGTCAGCCGGTGGCCAGTAGTTCCCCGTCGATGACGGTGACCGCCGAACCGGTCAGCAGCGTACGGTCGCCGCGCAGTTCGGTCCGTACGAAGCCGGTGCGGGCGGCGCCCTGGAGGCCGATCAGGGAGGCACGGCCCAGACGCGCCGACCAGAACGGTGCGAGCGCGGTGTGCGCGCTGCCCGTTACCGGGTCCTCGTCGATGCCCACTCCGGGGAAGAAGCACCGCGAGAAGAAGTCGTGGCCGCCGTCGGGGTCTTCGGCGCGCGCGGTGGCGATCACCCCGCGGCCGCCGTGCCCGGCGAGCGCCTTCAGGTCCGGGGTCAGCTCCCGTACGGACCGCTCGTCGGCCAGCTCGACCAGGAGATCGCCGACATCGGGGCCGGTGTCGTGCGCGGAGCGGATCTCGGCGCCCAGCGCGTCCGCGACCACCGGCGGTACCTCGACGGGGGTGAGCGGGGCGGTCGGGAAGTCCATGGTGATCGCCCCGCCGTCGTCCGCCGTAGTGGTCAGCACCCCGCTGCGGGTGCGGAAGCGGACCGTACCCGTGGCCGCCCCTGTCGTGTGCAGGACGTGCGCGGTGGCCAGAGTGGCGTGCCCGCACATGTTCACCTCGGCGGCCGGGGTGAGCCAGCGCAGCGCCCAGTCGGCGTCGCCGCCCGCGGGCAGCGGATGCGCGAAGGCGGTCTCGGAGAGATTGACCTCGGTGGCGACCCGCTGCAGCCAGGCCGTATCGGGAAAGTCGCCGGAGTCGAGGAGGACGACTCCCGCGGGGTTGCCGGCGAACGGACGCTCACTGAAGGCGTCGACGATGCGAATCCTCATGGCCGCGAGCGTAGAGGTGCCGCAAACCTGCAGACCAAGGCCAATTCGAGGGAATTGGACGGCAGGCGTGGCGGTGGTGGCCGGTGCGGGCGGTCCGCCCGGGGGCATGTGCGGCTCCATGAGATCTGAGTCCGGGTCTTGCTCGACGAACAGTCCCGATATATCGTTGAAGCATCGCGACCGATCAACGATAGAGAAAAGGAGGACGCCATCATGCGTTCCCAAGGACATGAACACGGCCATGAGCACCGGCATGAGTACTGCGGGCCCGGGCGCCACGGTGGCCGCGGCGACTTCGCGGGCGGATGGGAGCGGCGGCGCTCGGCCTTCGGCCCGTTCGGCCCGCCGTTCGGAGGTCCGCCCTTCGGTGGCGGCCGGGGGCGCGGCGGACCGCGCGGCCGGGCGCGCCGCGGCGATGTGCGCGCCTCGATCCTGGCGCTGCTCAAGGACCGTCCGATGCACGGCTACGAGATGATCCAGGAGATCGCCGAGCGCAGCGGCGGGGCGTGGAAGCCCAGCCCCGGCTCGGTCTATCCGACGCTGCAGCTCCTCGAGGACGAGGGTCTGATCGCCAGCGCCAGTGAGGGCGGCAAGAAGCTGTTCTCGCTGACCGACGCCGGGCGTGCCGAGGCCGACAGTGGCTCTGACGCCCCCTGGGAGGATGCCGGCCGCGGCGTCGACTGGGAGGCCATGAACGAGATCCGCAAGGCGGGCGGCGGCCTGGTCGAGGCGTTCCGGCAGGTGTGGGCCACCGGCAGTCCCGAGCAGCGGGAGAAGGCCATGGCGGTGGTCAACAAGGCGCGCAAGGAGCTGTATTTGATCCTCGCCGAAGAGGACTGAGTGAGAGCGGACAGGGGGTGGAGCCTTCGGGGGCCGGGGTGCGGCGCGGCCCCCGAATGGTCAGGCGGTCAGAGTGGCGAGCTTGCGCAGTGACTCCTTCAGCGCGGCGCTCGCCGAATCCTTGAGCTTGCCGGCCATCAGCGAGACCGCGGCGCCGGTGAACGTCCCGTCGATCCGTACGGCCGTGGCCCCGCCGTCCGCGGTGAGCTCGTAACGCATCCCCAGGCTGACGCCCATCGGCCCCTTGCCCTCAATGGCGAGCAGCCGGCCGGGCTCCAGCTCCCGCACGGTCCAGACGACCTCCGCGGGGAACCCCATCAGCTTCATCTGCTCCTCGTAGCCCGCGCCGACCTCCAGCGATTCCGGGCCGCCCTTGGGGAAGGCGGTGTGGGTGGCGTTCCACTGCCCGTAGGAGTCGAAGTCGGTGAGCCGTTCCCAGATCTTCGCGGCCGGTGCCTCGATACGGGCCTGCGCGGTGACGTCGGCCATGCGACCACCCCTTCGGTGACGATCCCTGGCTGGGTGCCGCGGAACGTATCCCCGACGGGGTGAAGGTGCAATAGCGAGGGCCCGCCATTGCTGACGTGTCGTCAGTTCCTGGGCTCCGGCGTGGCTGTGACGGGGACAGGTCGTCTCGTCCGCGTATATCCGGACTTCAGGAATCTCGCCCCGTTCTCCTCCGTAAGGATGAGACCGGGGCGGGTGTGCGCAACCAGCGCGGCAGGCGTGAATGCTTCCCGCCGGTGATGTCCCGCCGCACAGGGGCTGGTGGGGTGGGGGCTGTGCAAAACCGTACTGCGTACAGTGCCGGCGACGGCCCTGCCCCGGAGGACCTCGGCACCCGGCTCACCGTCGACCTCGCGTCAGTGGTGTCCGCTGCCCGCCGGCGTGCCACCCGTGACGGCGACCGGCAGGTCGACACCGCGCATCTGCTGCACGGCCTCCTGGAGTGGGACCCCGCGGTGCGCGACGCCTTCGACGGCGGGCCGCAGGTCGCGCGGTTGCTGGGCTATCTCGTCCAGCGCAGCATCGGCTACGGACTCCAGTGGCACGGCACGGTCGAGGACTCCGGCGCGGTTCCGGTGGTCGCGGAGGGCGCCGTCCCCGGATGGTCACCCGCCGCGGCCGCCGCCCTGGACGGCGCGCTGGACCGCGCCCACGCCCGCTACGCCACCCGCGCGGGCTGCCTCGACCTGCTCGCCGCCCTCGTGGACGACCCCGAATCGCGGGCCGTCGAGGTGCTGCGCCGGGCCGCCGTCGACACCGCCCGGCTCGCCGGCCGTCTGGACGCGGACCGCCCGGCCCACGACTGACAGCAGCCTCGGGGGTGTCACTGCTGACGGCGGCTGCCATGATGGCCGGATGCACGCGTCTTCGGGGAGCCCGGCGGGATCATCGACCGGCTCGGGTCAGGGAGTGTCCGGACCCATGGGAGCCCAGCAGCCGTCGCCCGCCCCTGGGGCGCGCGGCCGTCGAACGCCCGGAGGGCGCGGTGCCGGACTCGGTATCGCCCTGCTGTCCGCGCTCGCCTTCGGCGGTTCGGGGGTCGCCGCCAAGCCCCTGATAGCCGCCGGTCTCGAACCACTTCAGGTCACCTGGCTGCGGGTGGCCGGGGCGGCGCTGGTGATGCTGCCGATCGCCTGGCGCCACCGGGATCTGCCGCGCCGGCGGCCCGCGTTGCTCGCGGGCTTCGGGCTGCTCGCCGTCGCCGGCGTCCAGGCGTGCTACTTCGCCGCGCTGTCCCGTATCCCCGTCGGCGTCGCGCTCCTCATCGAATATCTGGCGCCCGCCCTGGTACTGGGCTGGGTCCGCTTCGTGCAGAAACGGCCGGTCACCCGGGCCGCGGCGGTCGGTGTGGTGCTGGCCGTCGGCGGGCTGGCCTGTGTCGTCGAGATCTGGTCCGGGCTGAGCTTCGACGCCGTCGGCCTGGCGCTCGCGCTCGGCGCGGCCTGCTGCCAGGTCGGCTACTTCGTGCTCTCCGATCACGGCACCGACGGCGACGAGGCGGTGGACCCGCTCGGGGTGACCGCCTACGGCCTGCTGATCGGCACCGTCCTGCTCACCGCGATCGCCCGCCCCTGGGGCATGGACTGGGCCGTACTCTGCGGCGGTGCGGACATGAACGGCACCCGGGTGCCCGCCGTCGCGCTGCTCGCCTGGATCGTGCTGATCGCGACGGTGGCGGCCTACCTCACCGGAGTGGTGTCGATCCGCCGGCTCTCGCCGCAGGTGGCCGGAGTGGTCGCCTGTCTGGAGGCGGTCATCGCGACGGTCCTGGCCTGGGTGCTGCTCGGCGAGCATCTCTCCGCACCGCAGATCGTCGGTGGGGTCGTGGTGCTGACCGGCGCCTTCATCGCGCAGTCGGCCAAGCCGAAGTCAACCGAGACGGTGCGGGTGGCCGGTGCCGGGACGGGAGTGGGCGCAACCGGGGGCGGCCGATTCCTGCGCGACATAGGGTGCCGATCATGCACTCGACTGTGCTGCCCCCTCCCGCCGCGTAACGCGGTCGGCGGCTCCGAGGAAACCCCGGCTCGGGCTGGTCCCGAGCGGCTGTTAACAACGCTCGTGATCAATACACCCAGGGCCGTCCGGATTTCCCCGAGCACCTCGTCATGCACTCCACTCCTTCCTCCGCCCTGCCCGTGGGCCGGGGGCTGTTGTACGTCGCGCTCGCCGCGACCGCCTGGGGCACCGCGGGTGCGGCCGCCGCCCTCCTCTGCCGCGGCAGCCGACTGGGCCCCCTCGCCCTCACCTTCTGGCGCACCTTCGGCGGGCTGGTCCTCCTGCTCGCTGTACGTGCGCTGCTGCGCCGGCGATCCCGCATCGCCGCCGGCCCTGTGCCGTACGAGCCGCTGCGTCGGCGACTGACCCGGACGGTGACGACCGGCATCGCCCTCGCCGTCTTCCAAGCGGCTACTTCGCCGCCGTCCAAACCACCGGGCTGGCTATGGGCACCGTCGTCACCATGGGCGCGGGCCCTGTCCTCATCGCCATCGGGGCACGGGCGACGAGGGGCGAACGGCTCGGCGCGGGCGGAGTCCTGGCCGTTGCCGGGGCGCCGGCCGGGCTGGCGGTTCTGGTCCTCGGCGGCGACGGCGGGGCGACCGTCCGCCCGGCCGGTGCCGGCTGGGCGCTGCTGTCCGCGGCCGGCCGCGCGGCGATGACGCTGCTCACCCGGCGCCCGGGAAGGGGCGGCGGCAGCGATCCGTACGCGTCGACGGTCGGCGCCTTCGCGGTGGGTGCGCTGTGTCCGCTGCCGCCGGCCGTGGTGGAGGGGCTGTGGCCCCAGGCGCACGAACTGGGCTGGAGCCTCTGGCTGCTGGGCTATGTCGCGGCGGTGCCGACCCCGCCGGCCTACGGGCTGTACTTCGCCGGCCTGGCCGCCGTCCGCGCCGCGACCGCGTCCGTGATCTCCCTGATCGAGCCGGTGTCGGCGGCGGCCATCGCGGGGTTGTTCCTCGGGGAGCGGCTCACGCTGCCGACGGCCATCGGAAGGGCCGTGCTGCTGACGGCCGTTGCGGCCCTGGCGGTGACGGAGGCGCGCGGAGCGGCCACGGTCGTGCGGACGGCGCCGCCGGTGGCGGGCTGAGGACGCGGGTGCCCGGCCGGCGGTGTCGGCCGGGCACCCGGACGTCCGGACCCCTCGGGACGGTGCGGACGGGACGCCGTCAGGAAGCGGGCTTGCCCGTGGAGGCCGCGGCCAGTCTGCGCTGCTGGTGGGCGCGGGCCGCCGCGTCCCCGGGGCCGTCCCGCTCGGCCAGGTGCTCCGAAACACGGTGCTGGACGGCCTCGCTCCGCTTGCCCCCGTACTTGAACTTCGCCCGGACCTCCCGCACTTCCAGGCGCAGGCCTCGGATGCCGGAGAGCAGCCGTCCGTACGGGGCCGCGCCCGCGGCGACCGGCGCGGAGCCGCCGTCCGGCTGGAAGTGGCCCGTCTGACGGCGCAGCAGCGCCGCCTTCTCCTTGGGATCGTCCACGACATGGGCGGTGCAGATCAGCTGGACGGCGGCGTAGAAGCTGGTGGGGACGCCGTGTTCGGGCGGCTGGTCCTCGGCAGCCTGCCAGGGGCCGGGGATGAAGGTGTAGTCGTCCACCACGCTCAGCAGTACCGTCGGCCGGTCCTCCAGCGCGTTCCAGAGGGGGTTGGGCCGGGCCAGATGAGTCACGGCCTCGTGGCGGGCCGGGTCGTAGGCGAAGTGCAGCGGCTGCACCATGGGCGGTTCACCGGGCCCTCCATTGGCCGCCAGCTGGCCGAAGTCGTGTGCCGCGAGCCACTGTTGCCACTCGGTGTCGTCGGTGGGGGCGTCCCAGGGGTGGATCAGCACGGGCTGCTCCTCAGCGGGCGGAGAGATACGCCGGCTGGGGCGTACCGGGCGCCAGGTCGTCGGACGGTATGGGGGCGCCGTACGTGGGGGCCACGGGCAGTACCCCGCTCCAATACGGCAGTGCGAGATCCTCCGGCTCGTCGTTGGGACCGCCGGTGCGGATCTTGGCGGAGACCTCCCGCAGATCGAGACGGATCAGGGAGGTGGCGGCCAGCTCCTTGGCGTTGCCCGGCCGGGAGTCCGCGGCGCGCCCGGGGAGCACATGGTCGACGAGCGCGTCGAGCGCGGCTGTCTTCTCCTCCTCGTCGGTCACCTGGTGCGCGGTGCCGTGCACCACGACGCAGCGGTAGTTGATGGAGTGGTGGAAAGCGGACCTGGCCAGGACCAGGCCGTCGACATGGGTGACCGTCACACACACCTCCAGACCGGGGTCCGGCGCCGCACCGGCCATCCGCAGGGGGCGGGAGCCCGTCGAGCCGTGGAGGTAGAGGCGGTCGCCGACGCGGCCGTAGAGCGTCGGCAGGACGACCGGCGCACCGTCGCGGACGAAGCCCAGATGGCAGACGTAGCCCGCGTCGAGGATGGCGTGCACCGTGTCGTGGTCGTAGGCGGCGCGGTTGCGGGCGCGGGTGGGGGTCGTGCGCTCGGTCGGTTCGTACGACGCGGCTCGGGGCATTGCGAAACTCCATTGCACTAGTGCATAATCAAGTTTGTGCTAGGAGAGTATCGGATTGAAGGGCGGCGCGCATCGGAGATTGCCGCCAGCGTTGAACGTGCCGTCGGTGCGGGCTCGCTCCCTCCGGGGGAACTGCTGCCGCCGCTGCGGGAGTTGGCCGTCTACCTCGAGGTCAATCCCAATACGGTCGCGGCCGCCTACCGCACCCTGCGCGACCGCGGGGTGATCGAAACCGCGGGCCGGCGCGGCAGCCGGGTGCGCCCCCGGCCCGCGAGCACCTCACGCGAGGCGCTGCGGGTGGAGGTGCCGCCGGGTGTCCGGGACGCCTCCGACGGAAATCCCGATCCGTCGCTGCTGCCTCCGCTGGAGCGGGCGCTGGCCGAGGCCGCCGCGCGCAGCGCCCGTCGCCCCGTGCTCTACGGCACACCGGCCGTGGACGACGACCTCGCCGCCCTCGCCCGCGCGGCGTTCGCCGCCGACGGTGTGACGGAGGCTCCCGTAGCAGTGACCAGCGGCTCACTGGATGCCATGGAGCGGGTGCTGGCCGCCCATCTGCGGCCCGGCGACGCCGTGGCGGTGGAAGACCCGGGGTGGGGCAGTCTGCTGGACCTCATTCCGGCGCTGGGGCTGCGCCCCGTCGCGGTCGGCGTGGATGACGAGGGCCCGCTGCCGGAAGAGTTGGCGCGCGCGATCCGGGACGGCGTCCGCGCCGTGGTCGTCACCGACCGGGCGCAGAACCCCACCGGCGCCGCCATCGGCCGCGCCCGCGCCGCTGAACTCCGCACTCTCCTTGCTGAACACCCAGGCCTCCTCCTCATCGAGGACGATCACGGCCATGGCATCGTCGATCTCCCGCTTCATCCGCTCTCCGGGGTCACCGACCACTGGGTCCTGGTCCGTTCGACGGCCAAGGCGTACGGCCCTGACCTGCGGCTCGCCGTGCTCACCGGCGATGCGCTGACCATCGACCGGGTGGCCGGCCGCCAGCGCCTCGGTCCGGGCTGGATCAGCCATCTGTTGCAGGACGCGGTTGTCCATCTGTGGCGGACCTCCGCGATCGACCCGAAGGCGGTGGCCGGAGCGTACGGCCGGCGACGGGAGGCGCTGATACGGGCGCTGGCGGAGCGTGGAGTCCGGGCGTGCGGTCGCAGCGGAATGAACGTCTGGCTGCCGGTCCCGGACGAAACCGGCGCGGTGGCCCGGCTCCTGCACTCCGGCTGGGCGGTGGCCCCCGGCGCCCGCTTCCGCCTGCACTCACCACCCGGCATCCGCATCACGGTCTCCGGTCTCTCCGACGACGACATCGCCCCGGTGGCGGACGCCGTCGCCGCGGCGACGGGGGTGGGGGAGGCGCGACGGTACGAGTGAGGGGGAGTGCCGGGGCGCTGGTTGTGCCGGGCACGTGAACGGCGGCTGTGCACGGGGGAGTTGATGGGCTGGAGCCCCCGAGGCAGGTCTCGGGGGCTCGGCGGGTGCTGAGTTCTTGCCTCCTGGGCTGGTGGCCAGTCCGCGGGCGGGTGTCGTCAGTCAGCGGTCGATCCGGCCCGCGGGGCCGTCGGGCGGTTCGGGCGGGGCCTGCTCTGGGTGAGGGCGGCACCGGCCAGGACGATGAGCGCGCCGACGGGGGTGTTCCAGCTCAGCCGCTCGTGCAGCAGGGCCACGCCGGCCGCGGTGGCGATCACGGGGATGAAGTAGGTGACCATTTGCGCGGTGGTGGGGCCGATCTCGGCGACCAGTCCGTACTGGATGAGGAAGGCGAGGCCGGTCCCCAGGGCGCCCAGGGCGAACACGGCGAGCAGCGGAACGATGGGGTAGCTGGTCGGCGCGGTGGTGAACAGCGGTGTCACCACGGCCAGTTGGGCGGTGGCCAGCAGGAGCTGGGCGCTGGACATGGCCAGGTGGGACTCCGGAACGCCCGCCAGCGTGCGGCGGACGTAGATCCAGCCGATGGCGTAGCAAAGCGAGGCGCCCAGCGCCAGTACGGTGCCCGTCAGGTCGGTACCGGCGAAGCCCTGCCAGGCGCCGAGCACGGTGAGCACGCCCAGAAACCCGAGGCCGAGGCCCGCGACTCGACGCCGGGTGGGGCGGTCCTCGGAGAGTGCGACGACCGACAGTGCCATGCCCCACAGCGGTGAGGTGGCGTTGCAGATGCCGGCCAGTGTGGAGGGGATGGTCAGCTCGGAGTACGCGAAGAGGGAGAACGGCAGCGCGTTGAGGAAGAACGCGGCCACCGTCAGATGCGCCCAGGTGCGGGCGGACCGGGGGAGCCGCTCGCGCTTGACCGCGAGGGCGACCAGCAGCACCAGCGCGCCGAAGACGACCCGGCCCAGCGTCACCTGCAGTGGAGCGAAGCCCTGGGTGCCCACCTTGATGAAGAGAAAGCTGAAGCCCCAGACGAGGGAGAGAGCGGCGAAGCGGAGCTGCCAGGCGCGCGCCCGGCCGCCGGGCTTCGGGGTCGCGGGCGCGGCGGTGGTGGCGGCGGTGCGAAGCGAGGTGGCCGTGGCGGTCGCGGCGTTCCCGTCGTCCGCGGGGGCGGCGATCGTGTCCTGAGGATTCGTGGCGGCGGCGGAGGCGGTGGGTGCGCCCGTGGCGGTGCTCATGCGGTCCACGATGCGCGGTACAACTTCGTAGCACAAGCGAGAATTCGTGGCGGGTATCGCTTAGCATTGCTTATATGTTGAACCTTGATCGCCTACGGACGCTGAGCGCGGTCGCCCGCCATGGCTCGGTGAGCGCGGCCGCCGACGGGCTGCATGTGACGACCTCGGCGGTCTCGCAACAGATCGCCAAGCTTGAGCGGGAGACCGGACAGCAGCTGCTGGCGAAGAACGGGCGCGGAGTGCGGCTGACCGACGCCGGACGGCTGCTCGCCGATCATGCGACGCGCATCCTGTCGCAGGTCGAGCTGGCCCAGGCCGAGCTGGAAGCACACCGCGGCCAGGCGGTGGGCGAGCTGCGGCTGGGCGCCTTTCCCACCGCGGCACGGGGGTTGTTCCCGGCCGCGCTCGTCTCCCTGCGCGCCGAGCACCCGCAGCTGCGGGCGCGGCTGACGGAGATGGAGCCGGACGAGTCGGTCCGCGGAGTGGTGCGCGGCGACATCGATCTGGCGGTCGTCCTGGACTGGTACAACCGTCCGCTGTCCCTGCCCGACGGGCTGGCGAAGGCCCCGTTGCTGGACGATCCGGCCGATGTGGCGATGCCGTCCACCCATCCGCTGGCCCGGCGGAGTTCCGTGGAGCTGGAGGAGTTCGCCGACGACGAGTGGATCTCCTGGCCCCAGGGGGAGTTCTGCAATGAATGGCTGATGTTCACGCTGCGCAGCAAGGGCATCGAGCCGCGAGTGGCGCACATGGCGGAGGAGCACGGCACCCAGCTCGCCTTGATCGCGGCCGGGCTGGGCGTCGCGGTCGCTCCGCGGCTCGGCCGTGGGCCGGTGCCGGACGGGGTGAGTGTGGTGCCCGTACGCCATACGATGCGCCGCCATGTCTATGCCATCTGGCGCGCGGATGCCGACCGCAGGCCCTCGATTCGGGCCGCCGTCGAAGCGCTTCGTACGGCCGGGAAGCACATCCAGCACCCCTGAGGCGGTCACCGCCGACGGCCCCCGGCCCCTTCTCAGGCCGGTGGGACGATGCCCCGGATGACGCCCAGATCCAGCAAGTCCTGCGGCCGGATGCGGAGTTGGTCCGCGGTCGCGTGGACCTCCGTCTCGTCGCGTTTGAGGATGGCCGCCGCCGGCTCCGGGGCGATCACGGAGAAGTAGCTGTCCGGTGTGGCCCAGAGCCGGTCCGGTGCGGCGAGGGCCAGCGCGCCGCCCGAGCCGCCTTCCCCGATGAGCAGAGAGGTGACGGGCGCCCGGGCGGTGGCGAGTGCCGCGAAGGTGTCGGCGATGGCGGCCCCGGCACCGGCCCGCTCGGCCGCCGCGTCATTGGCGGCGCCCGGAGTGTCCACGAGGGTGAGCACCGGTATGCCGAGCCGGTCGGCGAGCCGGACGAGCCGCGCTGCAGTACGGAAGCCGGCCGGCCGAGTGGCCGTCCCGCACTGGGCCGCGAAGGCGATGGTGCGCCCCTCGCGACGGCCGAATCCGCACCGTATCCCGGGGTCGACGCCGCCGCAGCGGTCGCCGCTGATCTCCTCCAGGCCGTCGAAGTAGGCGTGCAGATATGCTTCCGCGCGCGGCCGCCCGGCCGCGCGGGCACGGACCACCGCACCCCAGCCGGTCTCCGGCAGCCCAGGTGGGCCGAGCGCAGCCGGCGGAGGCGCCGGCTCCACTTCCGTGTCGCGGAACTCCTGCGCTGGGCACAGCAGTTGCAGCCACCGCTGGAGCGTGGCGCGCAGCCGGTCGGGCGGGACGACGGCATCGATATGGCCGGCGGCCAGCTGCCCTTCGGCGGTGTAGGCGGCAGGGTCGGCGTCCGGGGGGCGCACCCGCGAGCCGGCGAAGCCGACCTGGGCGCCGGGGAGCGCGAGGATCACATCGGCGCCTGCTCCCAGGGTGGCCCAGCCGCCGCCGGTTGTCGGATCGCGCAGCACCGCGAGCTGCGGGAGCCCCGCGGCGCGGTTCAGCGCCGACTGCCATGCCACCCGTTGGAGTTGGGTCAGTGCCCGCATTCCTTCCTGCATGCGGCTGCCGCCCGTGGCGATCAGCGAGACCACCGGAAGGCCGTGCTCGCGCGCATGGGCGTAAGCGGCCTCCAGACGGTCGCCCGTGCGTTCCCCGAGGGAGCCGCCCAGGTACCGGAACTCGAAGGAGAGCACGACCGCTTCCCGGCCACCTATCGTGGCCAGGGCGGTGACCACCGACTCGTCCTCGCCGGTCCGCTCCCGGGCGCGGGCCCGCGCGTCGTCGTAGCCGGGCCAGCCGAGGGGGCCGTCCGGTGCGGACGAAGCGGCAGAGGAGAGCCCGCGCCCCTCGGGCACACTCAACTCGCTGTAGCTGTCCGCCACCGCCGCAATGGCTTGACGGGCTGTCAGCCGGGCGCACGGCAGCGTCGAGGCGGTCGTGTTGCCGGGCGTGGCAGGTTTCTCGGCCGTCGTCCGCTCGCCGGTCGCGGTCCCGTCGCCAGGGGCGCTGCCTGCGCGGCGGCCATCGCCCTTGCCCGGCTCCGGGCCGGTGCTCCCGTCCCCGGCGTCCCTGTCCCCAGCGCCACCGCGTCCCCCGCTACGCACGGAGCTCCCGCTTCAGGATCTTGCCCATGTCGTTGCGCGGCAGGGCGTCCAGGAAATGCACGGTGCGGGGGCGTTTGTGCGGCGCGAGCTGGCGGGCGACATGATCGGCGAGTTCCTGGGCGGAGGGTGCCGGGCCGGCGTCGGGGCCGGTCGCCGCCACGACCCAGGCGACGATCCGCTCACCGAGATCCTCGTCCGGCGCGCCGGTGACCGCGGCCTCGGCGACTCCGGGGTGGGCCAGCAGCGCGTTCTCGATCTCGCCCGCGCCGATCTTGTAGCCGCCGCTCTTGATCAGATCGGTGGCCTTGCGGCCCACGATGCGGTAGTTGCCGGCGGCGTCGCGGACCGCCATGTCGCCGGTGCGGAACCATCCGCCGTCGAAGGCCGCGGCGGTGGCATCGGGACGGTTGAGGTACTCGACGAAGAGGTTCGGGCCGCGGACCTGGATCTCGCCGACCGTCTCGGCGTCGTTCCCCTCAATGGCCTGACCTGCCTCGTCGACGAGCCGGACGAACACCCCCGGGAGCGGTACGCCGACCGTGCCCGCGGCATCGGGGCCGTCCGCCCGCACGCTGGTGTTCATGAGCGTCTCTGTCATGCCGTAGCGCTCGATCACCCGCCGGCCGGTGGCCGCCGTGATCCGCTCATGATCGGTCAGCGGCAGCGCGGCCGACCCGGAGACCAGCAGCCGGGCCCGGGAGAGGGCCTTGGCGAGCGCGGGATTCCCGCCCACCTCGGCGGCCAGACGGTGGTACATCGTCGGGACGCCGAACAGCATCGTGCCGTCCGCCGCGAGCTCCCGGGACACCGCTTCGGTGCTGAAGCGCCCCAGGTGGTGCACGCTGCCGCCGCGGCGCAGCGGTCCGAGGATGCCGAGGATCAGGCCGTGGACGTGAAAGAGCGGCAGGGCATGCACGAGCACATCGTCGGCGGTCCACTGCCAGGCGTCCGCCAAGGCGTCGAGGGTGTGCGCGAGGGCGCGCCGGGGGAGGACGACGCCCTTGGGCGGACCGGTCGTGCCGGAGGTGTAGACGATCAGGGCCGGGGCCTCGTCGCCCGGTTCGGCCGGCACCGGGGTCGGCGCGGTCTCCTCGGGCGGCGCCGTGGCCTCGATGCCGATACGGGACAGCGCGGCCAGCGGACCCGGCAGATCGGTGCCCGGTTCGGCCAGGACGAGCGAGGGCACGCTGTCCGCCACGATGTGCGCCAGCTCGCTCTCGCCGATCTTCGGGTTGACCGGGACCACCGCCACACCGGCGAGCAGCGCGGCCACCGCTCCGACCGCGGTCTCCAGCGTCGGCGTGGCCCAGAGGGCGATCCGGGGCTCACCGGCGATCCGGTCGGCGAGCGCGCCCGCCACCGATGCCAACTGGCGATGGCTGAGACTGCGATCGCCGAAGCGCAGCGCGGGTGCGGGCGAGGCGTCGCGCAGCGCAGGGAAGAGCACGTTCACCGGATCTCCTTCGTCCTCGTCGGCGCCCGGCCACCTCGCGGCCGGGCCGTCCCGCTCCCGCGCCTGCAGGCACCGAACGGGCTGACCCACACCACTCTGGCAGAGACCACTGACAATGCGATCACGCCGGGACGACGAACCTCACGCGACGCCGCTCTTGATCGTCCCGGCGCGCACCGTGCCGGCTCCGGCCACCGGGCGGGGCGCCCGCGCCTCACCCCGGAATCTTGCGGAAGTCCCATGACGCCACCGATTCCGGTGTCAGCCGCAGCCACGCATGCCGGCCGTCGTGCGGCATCGCGGACATCCCGAAGTACTTCTCCGCGAAGAGCCGCTCCGGGACGTCCAGTTCGGGGCACGGCTCGCCCGTACGCGGCGCCTCGCCGACGAACTCCGCGCGGCCGGCCAGCTCGGCGCCGCGCAGTTCGTCGTACGCGTGCCCGTCATCGACGACCACCGCGATCCGCGGGTCCTTGCGCAACTGGGCCCACCGCCTGCTGCGGGTGATCGAATAGAGCCACAGCGCCGTACCGTCCCAGAGGAACCACAGCGCCCCGACATGCGGCGCGCCGTCGCCACCGACCGTGGCGACCCGGCAGGTGTGCTGCGCCGCGAGGAAGGCGTCGAGCTCGTCCCGCGTCATCATGATCCGTCGTCCGCGCCGCTGTGTATCGGCCATCCGTCATCGCCCTCCACTGTGTGGCGCTCAGGCGGCACCGACCCGCTCACCTGACACCGGCCCCAGATAGCTGACTGTGCGTCGGAAAGCATGGAGGCTCTTCCCGGCGTACGCAATGCCCGCTACCCTCGCCCGCCTCGCGTGGGTCCGTCCTCGGGGAACGACCCGCCGACGCCGGGCACAGGCCCACCGGGAATCAGGTCCGCCAGAGAGGAACGCGATGCCTTCGGACGCCGCACGGCTCATCGGCCAGCTGGACCCGGCCACGACGGTGCTGCTCACCGTCGAGTGCCAGCGCGGAGTGGTCGGCCCGGACAGTGCACTGCCCGAACTCGCCGACGCGGCATCGGGGGCGCTGGCGAACGTCGCCCGCCTGGTGGCGGCCGCCCATGACGCCGACGTACAGGTGCTGCACGCGGTCGCCGAACGGCGTGCCGACGGGCGCGGCGCCAGTCGCAACGCCCGTCTGTTCAAGGCGGCCGAGCGGCTGCCCGTCCAGCAGCTCACCGGATCCACCGCGGTCCGCATCGCCGACCCGATATCCGTCTCCGACGACGACCTGGTGGTGCGCAGACTGCACGGCCTCTCCCCGATCGCCGGCACCGAGGTGGACGCGCTGCTGCGCAACGTCGGGTGCCGGACCCTGGTCGTCACCGGGGTGTCGGCGAATGTGGCGGTCCCCAATGCCGTCTTCGACGCGGTCAACCTCGGCTACACGGCCGTGGTGCCCGCGGACGCCATCGCGGGAGTGCCGGCCGACTACACCCCCGCGATGGTCCGTAACACCCTGGCTCTGGTCGCCACCGTCACCACCACCGATGACGTCCTGGCCGGCTGGCGACGGCCGCGCCCCGACCGCTGACCCGGGGCGACGGGCGGCAGAACGGGCGGTCCGCCGGGTCAGCCGAGGGTGACCGAGCCGCCCTTGACGGTGACCTTGGCGGGCGCCAGCCCCTTGGTGGCGGGCCCGGTCTTCACACTGCCGTCGTTGATGTCGAACTTGCTGCCGTGGCACATGCAGTTGATGGTGCCGCCGGAGACCTCGCCGACGACGCAGCCCGCATGCGTGCAGA
This sequence comes from Streptomyces sp. NPDC058773, assembly GCF_042746015.1. NCBI lineage: Bacteria > Bacillati > Actinomycetota > Actinomycetes > Kitasatosporales > Streptomycetaceae > Streptomyces > Streptomyces sp. NPDC058773. Next base: position 35,254 of record NZ_JBHYPE010000041.1, read on the forward strand.
TGGCGGAGAAGGCCTTGATGTCGCCGTCCTGGGGCTGGGTGACGACGACCTTCTCGCCCTTGAAGATCTTGCCGCCGCCCTTGGGGATCTCCGACGTCTTGGCGAGTGCGGGGCCGGCGTCCCCACCGGCGGAACCGTCGCCGCCGCTCCCTCCGGTGCCGCCCGAACCGCTGTCGCCGCCGCTCGCCCCCGAAGCGGCCTGATCGTCACCCGCGGCCTTGGAGCCGCCGCTGTTCCCGCTGCCCGCGTCCGCCATGTCGCCGCCACAGGCCGCCAGCGCTGCGGTGAGCCCGGCCGCGCCCACCGCGGCGACGACCGCGCGCCGCCCGGCCCCGCGCCCCGCCGGGCGGGTCTCCTCCGTCGCCGTCATCGCTTCGGTCTCCGTCCGCTCCGACGCTGACTGTCGAGCCATGGTGTGCCTCCGGTTCTTGGTGGTGCCTTCGGTGCGCGATGTGCTCCATGGACGTCGCAATGGTCCATACGGAAGCCCCGCCCGGAGTGTTCAACGAGTCCGTGCGATCCATCGGAGCGGACAGCGGAGGGACTGACGACCGGAGCGCCCGGCCGGCGCGCTCGGCGGCCGGTGCCCCGACGAGCGCGCCGGCCCCTTGGTCAGCCCTGGCCGGCGCGCTCCTCCAGGGCATCGAGCAGGAAGTCCCGCTGGAAGTGCAGCAACTGCGCCACGACCGTGTCGTCGGCCGGCATGTGGGTGGCGCCGGGCAGCGGCAGCACGCTGTGCGGCTTGCCCGCCGCGAGCAGCTCCGCCGAGAAGCGCAGCGTGTGCGCGGCCGCCACATTGTCGTCGGCGAGCCCATGGACCAGCAGCAGCGGGCGGCTCAGCAGATGGCCGTGGCCGATCAGGGAGGAGGCCGCATAGTTGTCCGGCTGCTCCTCAGGGTGGCCCAGGAACCGCTCCTTCCAGTGCGTGTCGTACAGCCGCTGGTCGGTGGGCGGGGCGCCGGCGACCGCCGCGCGGAAGACGTCGGGGCGGTGCAGCACGGCTGCCGCGGCCAGGAACCCGCCGAACGACCAGCCGCGGACCGCCACCCGCGTCAGATCGAGGTCGTCGAAACGCGCCGCGGCCGCCCGCAGCGCGTCCACCTGGTCCTCCAATACGGGGGTTATCAGGTCGCCGTGAAGGGCTTTCTCCCAGGCCGGGCCACGGTTCGGGGTTCCGCGCCCGTCGACCACCAGCACCGCGAACCCCTGCTCGGCGAACCACTGCGACACACAGGTGAACCATCCGCGGGCCCGTCCGACGAGCTGGAGGCCCGCCCCTCCATACGGGTCGAGCAGTACCGGCAGCTTTCCGGTGCCCGCCTCGTGCCAGGACGGAAGGTAGAGCGCGCCGTGCAACTCCCGTTCACCAAGCGTGAGATGGACCGGACGCGGGATGATCGACGGTTCCTCGGCGAGCGAGGCGAGGGCCTGGTAGGGCGGGTCCCCGGCCGCTCCGTCACCACGCAGCACACCCACCACGTCGCCCTGAGGTGTCAGGCCCGCGAGAACGACCGTGCCGCCCCGCGCCACGCCCGTGTACCTGCCGGGCTCCCGGCTCAGCCGGCGGATGCCGCGGCCGGGCTCATGGCACCACACATGGGTCTCCAGCGGATTCTCGCTCGCCGTGAAGAGCACCCGCTCACCCTCGACCCCTAGGACCGCGCACAGTTGGAGTCCCTCCGGGGTGACCCGTCGGCCATCGACGGTCAGATACCGGGTGTCGCCCTCGTCCTCGTGGAGCACCAGAGCACCCGACGCCGTACGGGCCGGAGTGCCGTCGATGATCTCCACCCAGGCGGGATCGGTCCGCTCGTGCAGTACTGCGGTGGCGCCGGTCTCCGGATCGATCGCGAGGGTGCGCATGGTGCGCTGGTCGCGGCTCTGCACGGAGACGAACGGACCGTGCGCGTCCCAGCCCGCCGCCACGACGTACTCGTACGCCCTGCGGTCCCACTCCACCTCGACCCGCTCGCCCTCCAGAGAGAGCAACTGCAGGGTGACCTCCGCATTGGGGGTGCCGGCTGCCGGGTAACGGATCGCCTGTGGCGGCTTCGTCGGGTCGGCCGGATCGCTGAGGTATCGCCGTTCCACAGGGCCGGTATCGACCCTGGCCACAAGGAGGCGGCGACTGTCCGGTGCCCACCAGTAGCCGCGCATCCGGTGCATGGACTCGGCGGCCACGTACTCGGCGAGCCCGTAGGAGACCTCCGGAGCCTCAGCACGGGCCAATTGCCGGTCGGCGCCGGCCAGATCGACGACGTGGAAGCAACGACTGCTCACATAGGCGATGTACCGGCCATCGAGGGAGGGGCGTGGGTCGACCACCGGACCGGCCGCAGGGACGGAGAACGGTGTGCCGCCGTCGGTGCGCACCGCCCACAGGGCCCCCGACAGGGCGAACGCCACCAGACGGGCGGCGTCGTCCGTCGCGTACGACACCACTCCGACCGACCGCTCGCGGGCACGCTCCCGGCGCAGTCTCTCCTCCTCCGGGACCGCCCCTGATCCGGCCCCTACCAGGAGGGCCGGATCGGCCAACAGCCGCTCCGTGCCGTCCTCGTACTGCCACAGCCGGCCCACCGGATCGGTGCCGGAAGCCGTACGGACGAAGAGCACCCGGCGGCCGTCGGGGGAGACGGTGAAATGCCTGGGCACTCCCAGGGAGAAACGGCGGCTGCGGGCGAACTGAAGGGGGAAATCGACGGAATCCGAGGACTGCCCGGATTTCACGGTGCTGCTGTGCAAGATGCTCTCCTCCAGGTGATGAGGGCGTTCCGGTCTGCGGCGGTTCCGGGCACGGCGAGCCCCGGAGACAACCTAGGCATGGCCCGGATTCGGGGAGAAGGCCCGGCGGCAGCGATGTACGCGCAGCACTGAGCGCCGGTACCTGACCGGGCACGAAAGGGAAGATCCAGCGACGGGACGATGCCGTGGCCGGTGGCGAAGTCATGCCGCCGTAGCGTCACGCCGATGCGTGAGTGCGGGCCGCTCCCGGAGACCGTCGAGTCGGACGATCTCGGTACTTCTATCACGCGGCACCACCGGGACGGCACCTCGGAGGTCGAGATACCTCGCCGACGCCGGGGCGTCGGCCGGGTCGGTGAGCCGCGTGGGAGGTGTGACGACGCGGCGGGAAGTGCTCCGGCTGCTGCGCCGCTTCGCTGCTTTCCCTGACCGAAATCCCCCGCGTATCGGGCGTGTTGGTGCTCGTTCCATGGGCCTGTGGATAACTGAGAACTCCCGCCTCCGGTCGGTATCGTGACGGGTGGCGAATGCTCCCGCGGGGGGCCTCGGAAGTACGGGGAGAACGATGTTCGGACGGCAGTTATGGGCTCCCCTGCGCGGCCTTGCGCTGTTCGGCCTGGGACTCACCGCCGGGCCGATGCTGGCGGCCGTCGGCCTCGGCACGCTCTTCGGCATCCTGGCGCTCGCCCAGTGGTACCGCGTTCCGCTCAATGCGTACCGTGCCTTCACGAGCCGCTGGTGCGGGGTGGACCTCCCGGTGCCTTACCAACCTCCGCCGCCGCCTCCCGCACCCGAATCCGACGGCTGGTACCGCCACAAGCGCCGGCTCTATCCGACGCCGAAGAAGCCGTCCTGCGAACGGGGTTGGGACTGGCTGGTGAAGGACCCGGCCACCTCCCGGGACATCCTGTGGATGCTGATCAACCCCTGGGTGGGCAGCGCCCTCGCGTTGCTGCCGCTCACACTGGTCGTGGTGGGAGCCACGCCCCTGTGGTTCTGGCCGGGCCATGCCGCGATCACTGTCCCCCTCGCCGTGGCGACGGCACTGGCCGGCTTCGGCTTCGGGCCGGCTCTGCTCCAGCTGCACGGACGCTGGACCAGCCGACTGCTCGCCTCCGCCACCGATTCCGGGATACGCCGCGCACTGATCAGGGTGGGCCGCGGCGGGCTCGCCACCTGGCGGCTGGTCCTCACCGCCGGACTCGCGGTCGCCGAACTGGCCGCCGCACTCACGCACGTACTGGCGATGCTGCCGATCCTGCTGTGGGCCTGGCCGACCGTGGTGGCCGCCGGCCGACAGCTCACCTCTTGGCGCAGGCAGCAGATCCAGGAGTGGACCGGCATCCGAATCGACCGGCCCTACCCGCCAGACCCTGCCTTGCCGCCGCCGCGGTCCGACGGCACCTACCGGATCGGCCGCACGCTGTACCGCACCCCGGAGACGGCGTTGCGGTCCCTGCGGTACCGGCAGCACGGTCGCGATCCGGCCACCTGGCGGGACCTGCTGTGGCTCCTGCTCGACCCTGTGGTCGGGGTGCTGCTCGCCGCGGTGCCCGTTGTGGTCACCGGATATTGCTTCTTCGGCCTGATCTGGTCGTGGTCGTGGGCGTTGCTGCTGCAGCCCTTCGTCGATTTCGAGACCTTTGACAGCCGGACCCTGCTGGCCCATGGCATCCCGGTGCTCGGCGATCAGCCGCTCGTCGCCGCCCCGCTGACAGGGGTGATCGGCACCCTGACCGGGAGTCTGCTGGCCGGCCCGCTGCTGCGGCTGCACGGCCTGTGGAGTCGGCTCCTCCTCGGACCGACCAAGTCGGTGCTGCTTAGCCGCCGGGCGGGCCGGCTCATCGAGATCCGTACGGAAATCCCGGAGGAAACCCCGGAGAAGATCCCGTCCGCGGAGCTGCGCCGGATCGAACGGGATCTGCACGACGGGGCACAGGCGCAGTGGGTGGCCATGGGGATGAAACTCGGCACCATCGAGGCGCTCATCGAACGGGACCCGGCTTCCGCCAAGTTGATGGTCGGGACCGCCAAGGAAGCTTCAGCGAAGGCACTCATCGAACTGCGCCGGCTGATCCGCGGGATCAACCCTCCGGTTCTCGCCGAACGTGGCCTGGCGGACGCCATCCGCGGGCTGGCCCTGGATTCGCCGCTCCCGGTCACGCTGCGGATCGACCTGCCCGGCCGTCCGGAGCGGCCGGTCGAAGCCGCCGCCTATTTCGCGGTGACCGAACTGCTCACCAATGTTTCCAAGCACGCCGACGCGGCGCGGGTTCGCCTCGCCGTGCGTCACACGGCGCGGCTGCTGCGGATCACGGTCACCGACAACGGGCCCGGGGGTGCCGATCCGGCGAAAGGGAGCGGGCTGCGCGGCGTCCAGCGCCGGCTCGCCACCTTCGGCGGAAGTCTCGCCGTGCACAGTCCATCGGGCGGTCCCACCACAGTCACTCTGGAGATTCCGTGCGTGTTGTCCTCGTAGAGGACCTCTACCTGCTGCGCGAAGGTCTGACCCATCTGCTCACCGCGCACGGCTTCGAGGTGGTCGCCGCAGTCGAGACGGGCCCGGAGCTGCTCGCAGCGGTGCAGGAGCACCGGCCCGATGTCGTGATCGTGGATGTCCGCCTGCCGCCCACGTTCACCGACGAGGGGCTGCAGGCGGCGCACGAGGCCCGCCTGCGGATACCCGGCCTGCCCGTTCTGGTGCTGTCCCAGCATGTCGAGCAGCTCTATGCGCGCGAGCTGCTGGCCGACGGTTCCGGTGCCATCGGATATCTGCTGAAGGACCGGGTGTTCAACGCCGCGCAATTCGTGGACGCGCTGCGCCGGGTCGCCGAGGGCGGCACGGCGATGGACCCGGAGGTCATTTCCAAACTGGTGGAGAGCAAGGCACACCAGGAGCCGCTGGGCACCCTGACCGCCCGCGAGCGGGAAGTCCTGGAGCTGATGGCCGAGGGCTGCTCCAACGCGGCGGTCTCGGACCGCCTCCACATCAGCGGCGGCTCGGTGAGCAAGCACATCGCAAGCGTCTTCACCAAGCTGAATCTGCCCGTCTCCCATGACACCCATCGCCGGGTACTTGCGGTCCTCGCCTACCTGAGCAGCACGAAGCTGGATTAGGGCGTGGGCGGTGAGGCGCGGCGGCGGGTGGGCCGCACCGCGTAGCACGTCGCACCGTGTCGCGGGTCGCACCGGTTCATCGTCGGCCGCGTCGGCCGCGTCGGCCGTGCCGGCCACGGTGGCCACGGCTCGGGCGCGAAGAAGGCCGAGAGGGGTAGAGGTAGCTCCACCCCTTCTCGGGAGCTAGCTGGGATGTCTCGCGGCTCAACTCCGGTGAACATGGAACGCGTTGAACACCGGGGGGAGACCGGACTGTGCACGAGACCGATGTGACCTGGCTGCCTACGCACGAGGAGCCGACGAACGGCGAGCCAAAGGGGGACGGGACGAACGGGGACGGGACGAAGACGGAGCAGTCGACAGGCGACGAGTCGAAGAAGGACGATGTGAAGCGGGGCGAGCCGAAGAAGGCACCGGAGAACTTTCAGGATCAGCTGGCCTATGCCTGGGAGTACATCGGCGGGGTGTACGGCACGATCCTGACCATCCTGCCGGTCATCACCTACATCGCGGTCAACGCGCTGACCAGCATGTGGCCGGCGATCTGGGCCTCGATCGGCACCGCGGTCCTGGTGTACGTCTTCCAACTGCTGCGCAAGGAGAAGCCGGCCGCCGCATTCCTCGGCCTCGGTACGGTGCTCATCACCTGCGGCGTCGCCGTGTTCGTCGGTGAGGCCAAGGGCTACTACCTGCTCGGCAACTGGATCACGGTCGGTATAGGCAGCCTCCTGTTGCTGTCCGTCCTGGTGCGCCGGCCCCTGATCGGCCAGGTGTGGGCGGCGGCCAATCTCCAGGGCACGTTCTGGCGCACGGACCGGAAGTCGTTGTTCTGCTACGACGTGGCCACCTTGCTCTGGTCGTTGCTGAGCTTCTCCCGGTTCGCGGTGGAGCGGTGGCTCTACAACATGGACGAGACCACCTGGCTCGGAATCGCGCGGCTCGTCATGGGGTGGCCACTGACCTTCTTTGCGGTCCTGACCAGCATGTGGGCGGTCCGCAAGGTGGATGGGCGACGCAAACTCCACGACCCGAGCTATGAGGCAAGCGAGCAGATGGCGGAGTCCGGGGAGAGCGACTCGGCGGATGTCGAGAGCGCCGCACGTCGCGGAGAACAGTGATGTCGGGCGCCGACGGCACGATGGGGGAAGGTCGAACCGTGAACTCCCCGAGCCGGTCGGTGCCGGCCGTCCGAGGCAGAAGCCTGGGATCCAGCACCGCGACACCTGCAGGAACGCGAGCCGCAGCAAACATTCCAGAACGTTGCTGCCCTGCACGACGCCTATGGGCTCGGCCTCGTAGGTCGTCCCCGACTTGGTGATCCAATTACCATGTCCCGGTCAACTGACCACGGCGGGGAACGGGGGAGAGGGCAGATGGCTTTCTTCACCTCGCAGCCGGGGCGTCGCCGGTTGTATCCGATCGGCGCGCCGTCGGCTCAAAGCCACATCTGCAAAGGGACGTCCGTTATGCGTTTCCATCGAATACTTGCCACCGTCGGAACTGTTGCCGCCCTGGCGTCGGTCTCCGCTTGCGGCCTGCCCTCAGCGGGTTCGCCGCAGGAAGCCGGTGATTTCCTCAAGTCGGCGCTCCGCTGCGAGAGCATCGACATCGCCTCGCCCCAAGAGGCGCAGCGGGTGGAAGCCATGGGGATGACGGGCATCAACGGCGGCGGCGAGTGTGATGAACCGGCCGGCGGCGACGGTGACGTCGACTTCCTCACTGTCGAGGACATGGAGGCGTTCCAGACTGCCATCAGGGGCGACGAGGACCAGCAGGACAAACTCATGATCGGCGATGACTTCGTCGTCGATCCGAGCAGCGATGACCAGCGACGCCAACTCCTCGATTCCGGGCTGATGTTCCTGAACTGCACCCCGAACTTCGAGGCCCCAGACGGCATGTCGGCGGACGACGGCGCGATCGACGGCTGCTTCACGACCGACTACTCGGAGGACCTTGACTGACGTCCTCTCGACTCGATGGATCTGTGTGACTCTCGTCCACGCAGATCTGGTTCCCGGTCGCGGACGGGCCGTGCCCTCCGCGACCGAGGAAAGGGGAGTGCGCGGGCGGAACGGAGCGCGGTCTGTGAGGCGTTGGGGCACTGCGGCCGGACTGCGGCAGACGTCGCTGACCGACAATGCGGCGATGGCCCCACCCCGCATTCGGGAGGTCGCCGAGTGGACCGGGCGGCCGACGGTCACCTCGCCGTGGGGGACAAGCGCCGGCGATGCTCGCGAGGTCGTCGATCGGCCACTGGTGGGCGGTCGCCACCTTGTGGCCGAACGCCGAAACCGGCTCGCAGACCCCCTTGGCCGTGCGGCGTCAGGGACGGTGTTGCTCCGGGGCGCCGAGCAACGGGGTGAGGCGGTAGGAGTCGCCGTCCGACTGCACCAGGCCGCCGGTGGGCGCGGGGAAATGGGTGCCCAGAAGCAGGGTGCCGGTGTCGGCCAGGGAGGCGAGCAGGTGCCGTCGGGTGGCGGCTGACTGCTGCGGGTCGATGTCCACGCAGCTGCCGATGCCGGGCTGGAGCAGCTGGACGGGGTGGTGGATGCAGTCGCCGGTGATCAGCGCGGTGGCGGTGCTGCCGCGCACCTCGACGGCGAGGTGTCCGGGGGTGTGTCCGGGGGTGGGGATCAGGCGGATGCCTGGCGCGATGTCGGTGCCCTCGGCCGGGATCTCGACGAGGTCGAGAAGGCCGGCTTCCCTGATGGGGTGGACGGAGTCCCGGAACATCTGCTGCCGGGACTCGTCCATGTCTGCCGTCGCCCAGTAGTTCCACTCCGTTCGGGCCGTCAGGTAACGGGCGTTGGGGAAGGTGGGCTTCCACGCGGCGCCGTCTGCATAGGTGTTCCATCCGACATGGTCGGTGTGCAGGTGGGTGAGGATCACGAGGTCGATGCTGTGGGGCGGGAAGCCGGCGGCTTCGAGGCGCGCGAGATAGTCGCTGTTGAGGTTGCTCCAGGCGGGGTTGGCGCGTGTTTTGCCATTGCCGATGCCGGTGTCGACGAGGACCCGCAGGCCGTCGGCTGTGAAGGCGAAGCTGTGGCTGCTCAGCCGCAGGATTCCGGCGTCGTCGGCGAACTCGGGCCGGAGCCACGGTGCTTGGGCCACCACGTCAGGGGTGGCCGCAGGCAGGAGCCACGGGCCGGTCTGCGGAGGTAGGGCCACCTCGTCGATGCGGTGGATGGTGAGGTCCCCCAGATCCCAGGTCGGGTCCTGGCTGCTGGATGAGGATGTCGAGTGAGAGCTCATTCGCTGTTTCCGTTCCTTCGCTCGTAGGTCTGAGATGGCCGAGGCCGAGGCGGTCGGTCTCGGCGGCGTCCGGTCGGGGCAGGTGGCGGCTGTGCGTGTGGGGGCAGGACGGGCGGCGGGCTGCTGCGATCGCGGAGATGCCGAGCCGACGGCGGCCGTGGCGAACCCTCTTCCGTAAACGCTAACTATTTGCGTTAGGTGGCGCCAGCCCCTACCGTGGACTAAGGCAAATTTTTTGCCTTTGCTGCGGCGGTCGCTGACCACCGCTCCGCAACACACCCTGCACACGCACGAAGAGGATTCATGAGCATCGTCGAACTCACCGCTGCGGAGGCCGCCCGAGGCGCGCTCCGCGCCGGGCTCCCGCTGGCGAGCGAGCGCCATGCCGAGGTGGCCGCCACCGCCAACCACATCCACGCCGTGGTCCGCACCCTGCGCGAGTTGGACTTCGGGGAGACGCAGCCCGCCACTCACGCTGTCGAAGGAGGGATCGCCGGTGCATCCCTTTGAGCTGACCCTCGCCGAGGCGGCCGACGCCATGGCGAAAGGAGAGCTTTCCCCGGTGGAGTTGACCGGTTCCGTGCTCGAACGCATCGACGCGGTCGAAGGGCGGCTTGGTGCCTACGTCGCCGTGGCGAGTGACGCGGCGCGCACGTCCGCAGTGTCAGCGGAGCGGGAGATCGCGGCCGGCCGGTACCGCGGCCCGCTGCACGGCATCCCGTTCGGGCTGAAGGACCTCATCGATGTCGCCGGCCTGCCGACCACGGCCAGTTCACGGGTGCGCGCGGGGCATATCGCGCAGGTGGACAGCGCGGTGACCACGCTTCTCTCCGACGCGGGCGCGGTCCTCCTGGGCAAGACGCACACGCACGAATTCGCTTTCGGGCTGACCACGCCCCAGACGCGCAACGCCTGGGACCAGGGCCGTGTGGCGGGCGGGTCGAGCGGTGGGTCGGCGGTCGCCGTGGCTGCCGGAGCGGCCACCTTCGCTCTGGGAACGGACACCGGAGGCTCCATCCGTGTACCTGCGGCGCTCAATGGCGTCGTCGGACTGAAGCCGACCTACGACCTGATTTCCCGGCGCGGTGTGACCTCGCTGTCCTGGTCCCTGGACCATGTCGGACCCCTCACCCGGACGGTGCGGGACGCGGCGCTGGTGCTCTCCGCGCTGGTGGGGCCGGACTCCCGGGAGGCAGCCGGTCTCGATGTGGCGCAGCCCGGGTCCCCCCTCCCCGGGGAAGGGGACTTGACGGGCCTGCGGATCGGAGTCCCGGCCAACTACTACTTCGACCGGGTCAGCCCCGCGGTCGAGGCCGCCGTACGACGCGCCATCGCCCAGATGTCGGACCTCGGCGCCGAACTCGTCAAGGTCGAGATCCCGATGGCCCGCTACATCCAGGCGATCCAGTGGGGCCTGATGGTCCCGGAGGCGACCGCCTACCACGAACGTACGCTGCGGTCGGTCCCCGAGCTGTATGCGCCGGACGTCCGGGTGCTGCTGGAAGCCGGTGAGCTCATGTCGGCCGGTGACTACCTGAGGGCTCAGCGGGCGCGAACGCTCCTGCGCGAGGCGTGGGGGCGGCTGTTCGGCACGGTCGATGTGATCGCCGCACCCTCGGTGCCGATGACGGCCGTCGAGACCGGCCAGGACACCGTGGCGTGGCCGGACGGCACGACGGAGAGCGTCTCCGACGCCTATGTCCGGCTGTCCGCCCCCGCGAACATTGCCGGGATACCGGCGCTGTCCCTGCCGGTCGGGTGCGATCACGCGGGCCTGCCCATCGGCATGCAGTTGATGGGGCCGCCCATGGGGGAGGCTCTTGTGCTGCGTGCCGGTGATGCCTATGAGGGGGCCCAGGGGCGACGCGGTGAACTGGCGCCGGTGCCGGCCTGAAGGGTGCGGGAGGGAGGCCCACTCCAGACGCAATGATTTTGCTTTAAGGTGGGAGTCATGAGTCCCAAGCCGATGGCTCGCCCCGGAGGGCGCAGCGCCCGCGTCCAGGAGGCGGTGCACGCCGCGGTGCGGGAACTCGAAGCCGAACAGGGCCGTGCGGCACTGACCGTACCGGCGGTCGCGGCCCGCGCGGGCGTCACCCCGTCGACGATCTACCGTCGCTGGGGCGACCTCCACGAGCTGCTGTCCGACGTGGCGGTCGAACGCCTGCGGCCGGAGGAGCCGCCCGCTGACCACGGGAGCCTCCCCACGGACCTGGAGACGTGGGCCCGGCAGTTCCTCGACGAGATGGCCTCTCCGTCGGGGCGCGCCTACATCCGTGACGCGCTCCTCGGCGACCCCGACGGCACCAACGCCGGGCGGTGTTCGGCATACGCGGCCGACCAGATCGAGGTCATCCTCACCCGCGCGACGGGGCGCGGCGAGGCCGTTCCCGATATCGAAGCGGTCATGGACCACGTCGTGGCGCCGATGATGTACCGCATCCTCTTCCAGCCGGGCCGGCTCACCGTCGCGTATGCGGACGACCTCGTGCGAGCCGCCCTGGCCTCACCCGCCTCGGCCGACTGACAGAACTCACCACCGCTGACAGAGCTCACCATCGCCGACCCCCGGCACCGGGCCGGGGGACTTTAGTTGCTGCACGTCGCGACGAAAGGTGATGTTGCCGGTGGGGGCGGTTGCTTAACGTAGCTGCGTGACAGGTGTGGAAGGTATGGAGCGTACGGAGCGCGCAGGTCAGACGCCGGTGGCGCGGATGCGCACGGCGCTGCGGCGGCTGGCCGATCCGGGCAGGGCTCTCTTCGGGCCCGGGATGTGGCCCTCCAGGCGCATCGTGGGCGAATCGCTGCTGAGCGTGGTGCTGGCGGCGCTGGCGGCGGTGATCGAGTACGTGCGCGACGGTGGCACGATAGTGATCGTCGCCGCAGTTGTGGCTGCCGGAGTGCTGTTGCAGCTGCGCCGGGTGCTGCCCGGGACCGTGCTCCTGGCGACGGTCGCGGGAGCGGCGGCGTTCGGGGGCCTCGCCCTGCTGATCCCCGTCGTCGGCTGGTCGGCCGGGCGCCGGATCGTGGGGGTCGGCAGGGCGACCGGCACCTTTGCCGCCGCGTACGTCCTCAGCCTCGGCCTGGACCTGACGCGGGAGCTGCCCTACGTGTCCCCGGCGACCCTGGTCATAGTCGCCCTGTCGGCACTGGTCGCAACCATCGTGCCCGGCCTGGCCGGACGCTACTGGTCGCAGCGCCGCACGCTGCTGGACACCCTGCAGGAGTACAACACCCAACTGCTGCGCGAGCGCGCGATGATCGCCGGTCAGGCGCGGATGCGAGAGCGCCAGCGGATCGCCCAGGACATGCACGACAGCCTCGGCCATCAGCTCGCGCTGATCTCGGTGCACACCGGTGCGCTGGAGGTGGACCGCGAACTGACCGGGCGCCAGCGGGAGGCCGTGGGCGTGCTGCGGGAGGCGTCGGTGGGCGCGATGCGGGAGCTGCGCGAGGTGGTGGGGCTGCTGCGGGACGGCACGTACGCCCCCGAGGACGGTCCGGTCGCCTCCGTCACCGTCGGGGGCGCCCCCACCCCTGCCATCGAGGCCATGGGGGAGGAGGACGCCAAAGCGCCGTCGCGAGGGGTGGCAGGTATCGAACGCTTGGTAGAGGCCTCCAGGAGCGCGGGCACCGCTGTGGAGCTACGGCGCTCGGGCGAGGCGCGCATGCTCGCCCCGATCGCCGATCACGCGGCGTACCGAATAGCCCAGGAGGGCCTGACCAACGCTCATAAGCACGCTCCGGGCGCCTCGATCACCATCGAACTGCGCTATGAACCGGACTCGTTGGTGGTGGAGGTCGCCAACGGTCCGGCGGCCGGTACCGCGGGCGGCAGCCGGAGCGTGGTGAGCGGCGGCCAGGGGCTGACCGGGCTCGGGGAGCGGGCCCGGCTCGTCGGCGGCATGGTGCATGCGAGCCCGATGGCCGACGGTGGCTTCCGGCTGGCGGGTGTGCTGCCGTACACCGCACCGGAGGCCGGTGCCGCCAGCCCCTCGCCCGGCGACGAAACGGCGACGTTCGTTGATCCAACAGACGACTTTCGACGGCAGATTCAGGCGGGTTCGTTCGGTGAAGCTGATCCGGTCATCGACGGGAACGGTTTGCCGAAGGAGCTGGCCAAGGCCATGAGCACACAGAAGAGAAGCAGCGGTATCGCCCTCGGCTGCGGGGTGGCGGCACTGATCGCCCTGCTGCTGGTGATCGCCGTCGTGGCCGGTGGAATCTTTCTCGTGAACGAAATGGACGACGCCATGATCGAGCCGAAGCAGTACGAGGCGGTGAAGGTGGGTCAGCCCGAGGCCGAGGTGCGCAAGCAACTGCCCGACGACTCCTCGATCTTCCTCAAAGGCCTGGACAAGGGAGCACCGCCCGTTCCTCAGGGAGCGAAGTGCCTCAGCCTGAATTCCTCCGCGATAGGCAGCAGTTGGGAGAAGGACCCCATATTCCGGTTCTGCTTCAAGGACGGGAAGCTGATCGAGAAGAAGTCCTTCGAGATAAAGAGCTGAGGGTGGGACGCTCGCCATGCTGATCGGGCGGGCGGCGCAGCACCGGGAATGATGGTTGAACGGCCGCAGGCAGTACCGTTCAAGAGGGCGCAGGAGACTCGTGATCAAGGTTCTCGTCACGGATGACGAGCCGCTCATTCGGGCCGGCATCAGGATGATTCTCACCTCGGCCGACGACATCGAAGTCGTGGCGGAGGCCGCGAACGGCCGTGAGGCGGTCGAACTGGCCCGTGCCCAGCGTGTGGACGTCGTACTGCTCGACATCCAGATGCCGGTCATGGACGGTCTGACGGCCCTGGCCGAACTCCGCCGCGCCGCCCCTGACGCGCGGGTGCTGATCCTCACCACCTTCGGGGAGCAGCAGAACGTGCTGCGCGCCCTGGCGGAGGGCAGCGCGGGCTTTCTGCTCAAGGACTCGGCACCCGCGGAACTCATGCGCGCGGTACGGGCCGCCGCGGCCGGAGACGCATATCTGTCACCGGGCGCCACCCGCCATGTCGTGGACTCGCTGGCGTCCGGCCAGAGTGCGCGCCGCGCCGAGCAGGCCCGCCGTCGGCTGGAGAGCTTGTCGGAGCGTGAGGTGCAGGTCCTGGCACTGCTGGGCGAGGGCCTGTCCAATGCGGACGCCGGTCAGCGGCTCCACATGAGCGAGGCCACGGTCAAGACGTATGTGAGCCGCATCCTGGCCAAGCTGGGCTGCGAAAACCGGGTACAGGCCGCACTCCTGGCCCGAGACGCCGGCCTGGGGGCCTGACCCGGCGGTGCCTGGTACCGCGCGGTGAGTCCGGGTGACGGCAGGGCCGATGCGCACGCCCCCGATAGCGGGAGCATGCGCATCGGCCGTGGTGGAAGACGTACAGCCATGCCGTGAAACCGGATATCGCTGCCTGCCCCAGGGGCGGGGCGACGGTCAGTGCGGCGACCGGTCCCCGGCCCCGGGCGGTGGCGCCGTCAGGGACCTGCCGCAACGGGTGGTGCATCGCTGCGCCGGGTCGGCCGAGCCGCGCCCATTCGGCAGGAGCGCAGGAGGCGGCCTGGCAGGGATCTTTCAGGCACCTGTCAGGCACCTGCCATCCATGCATCACGCATACGTATAGAACTTCGTGTGGTCCAGCAGGTCCGCCGGGGTGATGTCGTTCCAGGGCTTCATGGTGTCGTGGAGGTCGATGACGTCGGGTGTGTTGCCGGTGGGCAGATAGCCCGACTTGGGGTGCATCCGTTGCCAGTCGGCCCAGAGTTTGTCGATGAAGCAGTGGTGCAGCCAGAAGACCGGGTCGTTGGGTGAGGCGCCGGTGGTCATCTGCCCGCCGACCCAGACGTGCACCCGGTTGTGCAGATTCGGGCCGCGCCAGCCCTCGATGTTGTTACGGAAGCCGTCGGAGGTGCTGTTCCAGGGGGCGGCGTCGTAGACCGGCATGGCGAGCACCCGGTCGACCTCGGCCCGGGTGGGCAGTTCGCGGACCCCGGTGGCGAGCGAGCGGCGCAGGAACGTCCGGCCGTCCACCCGGATGTTCATCGGCCACTTGCCGCTGCCGAAGGCGAACGGCCCGGAGGTCACGCGGCCGTCGCCGCTCCGCCCGTCGCCGCCGAGGAAGTCGTCGGCCCACAGGGAGCTGCCAGGGGAGCGATCGACGGTCCAGTCCCAGTAGGGGAGCGTGACCGACGGCGTGACGCTCTGCAGTGCCTCTTCGAACTGCAGCAGGAACCTGCGGTGCCAGGGGAGGAACGACGGGGACCGGTGGCCGGTCCGTTCTCCGTTGTCCATGTCACCGATGATGAAGGCGTTGTGGGTGCTGATGAACTCGTCGTAGCGGCCGCTGCGCTTGAGCTCCAGCACCGCATCGACGAAGTTCCGCTTTTCGGTGGCGGTGAGGTCCGCCTGGTTCTTCCGGACTGCCATGTCGAGGACTCCTCGGTGGGGGGCGGGCAGGGACGGATCTCAGTCGGTGACGACGGGGACCAGGTCTGCGCCCTGGAGTTCGCGAACGGCGGCGCGCGCCAGGGCGCGTGGCGTGGTGAACGTCTCGTAGTGGTTCACCAGGCTTATCCAGGTGCCGTCGGCATTCCGCATCACATGGAGGTCGTCGTTGTCGATGCGGACGACGAAGCCCATCCCCTCGTGGGGTCCGGCTGCCCGGCCGGTGTGGTGGCTTTTGTGGCCTCCGCTCGGCGATCCGTCGTCGTCCGCCGGCCAGCCCTCGATGTGGCGGCCCTGGTAGACCTCGTCGAACGGCTCCGGCATCTGGTGACCGCCGGGGTGCTCGTGCCCGGCTGTGTGTGCGTGACCGGCAGCGTGTCCGTTGCCGTCGGCGGGGCGGGCGGCATGGGTGGAGGCGAAGGCGGCGGGTGCGGCGAGCGCCGCTCCGGTCAGGGCCGCGGCACTGCCGTACAGCACCTGTCGTCGGGTCGGACGCGACATGTTCCACTCCTCAGTTCGTCTCGGCTACTCCTCCGGGGCGGGCCCACGGAGGGCTGGAGGCGTCGAGCCGTCGGGCCGGAGGTCGGCCCGCGCCGCCACATGCTGGCAGGGACGAACGGATCAGCAAGTTGCTGCGGTGGGGGAGGCAAGGAACCAGCCAACACCTGGGTGAAGATGCAGGTTTCAACGGCGGCGATCGTGTTCATGACAGATGTCAGCCTCCTGCGGAACCGGATATTCCGCGATGTCGGACACCCCTCGCCGTAGATCTTTTACCCGCGGGATCAAAACCATGAGTCTCCGCACGGCCGGAACTCGGCGCGAATGCAGGGGCCTTGGGGAAGGAGGGGGTTTGAGACGTTGGCGACGCTACGGCGCGGGTCCGAACCGGTCGGTGGAACACGGGTGTTGAGCCGTCCTGGTTGAGCGTTCGGGTATTCGCCGGTACCCGCTGACCGGCCGCCCCGCCGCCCGTAGCCCCGTAGCCCCGCCGTCGGGTCCGCACCGAGTCGGGGATCCCGTTGCGGACCGGTAATGTCGTCAACATCGCTGTCCTGAGCACGAGTTCGCCCCTCGCCTCCCGGCTCAGTGGTGCTGCTCACAGCGTGCGTGGCGAGCGCTCGCGTGTGGGCCGATCCGGGACAATAAGGGGGTCCGGAACACTGAGATAGGTGATGACCTGGGGAAACGACCACTCCCTGGAGTTCTGTTCCGGAACGGCGGACCGAGACAGAGGATCAGGGTGGGGACGGAAACCGAGGAGTTCGCGGGGCTGCTGCGCCGGCTGAAGGAGCGTTCGGGGCGTAGCTACGGTGCGCTCGCGGCGCAGGTGCACATGAGCGTGTCCACGCTGCACCGGTACTGCAACGGCGATGCCGTGCCGATGGACTTCGCGCCCGCAGACCGTCTCGCCCGGCGGTGCGGGGCGACCCCGGACGAGCTGGTGGAACTGCACCGCCGGTGGATCATCGCCGACGAGGCGCGCAGGCGCAGCCGGGCGACCTCTGCCGTCACCACCACCCCGTCCGCCGCCCCCGCAGCCGCGTCGAGTGATGAGCCGGCCACTCCGTCATCGGAGAAGGGGGAGAGGCAGAACCCGGACCACCCGAACGCCCCCGAGCCGCTGGACACCGCACAACCGCTGAGCACCTCGCCGTCACCGAACGGCACCGCCGCCCCCGACCGGCCGGGCTCAACGGCCACAACGAGCGCAACGAGCGGAACGGCTGCAACAAACGCAAGGGCCGCGACGGACAGACCGCCCGCACCACCTGCCCCACCCGCTCCCGAATCACTCGTCGAAGCTCTCACCGCAGCCGAGCCGACAGAAGCGCCCGCGGAGCCAGTAGTGGCGTCATCCGGTCGCGGCTTCGCTCGGCTCGGCTACCTCCGTGTCGCTCTCCTGGCCGGCGCCGTGGCGTCGCTCGGCGTACTGGCGGCATGGGCGGTCCAGGACCCCACTCTGGGCGATCCGCAGAGGAGAAGCGCGCACGGCGCCGAACGGCCGCCGGCCGCGAGTAGCGCTCCCACGCCGCTGACGGAGAGCCCGTCCCCGGGCCACACCACCGCGGACCCGAAGCCCACTCCTGGCGGGAAGGAGCGGCACAGTCCCTCCAGCACGGTACGGCCCGACGGCTCCGGCACAAGCCGGGCGCCCGACGGCGGCAAGGGCGGTACGGCGCCGCAGGTGGGCGTCAGCTCGTACAACTGGGATGCGCCCTGTGCGGTCAACTACCTGCTCCAACGGACCCCGGACCGTGTCCCGCCGCCGCCCGCCCCGCAGGACGCCCGTCCCTGGGCGGGGGCCCTGGGCGCTGTCGACGGCGGACACATGCAGCTCCAGCTGACCGCAACGGGCGACACGGAGGCCTCCGTCGTGCTGACCTCCCTGCATGCGCGGGTGGTGGCCAAGCACGCCGCGCTGCCGTGGCGCGTTTACGGGATGGGCGACGGCTGCGGCGGCGGTGTCACTCCGCAGACCTTCAACATCGACCTCGACGACGCCCAGCCGGTGGCGAAGCCCGTCGCCGGACAGGACGGCGACATCAAGGTGCCCGCGAAGAACTTCCCCTTCAAGGTCTCCACCAAGGACCCGCAGGTGTTGAACCTCGATGTGCACACCGAGGGGCATGACGTCAGCTGGTACCTGGAAGTGGGCTGGAGCAGCGGCGACCGGCAGGGGACGATCCGGGTGGATGACGGGGGAAAGCCGTTCCGTACGAGCGCGACCGAGGGGCGCAAGCGCTACCTCTTCCAGTGGGACAAGAAGCGCTGGGGCTCTCCGTGACCCGGTCCGGCCGCTGGGCGACGCCCCGGCCGGGGGCGGTGGGGCCTCCGACGGCGGGCCCCCTCGCGGAGGAGATCCGCGCTCGCAGCGCGCGCAACTCACCCCTGCGCACAGTGGCGTTGGAAGTCGCTCCACCGCTGGTCCCCATCCCGCCGCTCGGAATGCGTCTTCGTCGCAGTGGAATTACTCTGGACCGCAACCGCAACCGCAACCGCAACCGCAACCGCGCGACGCCGGACGCGTGACGCGTGCCCCGCAACAGGCCACGCGCCACGCCCCGCGCTCCCGCCTACGCGATGTACTCGAGCACTGCCCGCGCCTCCGCACGGCGTCGCTCCGTCAGGTCGTCGTTGCCGTCCGGCTGCGCCTCGTCGCCGTAGTCGTGCAGGACGGTGCGGGCGCGGGTCTCGGCGGCGGTGCTGCGGCCGAGGTCGGCCTCCAGCCAGGCGGCCATCAACTGGGCCGCGGTGCGGTCGTGGCGGCCGGCCTCGCCCAGTGAGGTGAAGACGGCGATCGTCTTCTCCGCGTAGCCGAGGGCGTCCTCGTAGGTGCGCCGTGCCGTGCCGTCGTCTTCCGCGTCGTCGGGTTCGAACTCACAGCCACGAACCAGGAGTTCAGCGATCTGGCGGTAGGTGCCGGCGAGTTCGGCACGCAGTGCGTCCCGGCCGTCGTCGTCCGCGGCGTCGGCGACGGCCGCGGTGAGCAGTCGCTCGGCGTTGGCCATCACGTCGAGGGCGGCCGGCAGGCCGCTCCCGGCGGTGCGCAGCGTGATCCATGCGCGGGCACGCATGGCGCGTGCCGCGCGGTCCGGCCGGCCGAGAGTGCGCCAGAGTTCCTCGGCACGGGCGTAGGCCGCGGCAGCCTGCTCGTGGAGGCCGGCGCCGTTGAGGGCGTCGCCGGCGAGATGGGCGAGCATGGCGTGGTCGCGCTGGCCGTCCCAGCCCTTGGCGGTATCGGCCCCGAGCAGGAAGTGTTCGCCGGCCTGCCGGTGGTCGCCGAGCGACTCCAGGCATTCCCCGAGCCACCAGCGGGCCTGCACGACCTGGCGCTCGTGGTGGTGCTCCTGGAGGTCCGGCAGCGCGCTTTCCAGTACGGAGGCCGCCTCGTCGAAGCGCCGGAGGCGGAGCAGCGCGCCGCCGAGGACCAGCTGTGCCCAGGCGCCGAGCCCTTCGCTGCCGGGCGCCTCGTCGGCCCAGTGGGTGGCTTCCAGCGCGTGCTCGGTCACCTCGTTGTCGTCCTGGCCGGTGGCGGCGAGCGCCTCCGCGAGCATGAGGTGGAGGTGGGCGCGGCCGAGCGGTTCCAACAGCTCGGCGCCGTGGCCGAGGGCGGCGCGGGCGGCCGTCGCGGCCCGGTCCGGACGGCCCAGCGTGAGGGAGAGTTCGGCGAGCCGGGCCTCGGCCTCCGTGGCGAACCAGGGGACGGCGGCCTCGTGGTACAGCTCTGCCGCTCGGGCGAACAGCTCCGCGGCCTCCGGGGCATCTCCGCGCCCGGCGAGCAGCCCGCCCAGCGCGCAGGAGATGTCGGCGGTACGGGCGAGCATCCGCCGGTCCTCGCTGTGGTGCTCCTCGGCGAGCCCGAGCAGCGCCCGGAGCTCGTCGGTGAGCGCTTCCACGGCAGCTTCGGGGTCCGGCGCCGCCGGGAGGATGCCCATCCGGACGCGGGCCGCAGCCAGGAGTGCCCCGGTCAGCTGCCGGGCGGTGGCCCGGCCGTCGGCGTGCAGGGTGCGCAACTGAGCGCACAACGCGTCGAGTTCGGCGAGCCCTTCCTCCGTATGGCCGGCGGCCGCGGTGGTGTAGGCGGCGCGCGCCCGGCAGGAGGCGCCTTCACCGGGGTCGCCGGCCGCCTCGAACTGCTCGGCGGCCCGGCGGAACAGTGCGATCGCGGTGTCCGGGTCGTCGAGCGCGTCGACGGCGGCGTGATAGGTCACCTCGGCGCGGGCCGCCCCGTCCAGTTCGGTGCCGCTCCGGTCGGCGGTTTCGGCGGCCGTCCGCCACGCGGCGCGGGCGTCCGGGTGCTGGGCCAGGGCGAGCCGCCGGGCCTCGGCCACCAGCGCGGCGAGGTCCTCGGAACCGTCCTCCGCCACCGGAGCGGGGACCGGCGCCGTCTTGGGGGCGGTCTTCGGCACGGGCTGCGGACGCCCGGGGGACCCGGCGGCGAGCCGGGTGGCGCGGACCCCGAGGGGAAGCCGGTCGGTGAACGGTGTGGCGGCCATCCGCGCGGCCACCCAGGTGCCGACCCGGCCGGTGCCGTTGCGCTCGTCGAAGCGGCGGGCCAGGTCGAGGGCCGCTTCCCGGGTACGGGTCAGGAGCTGCTCCGTGGTGACCGCGGCGTCGCCCGGCAGAGGCACGGGCCGGTCGGCATGGCCCAGTTCCGTCAGGCGGCGCAGCAGAAGGGCCGCAGCGCTCAGTATCTGGAGCCGGGAGAGCGGTTCCTCGCCGCTGTCCAGATACCCCGCGTGCTCGGCGAGGATCTCCAGGCCACGGGCCTCGTTGCCGGTCAGCGCACAGAACTCGATATGGCGGGCGATGGCCTCTATCAGGCTGCCGTTGCCCCGGGCCAGGCGATAGCCCCGCAGATGGTTGCGGCGGGCCTCATCGAGCCGCCCGAGGCGCAGCAGCGGCATCAGGGACAGGGCGAGGATGAGGTGCGGCTGCTCCGCGCAGGTCTGCTCACCGTTCAGTACGGGCGCCCAGGTGACGATGGCCCGCTCGTCGTCGCCGTGGTCCGCGTGCCAATCGCCCTGCTCGTTGAGTTCGCAGGCCAGGCAGTCGCTCATCGCGTCGCGGTCGGCGGCGGTCCACTCCGACAGCAGCCGGGCGCCCAGGGCGTCGTCCCCGAGGTGCTGGGCGACGTAGAACGCGGCCGCGCGGACCGGCCGCAGGGAGTATCCGGCGATGCGGTAGTGGCGCTCCATCTCCGGGATCCAGCGGCGTACGGCGTCCAGTGGGATGTCGGGGTTGCCGGTGAGGCTGTAAATGATCCACTTGAACCGCCAGTGGAGCCGGTGCAGGGCCGAACGGTCGAAATCCCCGGGGTTCTCGTCCCACATGCGCAGCAGCCGCGAGAACGGCACCAGAGTCTTGCCGCTCTCCCAGCTGAACTGGTACGCGCTGATCAGATCCAGCAGCGCTGCGATCAGCAGCTGCTGGTCGCCGGTCGCCTCGGCGAGCGCGACGAGCTCCTCGGCACGGGCGTTCCGGGCCGGCCCCTTGGGCTCGGAGTCGTTCTCCCAGAGGGCGCGGCGGATCGACTCGACGGTCTGCGGAGTGGTGTTGTCGTGGGTCATCGGCTCTCCTCCCGGCCGTCCGAGTGCGTGGCCCAGCGCAGCAGGTCCAGGAACGCACGGTTGAGCAGGGCCGAGTCGGCCGGCCGCAGCGTGCGCGGGGCCATCAGCAGGGCCTGGCCGTACAGCGCCTCGGCGGCGGTCCCGGCGAGTTCCCGGTCGTCGATCCGGGCGATCCTGCGGACCAGCGGATTGTGGTGGTTGAGGACGAGCCGGGCGCGCGGCGCGCTGCCGCGCAGGCTGCCGAGGATGCCCGCCCACAGCTCGTCGGCCTGCGCCTCCTCCTCGGCGCGGGCCCGCTCCTGGCGCGCCGAGCGGTCGTCCAGGTGGAGGGCGGGTACGGACACCGGGTGGAAGGTGCGCAGCACCACGTCGCAGCCGAGCGGGTCGAGCTTGCTGCGGGCGGCGGCGAGGAAGCCGGTCAGCGCCAGTTCCTCGGCGGGGTCGACCGGGTCGAGGTGAGCGGTGACGGTGTCGGCGTCCAGCTCGGCGACCTCGGTGCCGGGCCGTACCGACGGCAGCAGTTCGACCAGCTCGGCGGCGTAGGTGTAGCCCCCGTTGACGACGCCGATGCCCTGGGCCGCGGCGATCGCGGCGACCTGCCGGTACTCCTCGACGGTCCGGGTGTAGTGGACGACGGGGTGCCGGCCGGCGAACTCCTCCAAGGACAGGTGTCCGTCAGTGGTTTCGAACGGCAGCCACGGCAGCATGGTGGTCAGCACGTCCCGGTCGTGCCGGGCCAGCGACTTCACGCCCAGGTGGTGTACGGACAGGAACTGCGCGAGCCGCTCGGGCTCTCCGGCGGCGAGCCCGGTGAACCATTCCTTGATCCGTGCGCCGAGGGCTTCCCGGACCGCGGCCAGGGTCTCGTCGGCGTACAGGCTCTCGCGGGAGGCGGTCGGGCGCAGGCTGTCGGTGTCGATGACACAGCGGACGAAGAACGCCCAGTCGGGCAGCAGCTCGTCGGCCCGTTCGGTCAGCAGCATGCCCTTGAGGTGAACCCGGTGCCCGGCCCGCTGGGCGGGGCTGACAGCGGAGGGCAGGACATAGGCGACACCGCGTACACCGGCGACCGGCACATCGAGGTCGATGGAGTCGAGCGGGGTGAAGCCGAACAGCTGCCGGCAGTGACCGGCGAGCGCGACGCGCCGCGCGGCGGGGCTCGGATGGCTGCGCTCCCAGACGGCCGGACGGTCGGTGACCGGCTCCTCCCCGACCCGTACGTCATAGGGCAGCAGAGAGCCGAAGTCCTTTGCCAGCCGAAGCACTCGACCTTCATCAAGCCATTCGGCGGCGCCGGGCCGGGCCGTGAGATGCACGGTGGTCCCGGGCTCGGGATGCGCGTCCGCGGGCAGCGTACGCACGGTGTACGAGCCGTCGTCTCGGGCCGTCCACTCGACGGGCGGGGCAGCGGCGTCGCGCGCGGAGCGGCTGACGACGCGGATCTCCTCGGCAACGACGAAACACGCCAGCAGCCCGATCCCGAACTGCCCGAGGAAGTCGGCCCGGGCCGACTCCAGGCCGTCGCGCTTCGAACTGCGGCCGATCGTGGCCAGCAGGCTGTGTACATCGGCCTCGGTCAGACCGATCCCGGTGTCCGTCACCCGCAGCTCACCACCGTCCGCGTGCAAACGCACCCGGGCGGGACTGTCGGGCTGCTCGGCACGGCGTGCGGTGAGCGCGTCCACGGCGTTCTGCAGCAGTTCGCGCAGATAGACCTTGGGGCTGGAGTACAGGTGGTGGGAGAGGAGATCCACCAGGCCGCGCAGGTCGACCTGGAAGGTGTGCGGTATGTGATCAGCAGTCATGTATGGGTGCGCCGACGGACTGAACGGTCCGACGCCGCGGATCGAGCGGCCGTGGCCACCAGCGGTCAGGGCTGGCCATCATAGGAGCCACGACTGACACGCGACCATGGATTTCCTTGGGCGGTCCGCCGGGCGCCCGGCGTCGGAAGGCCGGGCGTGGCCCGTCCCTCCCGTATCACGCCGCTACGGCCCGCGTTTGTCCGGAGAGTGCGATGAAGACGAGGAGCGCGAAGGCGAGCGCGGCGGTCGCCGTGCGGGCGTCATTGAACAACTCCCAGCGCCACAGGACTTCCGCGTGGTCCGGCGGCGGTGCGGTGACGGCCCACTGCTTGATGCGGCCGTTGATGGGGACGTTCCCGAACCGCGTGATCAGGAAGGAAGAGACCGTCAGGAGTCCCGCCGCGCCGGCCAGGACGCGTGCACGGCCACGCGCCGAGGCGGCCAGCACCAGGGTGCTGAGGGCCGAGACCGCCATCGTGCCTTGCATGGTGATGCCGTTCATCTCCATCAGCGCGGCGTGGAAGTCGAGTCTCATGGCGATCGGCACGGCGTGGAACGTCGGAACGAGATTGCCGGCGCCGTAGCCGAAGGCCCCTGCCAGCAGGCCCGTGGAGAACAGCGAGAGCGCCTGCAGGAGCCGGGTGCGCACGGCCGTCACCGACCGGTGAAGCGGCTGCTCGCTTCGCCGCGGAGCCGGCCGTACGGCAGCCTGCGGCCGAAAGCGAGCAGCAGGAGGTCCTGGGCAGCGCCGTACACGGGGGTCCCGGAACCGTACGACCAGTCCATGTCCTCCGCGCACAGCCGCACTCCGGCCAGGTCGACGCCGAAGAACTTCAGGCCACGGGGCTTGATGTCGTCGAGCAGGACGCGCAGCCGGTCCTCGGGGACGCGCCGGTCGAGCCCGAGGGCGGCGGTGACATCCAGCCCGTGCACCACGTCGTGCCCGAGGGCGGACCGGAACCCGCCGACGGGCGGTGTCCACGGATGGTGCGCGTTGTCCCGCAGGAAGGAGCTGAGCTCACTGACGGAATGGGCGGCCGCGTCCCTACGGGCGACGCGGCCGGTCATGCGGTGCAAGTTCCCCCGTGCCTTGACCAGTTCACCCAGCGTCGCGGGCAGGGAAAGCCGGAAGCCCATCGACATATGTGCGACGACCTCACGGACCCGCCACCCTTCGCACAGACTCGGCGCGTTCCACTCATCGGCTCCCAGCCCCTCGAAGAGGTCGGCCAACTCCCGCCGCTCCGCCGCGATGCCGGCCCTGATGCCGTCGGTCACGTCCCCAGCGGCACCGGACCGCGCGTCCCTACGGTCCTCCACTGCTTCCTTTACCGACTCGTTCGCTGCTTCCTTCGTTGGTTCCTTCGCCGGTTCCTTCGCTCTGTCCATGTGATCAAGCCTGCTGCCGGCCGACCCATATATCCAATAGACAGATCTGCTGCCGTCTAGCATCAACGCTTATGGAACTCCGTCAGCTGCGCTACTTCGTCACCGTTGTCGAAGAGGGCGGCTTCACCCGCGCCGCCGCCCGCCTGCATCTGGCGCAGCCCGGCCTGAGCGCCCAGATCCGGCAGCTGGAAAAGGAGTTGGGGCAGCCGTTGCTCGACCGCTCCCACCGGTCGGTGACGCTGACCGAGGCGGGGCGGGCGGTCCTGCCGTACGCGCGCGCTGCGCTCGCCGCCGCGGACGCGGTGCGGCAGACGGTCGACGCGTACACGGGCCTGCTGCGCGGCCGGGTCTCGCTCGGGCTGGTCTCCGGCGCCACCGGCCGCGCATTCGACATCGCCTCGTTCCTCGCGGACTTCCACGACGCCCACCCAGCGCTGGAAATAGCACTCACCGAGGACAGCTCGGAGCGCATGCAGGCCGCACTCCTGGCCGGTGAGCTCGACATCGCCCTCCTCGGACCGACCGACGAGGTGCCCCCGCCCGGCCTGTCCCTCCAGACGGTCATCGACACCCCGCTGGCCGCCGTCGCCGCGCCCGGAGACCCGCTCCTCGCCACGGCCGACCGTACGAGCGTCCCGCTGGCCGAGCTGCGCGACCGTGCGCTGATCTGCCTGCCACGGGGCACCGGCGTCCGCGCGGCTCTCGAACGCGCCTGCGCACAGGCCGGATTCCGGCCCCACGTCACCTTCGAGGCCGCAGCGCCCCATGTACTCGCCCAGCTCGCCGCGCGGGGCCTGGGCATCGCGGTACTACCGACCGGCGAGGACAGCTCGCACACCGACGGACCACTACGGACCCTGACCATCGTCCGCCCCGGCATCCGCGCCCGCATCGCCCTCGCCTGGCGCTCCACCGGTCCGGTGAGCCCGGCGGCCCGGGTGTTGCTGGAAGGCTTGCGTGAGGCGCTGCCTGCGGTGCTGACGACGTCTGTGAACCGGCAGTCGAGCTCTCGATTGTGATCAGGGGTACAGCATTCAACCGAGGACGCCGCCCTGGCGTTCCGTCAGTGGCCGTGTTCAGGTCACGGACACATGGACGGGGCGGACACCGCCTTGAAAACGGGCGCTCCCGTACGCCGCCGCCAGGACCGGGACGGCAGTCTTCTGCCGTCAGCTGCGTCCGGTGAATTTCTGTCCGACGCCGAGTTGGCGGAGGTCGGTGAGGACTTTGGGGTCCTGGGCGTCGAGCCAGTCGCAGAGT
>NZ_JBHYPE010000042.1:0-61085 GCF_042746015.1 Streptomyces sp. NPDC058773
AAAGCGAAGCAGTCCGGACACCCCCACCCGCGCAGGCCCGTCACCGCACCCGACAGCCCCGCGCAGCGGACCCGCCCGCCGCAGGCGCAACGGCGAGCAACCACCACGGCGGGAAAGCCGAACGCAGGCCGAGGCACAGCGCAGCGGACCGGCCCGCCGCAGGCGCAACGGTGAGGGCACCGCGAAGCGGGCCACAAACGGCGAGCAACCACCACGGCGGGGTCTGTTATTTCGGTCGTCTGGTCAGCGGTCTACCCAGTCCGGCGCCCACACGTCATGCGGGGCTCGTGGGTCTGTGGTGCGCAGATGGTCGCGTAGCGCGGTCAGCACGGGGTGTTGGTCTCCGCTGCGGAACAGCAGCACGTGCGGGTAGACCGGGGTAGGGTCGTGCAACGGGATACGCCGTAGGTCGTGGGTCTGGGGCCACAGGTACCGGTCCCCGCTGCCGATGAGGGTGGCCAGCGAGGCCGAGTCGGCCAGCGCGTCCATCAGGGCCTCGTCGCCGAAGTTGGGGCCGAGCGCGTCGATGCTCAGGCCGAAGGCCTGGGACAGCGCCTGGTAGAACGCTGCCCACTCCGTGCTTGGCCTGATCCCGGGGATCCAGATGCGGTGGCCGGCCAGGTCCGCAGGACTGACCCAGGGCGCGTCAGCCAGCGGGTGGCCGGGGCCGACCAGGAGCTCCAAGGGTGCGTCCAGGAGTCGTTCGGCGCTGATCCCGGCCGGGATCTGGTCTGCCGGCAGGGCACGGAAGGACGCGTCGACGGTCCCTTCGAGCACCGCTTGGGCGGCCTGGGCGGCGTTCTCCTTGCTCAGCGTGACCGCGTCCAGGTCCATCTCGGGGTGGGAGCGGTAGAACTGGTAGACGGCCTGGGCCGGAGAGATGCGCCGATTGAGGACATCGACGCGCAAGGGACGGCTGCCGGGGCGCACGGCCTGCTCGGCCTGCTCGATGGCCGCCAGGACCTTCTTGGCGTGCGGCAGGAAGACCTGCCCGTCCAGGCTCAGCCGGGAGCCTCGGGAGGCCCGCACCAGAAGCGTGCCCTCGATGTGCCTCTCCAAGGCCGCGATCCGCTTGGAGACCGCCTGCTGACTGACCCCCAGCTCGTCGGCCGCAGCCTGGAACCGGCCGGTCTCGGCGACGGCCACGAACGTCCGCAGCGCTTCAACATCCACGCTTCCACTCTACTTCCACAACCATTGGTTGTGCCTGGAGTGGTGCAGGGTTGTTTGATCGGGAGTTCTGCGCGGTGGTGGGATCAGCGCATGTCTACCCGCACAGAGCAGGTCATGTATGTCCAGACACCCGAGTTCGCGCGTCATGCGGAGCGGATCGTGGAAGTGACCGATGCGACGTCTCGACTGAACGTACTTCCGTTCAGCGACAGCGCAGGTCGCGCGGAACTACTTTCTGTTGTGTTCGGTGGCCCGCTGCCGGACTCGGTGGTGATCTACCCGCCGTTCTTTACCGAGTACGGGCTGAACACGACGTTCGGGGAGAACGTCTTCGTCAACCAGGGATGCACCTTCATGGACAAGGGAGGCATCCGTATCGGCAACGGCGTCATGATCGCCCCGATGGTCAGCCTCATCACCGGAGGCCATCCACTGCGTCTGGCTGAGCGCCGCGAGTACCTCTCCTTCGCCCCGATCGTCATCGAGGACGACGTCTGGATCGGGACGGCTGCCGTGATCACGCAGGGGGTGACCATCGGTGCCGGTGCGGTGGTCGCTGCCGGTGCGGTGGTCACTCGTGATGTCCCTGCCGGCGCCGTGGTCGCGGGAGTGCCCGCCCGAGTGATCAAGAAGATCGACTGAGCGCGCTGCTGGCCTGGGTGCGTAGCACGTCTGTGGTCTGATCCTGATGCCTCGTCACGCCCGGCTGACCGACCGGCAGTGGGACCGCATCGAACCTCTCCTGCCCTCCGGTACCGGTCGTCGTGGCAGGCCGTGGGCCGATCACCGCCGCATTGTGGAGGCGATCATCTTTCGGTACCGCACCGGTATTCCTTGGCGAGACCTACCAGCCAGGTTCGGATCCTGGAAGACCGTGTGGGCCCGCCACCGCCGCTGGGCCGCTCAACCCCGACCTGCTGCTCGGGGGCAAGGCATACTCTTCCCGCGCGATCCGAGCGGCGCTCAAGGCCCGCGGGATCACCGCGGTCATCCTTGAACGGCATGACCAGCAGGAGCACCGTCGCCGCCGCGGTTCAGCAGGCGGGCGTCCGTCGAAGTCCGATCCGGTGGCCTACAAGAACCGCAACGTGGTCGAGCGGTCCTTCGCCCTGCTCAAGCAGTGGCGGGGCCTGGCCGCGAGGTTCGACAAGCTCGCTCTCGTCTGCCGCTCGGCCGCGGTCCTCGCCGCGGTGCTGGTCTGGGCTCGCATTTAACGGGCACGCCTTAGCCAAGGGCAGACGCCCGCCTCGCGCGGAACAAGAAGTCCGCCACCCGGGCCCCGTCCGGCTCCGCGGGCAGTGGGGAGCCGGAAACCGCCGCGTCGGCCTCTTCGGAGAGGCGGGCCATGCGGCGCTCCACCGTGGCCCAGGGGACCTCGCCGCGCCGGACGGCGAGCAGTTCGTCGCGGTCGGCGCCGACGTCCAGCGTGAGGACGCCCGTACGGAGCAGGTCGCGGGAGCAGGCCAGCAGCCGCAGCAGATGCATGGCGGGCTTCCAGCGGGGTGTGCCGTGCCGGCGGAGGTCGACGCGCAGCTGCTTCAGCTGGCCGGTGGCGTAGCCCGCGAACGTGCGGTGGACCTGGCGGGACAGGAGCGCCTCGCGCAGGGCGAGCAGTTCCCGGCCGGTGGCGTCGATCCGTTCCACGAGGGGGGAGTGCAGGCACTCCAGGACGGTGGGGTTGGCGCGCAGTCCCAGCTGGCAGAAGCGTTCCAGCTCCCAGGAGAACTCCTCCTCGCGCGGTCCCTCCACATGGGTCGGCGGTTTCTCGAAGCGCCAGAAGAGCGGGGTGGGGGCGAGAAACACCCCACGGCGGTCGGTGTCGCTGGTCTCCGTGGCCAGACCGAAGGCGCGTGAGCCCATCACACAGCCGTAGACGGTGTGCTCGGTGACCAGGGTGTGACCTGTGGCGGCTTCGGACATGGCGGCGATTGTCGCTGGCTGGGAGGGCGCATGTCACCAGGTTTCGGTGGCCGGTTGCGGGCCGGGCGGGGGCTCGGCCACCGTCGGTGCACAGGCGGTCGCGGGGTGCGTGGACGGCCCGTGCCCGTGCCGCCGCCTCCGTCGCCGTACGGATTGTCGGTGCGGCTGGTTACGCTGAGCAGTGCGCGCACAGGTGCGTGACGCGGCACATAACGCAGGGGAGCAGTGACGTGGCGGTACGAGCGGTCCGTGGGGCCGTCCAGCTGGAGCGGGACGACGCGGAGCACATGCAGGAGCAGGTCGGCGCGCTGCTCACCGCCCTCCTGGAGCGCAACGAGCTCAGCGCGGACGACCTGATCAGTGTGTGGTTCACCGCCACCCCGGATCTGCACAGCGACTTCCCGGCCGCCGCCGCGCGGGCCCTGGGGATCACGGACGTCCCGCTGATCTGCGCGCAGGAGCTGGACATCACCGGTGCCATGGAGCGTGTGGTGCGGGTGCTGGCCCATGTGGAGACCGATCTGTCCAAGGCCGGGATCGCCCACGTCTACCTCGGCGCGGCCGGGGCGCTGCGAAAGGACATCGCGCAGTGAGGACCGCACTCGTCATCGGCACGGGCCTGATCGGCACCTCGGCCGCGCTCGCCCTCAACGCCCGGGGCGTCCAGGTGTACCTGGAGGACCACGACCAGGCCCAGGCCCTGACGGCGGCCGCGCTCGGCGCGGGCACCGCCGAGGCGCCGCCGGGGCCGGTCGACCTGGCGATCGTGGCCGTGCCGCCGGCCCATGTCGCCTCGGCGCTGGCGGACGCGATGCGGCGCGGGGTGGCCCGTGCCTACATCGACGTCGCCAGCGTGAAGGGCGGCCCGCGCCGGGAGCTGGAGACGATGGGCCGCGATCTGTCCGGCTACCTCGGCACGCACCCGATGGCGGGCAAGGAGCGCTCCGGCCCGCTGGCCGCCACGGCCGACCTCTTCGAGGGCCGCCCCTGGGTGCTCACCCCGACCCGCGACGGCGACACCGAGGTGCTCAACCTCGCCCTGGAGCTGGTCGCGCTGTGCCGGGCCGTCCCGGTGGTGATGGACGCGGACGCCCACGACCGCGCGGTCGCCCTGGTCTCGCACACCCCGCAGCTGCTCTCCAGCCTCGTCGCCGCCCGCCTCAAGGGCGCCGACGAGACCGCCGTACGCCTCTGTGGCCAGGGCATCCGCGATGTGACGCGGATCGCGGCGTCCGACCCCGCGATGTGGATCGACATCCTGTCCGCCAATCCCGGCCCGGTCGCCGATGTCCTGGCCGAGATCGCCGCCGATCTGGACGAGACCGTCCGGTCCCTGCGGGCCCTGGAATCCGCCGACGAGGAGAAGCGCACCGGCGGCGCCGGCGGTATCGAGGACGTGCTCCGCCGCGGCAACGCCGGGCGGGAGCGGGTGCCGGGCAAGCACGGCGCCGCCCCGGCCACCTACGAGATCGTCGCCGTGTACATCGGCGACCAGCCCGGTGAGCTGGCCCGGATCTTCGCCGACGCCGGCCGGGCCGGGGTCAATATCGAGGACGTCCGCATCGAGCACGCCACCGGCCAGCAGGCGGGCTTCATCCAGCTCATGGTCGAGCCGCAGGCGGTGCCGGGGCTGACCGCGGAGCTGCGGGAGCGGGGCTGGTCGATCCGGCAGTGACACCGTGGACGGGGCGGTGCGGGTGAGCCAGTAACCTTGTGCGAGGCCCTTATGGCCCTTGGACCCCCGCCCCGTGTACAAGAAAGGTGTTCGTCACCGTGGAAACCGCCGCTCGGACCGCCCCGGCAGCAGTGATTGTCGCCATCGACGGCCCCGCAGGCACGGGCAAGTCCAGCACGTCCAAGGCCGTCGCCGCCAAACTGGGCCTCGGCTACCTCGACACCGGAGCCCAGTACCGCGCGATCACCTGGTGGATGCTGACCAACGGGATCGATGTCAATGACGCGACCGCGGTGGCCGATGCCGCCGCCAAGCCCGTGATCGTCTCCGGCACCGACCCGGCCGCCCCGACCATCACCGTCGACGGCCTGGACGCCGCGGGCCCGATCCGCACCCAGGAGGTCACCGCCGCGGTCAGCGCCGTCAGCGCCGTCCCCGAGGTCCGGACCCTGATCACCGACCTGCAGCGCAGCATCGCCGCCGAGGCGCCGCGCGGCATCGTCGTCGAGGGCCGGGACATCGGCATCACCGTGCTGCCCGACGCCGACCTCAAGGTCTTCCTCACCGCCTCTCCGGAGGCGCGTGCGGCCCGCCGCAGCGGCGAGCTCAAGGGCAAGGAGGCCACCGACCTGGCCGCCACCCGCGACGCGCTGATCAAGCGCGACGCCGCCGACTCCGGCCGGAAGACTTCGCCGCTGGCCAAGGCGGACGACGCCGTCGAGGTCGACACCACCGACCTGACCCTGGAGCAGGTCATCGAGTGTGTGGTCACCCTCATCGAGGGCGCCGGCGCCGAAAAGGCCGGGCGGGTCGCCCGGTGACCGACAGCGGCAGCGCGCCGAGCGCGGCGGGTGCCGCGGTCGGCCGCCGGATCGGCATCGGCCTGATGTACGGGCTGTGGCGGCCGCGGGTGCTGGGCGCCTGGCGAGTGCCGTCCGCCGGCCCGGTGATCCTCGCCGTCAACCACTCGCACGGCATCGACGGCCCGATGCTGATGGGCACCGCGCCGCGGCCGGTGCACTTCCTGATCAAGAAGGAAGCCTTCGTCGGCCCGCTGGACCCGTTCCTGCGGGGCATCGGGCAGCTGAAGGTGGACCGCGACGCCGCCGACCGCAAGGCGATCACCGACGCCCTCGGTGTGCTGAAGGACGGTGGAGTACTGGGGATCTTCCCGGAAGGCACCCGTGGCGAGGGCGACTTCGCCTCGCTGCGGGCGGGCCTGGCGTACTTCGCGGTGCGCTCCGGGGCCCCGGTCGTGCCGGTGGCGGTGCTCGGCGGCAAGGAGCGGCAGAGCCGGCTGTCGTCGGCCGTGCCGCCGCTGCGGTCCCGTGTGGATGTCGTTTTCGGCGACGCGTTCCAGGCGGGGGACGGTAGTGGGCGGCGCACCCGTAAGGCGCTCGACGAGGCGACCGTACGGATCCAGGAGCGGCTGACCGCCCACCTGGCAGAGGCCAGGCGCCTGACCGGGCGCTGACCGACACTTGAGTAGTGGGCCGCGGACGAGCGGCCCACCGATCACGATGATGAACGAGGAACGGACTTCATGAACGACCAGATCCCTACCGGCGACGAGCACGGTGCGCTTGGCGACGCCGAGTACGCGGAGTTCATGGAGCTCGCCTCGGAGGAGGGCTTCGACCTCGAGGAGGTCGAGGGTGACATCGCCGCGGCCGGCCACGGCCCGCTGCCCGTCCTCGCCGTCATCGGCCGCCCCAACGTCGGCAAGTCGACCCTGGTGAACCGCATCATCGGCCGCCGGGAAGCGGTCGTCGAGGACCGGCCGGGTGTCACCCGCGACCGCGTCACCTACGAGGCCGACTGGAACGGCCGCCGTTTCAAGGTCGTTGACACCGGCGGCTGGGAGCAGGACGTCCTCGGCATCGACGCGTCCGTCGCGATGCAGGCCGAGTTCGCCATCGAGGCCGCCGACGCGGTGGTCTTCGTCGTCGACGCCAAGGTCGGCGCGACCGACACCGACGAGGCCGTCGTCAAGCTGCTGCGCCGCGCCGGCAAGCCCGTCGTCCTGGTCGCCAACAAGGTCGACGGCCCGTCGGGTGAGGCCGACGCCGCCATGCTGTGGTCGCTGGGCCTCGGCGAGCCCCACCCGGTCTCCGCGCTGCACGGCCGCGGCACCGGAGACATGCTCGACGCCGCACTGGACGCCCTGCCCGAGGCCCCCGCGCAGACCTTCGGCACGGCCCTCGGCGGCCCCCGCCGGATCGCCCTGATCGGCCGCCCGAACGTCGGCAAGTCGTCGCTGCTGAACAAGGTCGCCGGCGAGGAGCGGGTGGTCGTCAACGAGCTGGCCGGCACCACCCGCGACCCGGTCGACGAGATGATCGAACTGGGCGGCAAGACCTGGAAGTTCGTGGACACCGCCGGTATCCGCCGCCGGGTGCACCTCCAGGAGGGCGCCGACTACTACGCCTCGCTGCGCACCGCGGCGGCCGTCGAGAAGGCCGAGGTCGCCGTCGTCCTGATCGACGCGTCCGAGTCCATCAGCGTCCAGGACCAGCGGATCGTCACGATGGCGGTGGAGGCCGGCCGCGCCCTGGTCATCGCCTACAACAAGTGGGACACCCTCGACGAGGAGCGCCGCTTCTACCTGGAGCGGGAGATCGAGCGGGACCTCGTGCAGATCCCCTGGGCGATGCGGGTGAACGTCTCCGCGCGCACCGGCCGCCACATGGAGAAGCTGGTCCCGGCGATCGAGACCGCGCTGGCCGGCTGGGAGACCCGGATTCCCACCGGGCGGCTGAACGCCTTCCTCGGCGAGATCGTCGCCTCCCACCCGCACCCGATCCGCGGCGGCAAGCAGCCCCGCATCCTCTTCGGCACCCAGGCGGGCACCAAGCCGCCGCGCTTTGTCCTCTTCGCCTCCGGCTTCCTGGAGGCCGGCTACCGCCGCTTCGTCGAGCGGCGGCTGCGGGAGGAGTTCGGCTTCGACGGGACGCCGATCCACATCTCCGTGCGGGTGCGCGAGAAGCGCAGCAAGAAGAAGTAGCGGCAGACAGCGGCGGTTTCCCGGCCGCGCGGAGCGCTCAGCGTCCGTGCGGCCGGGCGTCCCGCTGCGCCGGCGGCAGCGCCGGGACATGCCCCCGCGGGTGGTAGGGCTGCCGGCTCACGACCTCCCAGTGGCCCGCGGAGCCCGGCGTACGGCTCCAGCTCCCGCGCAGTGACTCCGGGAGTTCCGGCTCGTCCGTACGGTCCCCGGGCAGGGCCCGGAAGCTGCGGCGGTACTCGGCGTAGAGCGCGTCATAGATCGGCGTGGCCGACCCATGATCCGTGGAGTGCGGCGTCAGGTGTTCGTGCGACGGGCGCATGGCGGGGATCGGGTGGGGGTACGGGGCGCGGGAAGGCGGGTCATATGCGTGCACATACGTGGCAACGACCCCGATGCCCGCGGGATGCGGCTTTCCGGTGGAAATGGCTGATCGCGGGGTCAAGACCGTCCGGAGTGCCGGTCCTGCCCCCGCGATCGGGTCCGACGGGCCGTCAGGTGCCGGCGAGCGGGATCTCCGCGGCGACCAGGGCGCCCTTCGCCGCGGCGTCCTCCAGCGCCTCCCGCATCAGGTCCTCGCGGGGCTGGTGGCCGATGGTGCCGGCGGGCGCGGCGTACAGCAGCACGGACTGCGACTTGTTGGCCGCGGCACGCCAGCCGTCCGAGACGGCCAGCGGCTGATGGGCCTGCCACCAGGCGGACTGCTGGCCGGAGCTGCCCGGCTGGAGGACGGCGTGCAGTTTGCCCATGGCCAGCAGCGCGGACCAGCCGGCGTTGGCGCCGGGGAGCTGGTTCATGTCCGTCACCGGGTGGAAGCCCTGCTCCAGGAGCAGCGGGAGGAAGTCGTCGTCCGGGCCGGTCGAACCGGGTCGGGCGATCGGGCCGTCCGGCTCGACCACCAGGGCCGGACGCAGATCGGCCTCGACGAGCACCAGACCGCAGGTGATGCCCAGGGTCGCCTGGCGCGGTGCGGTGGGAACCGGGACGGGGGACGGCTCCGAGCCGGGGGTGCGGGGGGCGGCGTCCTCGCCGGTGATGGAGCGCACGGCTCCCTGGAGCTGTTCCTCCGACACCGGGACGACCTGCGAGGGGATGCAGGTGGCATGGGCGAATGCGAGCACCGCGGTCTCCTCGCCCACGAACAGGACGGTGCTGGTGCGCTCCTGGTCGCTGTCTCCGGGGGTCCGGCAGGAAGTGCAGTCGTAGCTGCCGGGGGCGTCGCCACCGGCCAGCAGGCGGTCGGCTTCTTCATCGCCGATCTCGGCGCGAACGTCGTCGCTGACGTCGAGCATGCGCGGCACGGGTGGCTCCTCGATCTCTGTGCGTCAGCCGGGTGGTCTCCCGGCTCGTACAAGGACAACGGGTGACCTGCGGCAGGGGTCACGCGAGGAAGGGAACTGGAATCGAACCAATCGCCGCACAGCCGAAAACCATGGAAAGCGGTCTCGGAAGCGGTCACCTAACGCCAACTCTTGCGCAGAACTTGGCGCAGTCGGCGGCGTTCCGTACGCCGGACCGGGTGGCAGCGACGTGCCGAGGGCGTGGCGGGCTGGCCGGTGCCGGAGGGCTGCTTACCGTCACCGGCTATGTCGGACAACTCTTCGGCGCCGCGGCGCTTCGTGGGATCCGTCGGGCTGCTCACCGCGGCCGCCACCCTGCTCCTGGGCCTGCCCGGAGGTGCCGTCGCCGACGGGCCGGACGGCGACGGCCGGGCCTCTCACGCCTGTGCCGCCGACCAGTGGCCGTGGGGCTGCCTCGCCGAGTGCGAGAGCAGCGGTGACTGGCACATCAACACCGGCAACTCCTTCTACGGGGGGCTGCAGTTCCACCAGCCCACCTGGGAGGCCTTCGGCGGCCTCAACTTCGCACGGCGGGCCGACCTCGCCTCCCGTGACGAGCAGATCGAGGTCGCGAAGAAGGTCCAGGCGGTCCAGGGCTGGGGCGCCTGGCCCGAGTGCGCCCGGCGCTACGGGCTGACCGCCAAGAGTCGGACCCATGTCGTACGGCGCGGGGAGACGCTCGGCTCGATCGCGCAGAAGTACCGGGTGCGGGGCGGCTGGCAGGCGCTCTACCAGGTCAACCGGACGGCCATCGGCCGCAACCCGGACCGGCTGTCGGTCGGCACCCGGCTGCGGCTTCCCTAAGGCGGGTCCGCGAAGGACCCGCTCCCGGGGCCGGGTGGCAGGATCGCGCGTTCTCCTGGCGCCTCACCGGCCGTTGGCGCCTCACCTGCCGTACGGCGGGCGTCAGTGGCCGAGACCGCGGCGGATCGCGGCCTCCACCGGTGAGTGGGCCCCGTCGGGGCGTGCGGGGCTCGGGTCCTGTCCCGGCCGGGGAAGCAGCGGCGGCTGTGCCAGGAAACGGGGCTCGGTGCCCCGGTGCGGCTGTGCGGCGTGCACGAGGAACGGGTGGCAGAGGAAGACGTCACCGGCGCGGCCGGTGGCCAGGGCGAGCGGGCGGTGCTCGGTGGCGGGTACGGCGCGCCGGGCCAGGTCCATGAAGGACAGCCCGGCCTCGCCCTCGGGGCCGAGGAGCGCGGCGACGTCCAGATGGGAGCCGACACGGAGCCGGGTGGGCGCGTCGTCGTCCCCCACGTCGGACATCAGGAACAGCATCAGCAGCCAGCGGCCCTTGGACGCGGCGTTCACCCGGTAGGACAGGAAGTCGGCGGGGTCGTCCCCCGGGAAGCTCGCGTCGATGTGCCAGCCGTCGTCGCCCGGAGCGTCGTCGCTGGGGAACCGCACCGGGAACGTGCCCAGGTCGCCGCGCGGCGCCCAGCGTCCCGGTCCGGCGAGGGCGTCGTACGCGGCGCGCAGCCGGGGCGTGTTGACGGCGGTCCGGAAGGGCTCCTGCCCGTAGTTGCCGAGCCGTACCACGGGGTCCTTCCAGGTCGCCGGATCGCCGGGCTCACCGGGGAGGTCCCGCCACATGATCTCCCGGCACTCCGCCGCGACTTCGGGCGGGAACGCGCCCTCCACATGGAGAAAGCCCTGCTCCACGAAGGCGGACAGGGCGGCGTCATCAAGGTTCGAGTCGGTCATCGGGCGAGCGTGCCACCGCCGGAACGCATGGGCCAGCGAATTTCCTGGCCCGGGCGGGACGCCGTCGCGCGGAGGGGATCCGTGGCCCGGAGGTTCCATGAGCTGGCTACCGATGGGTTAACTCTTTCGGCACAAGTTGGCCCAAGACCCAACCAAAACCGCCGTTTCGCGGTCCTTCCTCAGAGCAGGGGCCGCCTCGCGCCATCAGGAGGGGAGTGCGAAGCGGCCCAGGGGGACACCGGCAGGACCGGAAGACCAGGGGGGTACGGGGACGGATGCACATCTCATTCCTGATTCACAATGCCTACGGTATCGGGGGGACGATCAGGACGACGTTCAATCTGGCCCGTACGCTCGCCGAACGGCATGACGTCGAGATCGTGTCCGTGCTGCGCCACCGCGACGACCCGGTCTTCGACCTGGGCCCCCGTGTGGCGCTGAGGCCTCTCGTGGACCTCCGGGAGAACGGTCCGGGACAGGACGGCGCGGACCCCGCGCATGCCCGTCCCGCCAAGGTCTTCCCCGCTGCCGAGCGCCGCTTCGACCAGTACAGCGAGCTCACCGACCGGCGGATCGCCCAGCATCTGCGCCGGACGGAGGCAGACGTGCTGGTCGGCACCCGGCCCGGCCTCAATGTGCACATCGCCAAGCAGGCGCGCCGCGGCCCGGTGCGGATCGGGCAGGAACACCTCACCCTGGACACCCACAACCGCGCGCTCAAGCTGGCGCTGCGCGGCGCCTATCCGCGCCTCGACGCGGTCACCACCGTCACCGAGGCCGATGCCCGCGCCTACCGCCGGACGCTGCGGCTGCCCGGGGTGCGCGTCGAGGCGGTGCCCAACAGCGTCCCGGCGTCCGTGCTGCCGCCCGCCGACGGCAGCGGAAAGTGGGTCGTCGCGGCGGGCCGGCTCGCCCGGGCCAAGCGCTATGACGTGCTCATACGTGCCTTCGCGCAGGTCGCGGCGGAGCGTCCCGACTGGCGGCTGCGGATATACGGCGGCGGCGCCGAGAAGGCCGGGCTGCGGGCCCTGATCGAGGAACTCGGCCTGTACAACCACGTCTTCCTGATGGGCCCGGCCAACCCCCTGGAGCCCGAGTGGGCCAAGGGCTCGATCGCCGCGGTCTCCTCCAGCCTGGAGTCGTTCGGGATGACCATCGTCGAGGCCATGCGCTGCGGTCTGCCGGTCGTCGCCACCAACTGCCCCCACGGGCCGGGCGAGATCATCGATGACGGGGTCGACGGCAAGCTCGTACCGGTCGGCAATCCGGAGGCGCTGGCCGGCTCGCTGCTGTCCCTGATCAACGACGATGCCGCCCGCACGCGGATGGGCGCGGCCGCGCTGGTCTCGTCGGCGCGCTTCGACCCCGCCACGGTCGCCGGGCGCTACGAGGAGCTCTTCGGGGACCTGCTCACCCGCAGGCGCGGCAGCCGATGGCACAGCAGCCTGCATCGCGCCCGCGGAGCCCTGCTCAGCGGCGCCTACGCCACCAAGGACGCGGCCCGCGCCGCCATGAGAGGGGTGCGGACGGTATGACGGCGCCCAGCCAGTTGACCGTGACCGGACACGAGACGAAGGAGTCCTCCGCCATCGATCAGGAACCCAGAACGCCGGCGCGTCCGGGACCCGAGGACCCCGAACGGCCGGGCGAGCGGGGCGGCGCAGTGGCGCCGGCGGAGCTGCGGGCCGACTGCATCGCGGACTCCGCGGGCGGCCTCACCTTCGACCTGAACGCCCCTCAGGACACCCGGACCACCTGGAGCGCGGCGCTGGTGCTGCGGCTGCGCGGCGGCGACGGCGCGGACGACGAGGTACGGCTGCCGCTCGGACCGAACGGCGCCGGGCGGCTGCGCGCCGTACTGCCCAGCACCGTCTCGCTCGCCGAGGGCCGCTGGAACGCCTACGCCGACCTCGGCGACGGCCGGGAGCCCCGGCGCCTGCTGCCCGGGATCAACGATCTGCGGTCGCTGGTGGACCGCCGGCCGCTGGCGGGCATCGGCCGGCTCGGGGTGCGCATCCCGTACACGACGAAGTTCGGCAACCTCGCCCTGCGCAGCTGGCTGCGCGGTCCGCACGCCGAGGCCGGCGACATCCTGCTGGCACCGGACGGCATGACGGTCTCCGGCCGGCTCTACGGCGCCGTCCCGGGCGCCGGTGCCTGTGTGGAGGCCCGTGCCCGCCGCACCCCTGCCGCCCCGGGCGCGGCGCCGGTCACCGTCTCCGTCCCGCTGACCGTCGAGGGCGCGGACTTCACCTTCACGCTGCCCTATGACGGGCCGGCCGGCCGGTGGGAGCGCGGCACCGAGCCCTGGGACCTGTGGCTGCTGCCTGCCGAGGGCGCCCGGCCGGTCCGTATCGCCCGGCTCCTGGACGATGTCGCCGACAAGAAGCAGGTGTTCAGCTACCCGGCGCTGCCGGTGCCGGCCGCCGCGGGAGAGCTCCGGGTCGGCCCGTATTACACGCTCGACAACGACCTGGCCCTACGGGTCGCCGGGCCGGCCGGGAGCTGACGGAGCGCCGGGCGGGGCCCCGCCCGGCATCGAGGACCGTGGCTGTCCGCAAGGGCTGGGAGACTCGGGTCATGTTGGAGACCTCGGCACGTCTGCTCCGTCTGCTCTCCCTGCTCCAGGCACACCGGGAATGGTCCGGCGCGGAGCTCGCCGGCCGGCTCGATGTCACCCCGCGCACGGTGCGCCGGGACATCGACCGGCTGCGCGAGCTGGGCTACCCCGTCCACTCCACCCCGGGGACGGCCGGCGGCTACCGGCTCGGCGCGGGCGCCGAACTCCCGCCGCTGCTGCTGGACGACGACGAGGCGGTGGCGGTCTCGGTCGGGCTGCGCACCGCCGCTGCCGGCGGTGTCGAGGGCATCGAGGAGACCTCCGTACGGGCGCTGGCGAAGCTGGAGCAGGTGCTGCCGCACCGGCTGCGGCGGCGGGTCGGCGCGCTGAACGCCGTCACCGTCCCGATGTTCGGCGGCGGCCCCCGGGTGGACCCGGACGTCCTCACCGAGCTCGCACACGCCTGCCGGGACTGCCACCGCTTCCGCTTCAGCTACACCACCCATGACGGGACGGTCTCCCGCCGCACCGTGGAACCGCACCGCCTGGTCTGCGCCCGTCGCTACTGGTACCTCGTCGCCTGGGACGTGGACCGCGCGGACTGGCGCACCTACCGCGCCGACCGCATCACCCCCACCCCGCCGCACGGGCCGCGCTTCACGCCCCGTACGCCACCGGCCGAGGACCTCGCCGCGTACGTCCGCCAGGGCATCTCCACCCGCGTCTACCCGAGCCGGGCCACCGTGCTGCTGCACGCCTCGCTGGAGCAGGCCGCGGAGCGCCTCAGCCCGGCCGCCGGGATGCTCGAACCGGTCGACGAGCGGCACTGCCTGCTC
Source organism: Streptomyces sp. NPDC058773 (assembly GCF_042746015.1). NCBI lineage: Bacteria > Bacillati > Actinomycetota > Actinomycetes > Kitasatosporales > Streptomycetaceae > Streptomyces > Streptomyces sp. NPDC058773. The sequence goes on from NZ_JBHYPE010000042.1 coordinate 14,207, forward strand.
CGTACGGGGGCGCAGAGCCTCGAACTGATGGTGCTCCACATCGTGCTGACCGGCTTCGACTTCGAGGTCCGGGAGCCGCCGGAGCTGCTCGGCACGGTGCGCGAGGTCAGGGACCGGCTGACCCGGGCGCTGGCACCGCCACCGGCTGCTTCCCCACCTCCGGGTGGTGCAGATCGAACGCCGGGGCCTCCGAGCGGACCCTCGGCAGGGTCGTGAAGTTGTGCCGGGGCGGCGGTGAGGAGGTCGCCCACTCCAGGGACCGGCCGAAGCCCCAGGGGTCGTCCACCGTGACCCTGGCGCCGTAGAGGGTGGTCTTCCAGACGTTGTAGAGGAAGGGCAGCGTGGACAGGCCGAGCAGGAACGAGCCGATGGTGGAGAAGGTGTTGAGGGCCGTGAAGCCGTCCGCGGCCAGGTAGTCGGCGTACCGCCGGGGCATGCCCTCCACCCCCAGCCAGTGCTGGACGAGGAAGGTGGTGTGAAAGCCGATGAACAGCGTCCAGAAATGGATCTTTCCCAGCCGTTCGTCGAGCATCTTGCCGGTGAATTTCGGCCACCAGAAGTAGAAGCCCGCGTAGGTGGCGAACACGACCGTCCCGAAGACGACGTAGTGGAAGTGGCCGACGACGAAGTACGAGTCGGTGACCTGGAAATCCATCGGCGGCGAGGCCAGGATGACGCCGGTCAGCCCGCCGAACAGAAAGCTCACCAGGAACCCGACCGACCAGAGCATCGGTGTCTCGAACGACACCGAGCCGTGCCACATGGTGCCGATCCAGTTGAAGAACTTCACCCCGGTCGGCACCGCGATCAGGAACGACATGATGGAGAAGAACGGCAGCAGCACCGCCCCGGTCACGAACATGTGGTGCGCCCAGACCATCACCGACAGCGCCGTGATGGCCATCGTCGCGCCGATCAGCGTGACATAGCCGAAGATCGGCTTGCGGGAGAAGACCGGGATGATCTCCGTGACGATGCCGAAGAACGGCAGCGCGATGATGTAGACCTCGGGATGGCCGAAGAACCAGAACAGGTGCTGCCACAGCAGCGCCCCGCCCCACCGCGCGTCGAAGACCACCGCCCCGAACTGCCGGTCCGCCTCCAGGACCAGCAGCGCGGCCGCCAGCACGGGGAAGGCCATCAGCACCAGGATCGAGGTGAAGAGCACGTTCCAGGTGAACACCGGCATCCGGAACATCGTCATGCCGGGCGCCCGCAGCACGATGACCGTGGTGATGAAGTTGACGGCACCGAGGATGGTGCCGAAGCCGGCCAGCGCCAGGCCCATGATCCACATGTCGGCGCCGACGCCGGGGGAGCGGACCATCGAGTTGAGCGGCGCGTAGGCCGTCCACCCGAAGGCCGGCCCGCCGAACGGTGTGAGGAAGCTGCCCAGCACGATCAGGCCGCCGAAGAGGAACAGCCAGTACGAGAGCATGTTCAGCCGCGGGAAGGCCACATCGGGCGAGCCGATCTGCAGGGGCATGATCTCGTTCGCGAAACCGGCGAACGCGGGGGTGGCGAACAGCAGCAGCATGATCGTGCCGTGCATGGTCACCGCCTGGTTGAACTGCTCCGCGTCGATGATCTGCAGCCCGGGCCGCGCCAGCTCGGCGCGCATCACCATCGCCAGCAGCCCGCCCACCAGGAAGAACCCGAACGCGGTGATCAGGTAGAGGTGCCCGATCTTCTTGTGGTCGGTGGTCGTCAGCCAGTCCACCACCACCGAGCCGCGGCGCCGCGCCCTGGGGGGCCGGAGGTGCGCCCGCTCGGTGTCCGTAACCATCCGCTGCACCTCGTTCGTCGACGGTGGACTGGGGACCGGGACATGATGCGCGCGCGGCGGGCACAGAGCGAGAGGGCGCTCCGGTCCGTTCCGGTGGCATCCGGCGGGACGCCGGACGGCGGGAGGGCGCGGGGCCCGGTAAGCGGGGTGATGGGCGATGTGCGGAAAATGTGTGTGGAGTGTGTCTCGTTGGCCAATTTCCCCACGGCCGATAAAGAGCGTCCGGTAATGGGAATCCCGAACTGAGGGGGGATTGTTTTCGGACGGCGCGCCGCGTTGACCGGATGGGCCGCGTCCGTTCTGGGTTTGATCAAGGCGGAATTCCGGCCGATTTATTTTCCACCCGGTTGCGCCGTCACACGGCGCGTACGGGTGACGGAAGTTCCGGCAAACGCGGGAAGGTCCGTTGTGACACAAGTGTGACCAATGCCGGACCGGGAAGTCACCGAGGTGTGCGAGGGCGGGCCTTCCACGGACCGGCGCGGGCGCCTACGGTGGCTGTCATGGACGTACCGAACCTCCCCGACAACCCTCAGGACGACATCGAGGCGTATGTCGGCCTCGCTCAGCAGGACGCCGAGGACCAGGCGCGGGCGCGCGGCTGGACCACCGTCCGCTCGCTGCCGCCGGGCGCGATCATCACCATGGAGTACCTGGCCGGCCGGCTCAACTTCGAGGTCAAGGACGGCGAGGTGCACCGCAGCTGGCAGGGCTGAGCACCGCTGACGACGACGAAGGCCCCGGCCGCTCCTGGGAGCGGCCGGGGCCTTCGCTGCGGGGTTGGGGGTGTGTGCGTACCGGCCCCGCGGCTCGTGGGGCGGTCAGCCGCTCCCGTTGCGGCCGCGCCCGGACGTCGGGCTCAGCGGCGTGCTGCGCGGGACGCGGTCCGCGTGCGGCGGCCGCCGGCTGCCCGCCGGGGTGGCCGGGGTGCGCTCCGAACGGATGGAGTACGGGCGCGCCGGGTGGTGCGGCCAGCCGTCCGGGGTGTGGCCGGAGGCGGAGCGGCCGCCCGTACCCGCGGAGACCGTCTCGCGGACCAGGGTCTCGCCGTCCGAGGCGAGGCGCTGCCGGGACACTCCCGCCGGCGCACCGGCCGGCAGCGGGCCGCGCAGCGAGTCGGGGCGCAGCCGCAGCCACAGCCGCAGCAGGATGCCCATGAGACGGTCCTCGAACCAGGTGATCGCCGGCTCCAGCCAGGGCATCGCCAGCAGTACCAGCAGCCCCGCGGCCCAGCCGAGCAGCACATCGCTGACCCAGTGCGTACCGAGGTAGACGGTGGTCATGCCGACGCCCAGCGCGCCCAGCGCGGCGATCACCGACAGCGTGCGGCGGCGCAGCGAGGTGGTCGCCAGATAGGCCAGCACGCCCCAGGTGACCACGGCGTTCGCGGTGTGACCCGAGGGGAATATGTCGCCGCCCAGCCCCATCTCGTTGGCGCCGACCACGGTCGCGTAGTGCGGGCCGAGCCGGCCCATGCCGAGCTTGGCGGCGCCCACGGTGATGTTCAGCAGCAGCAGCGAGGCGCCGAGCACCAGCAGCGGGTGGAGGTTGCGCTGACGCCAGCAGCGCCAGCCCAGCCAGGCCGCCACCGCCACCGCGGTCGGCCCGCGCTGGCCCAGCACCACGAAGTAGTCGAGGAAGGCATGGATCTCCGGCCACTGCTTGTAGGGCCGGAAGAACATGACTTGCCAGTCGAGCGTGACCAGCCATGAAGTGGCCAGCACCCCGGCCACGATCGCGAAATAGACCGCCAGCGTCCCCCAGAACAGCCATACACGGGTCCGGGTCATGCTGGGCGGTCGTACGCGATCGGTAGGGCGCTCCTCCATCTGGTCGAGCTTGTCATCGGTACGCACTCAATCGACGTTACCGCGTGTGATGTAGGTGCTTGGTCAAACTGTGCGCTTTGTAATGACGATGTGATGTGGAATACGTCTCAAACGGGGCTTCGCCGCAGGGATTTGGAAGCGAATTCCCGGCGATTCCCAAACGCCTCCCGCCATGCGCGTGTCGGGACCTCCGGGCGCCTTATCCGCTTTTCCCCTCCGGCGTTTATCGGCTATTCGCTCGCGGGTCGCGCCACGTTTCCTCCGGCGGTGCTCGCACAGTGGGCCCACGTGGTCACACAGCGTGACATCTGGCCGTCATGGAGGTCCCGAACCGTTCAGCCAGAACGCCCCGTAGACGGCGGAGCCCGCCGCCACCAGCCCGACGGTCAGCCACGACCACATCGGGCGCCACCGCGCGAGGCCCGCCGCCAGGGGCAGCAGCAGCGGATAGGCCGGCAGCATCAGCCGGGGCTTGGAGCCGAAGTAGCCCTTGGCGGTGAGCGCGAGCAGCAGCACCGTCCCGCCGTAGACGGCCAGCGGCAGCGGCTGCCCCTGCCGGATGCCGTGCACCTGCAGCCAGATCACCAGCCCGACGCCGACGGTCAGTCCGAGGCCGGTCGCGAACCCGGGCCCGGAGAGCTGCTGCCAGAGGAAGGTGCCGAACGCGAGCCCGCCGTCGAAGCCGTTGCCCCAGCCTCCCTGGACCTCCAGGTAGCCGGTGAACGACCCCTGACGGGCCCCCACCCACAGGAAGAAGCCGCACCAGCCGAGCGGGGCGAGCGCCACACCGGGCAGCAGCCCCGGATGCCGCCGCAGCGCTCCCCGAAGCCTCACCCCGCAGGCCCGCGACCGCCACAGCGTCACCGCCGCGGTGAGCCACACGGCCGCCACCACCGCCACACCCACCGGCCGGGTCAGCCCGGCCAGCGAGGCCAGCACCCCCGCCCACACCCAGCGCCCGGTCAGCACGGCGTACAGGCCCCAGGCCGCGAGCGCGGTGAACAGCGCCTCCGAGTACGCCATCGACTGCACGATCCCCACCGGCAGCGCGGCCCACAGCGCCGCGAGCGCGACCCCGGCCCGCGGCCCGTGCAGCCGCTCCCCGGTCGCGTACAGCGCCCAGGCCGCGGCCAGTGACGCCAGCCAGGACACCACCATCCCGGCGTCGGCGGGCGACAGCGGGGAGAGCGCCGACAGTCCGCGCTCCAGCCAGGGCAGAAGCGGGAAGAAGGCCAGGTTGGAGTGCACCTCGCCGTCGGGCAGCACGACGGTGTAGCCGTAGCCCTGCTCGGCGACCCGGGTGTACCAGAGCGCGTCCCAGCGGGCGGTGAGCAAGGTGTGCCAGCTCTTGCCGTCGGCCGCCGACCAGAGGGCGAGGACGACGATGCCCAGCAGCCGGATCGCCGCGTACGCCAGCAGCGCGGGCGCGGCCCGGCGCAGCGCGGCCCGGACGGCTCCGCCGCTGCGGGCCCGGCCGGGAACGGCGGCGGGGGCAAGATCGTTCATCGGGACGATTATCCAGGTGGCCGAAGAACGACGGCCGACGGCGGGTGGGGGAACGCGGGACGCTGCGATGCGCGTCTCATCGTGAGGTGAGCCACGCGGCACTCCACGGGACTCGCGTAGTCTGAGCGTCTCAACTCGCCCGTGCCGCCGGTTCGCCCCGGGGCGTTTTCGCGCCCTGTTCCGTGGCCGCGAGAGCATGACTGGAGGTGCTATGTCCGGGACGACCGCGTCCGGCAGTGGACGGACGGCTGGTGTTCCCCGGCTTTCAGGCGGCGGTGTGAACCGCTGGACCGTGCTGATCGTGCTCTGCGTCAGCCTGCTCTTCGTCGCGCTGGACACCACGATCCTCTACGTCGCGGTGCCCTCGGTCACCGAGGACCTGCGGCCCGGACCGGTGGAGCTCCTCTGGATCGTCGACGTCTATCCGCTGATCGCGGCGTCGCTGCTGATCCTCTTCGGCACCCTCGGCGACCGCGTCGGCCGCCGTCGCGTCCTCCTCCTCGGCTACGGCCTCTTCGGCCTGGCCTCGGCCGCCGCGGCGCTCGCGCCCAATCCGCAGATCCTGATGGTGGCCCGTGCCCTGCTCGGCATCGGCGGCGCCATGATCATGCCGGCGACGCTGTCGATCCTGCGGCAGGTCTTCCCCGACCGGCGCGAGCGCGCGGTCGCCATCGGCGTCTGGAGCGCGGTGGCCGCGGTCGGCGCCGCGGTCGGCCCGGTCCTCGGCGGCTTCCTCGTCGAGAACTTCTGGTGGGGCTCGGTCTTCCTCATCAACATCCCGATGATGGCCGCGATGCTGCTGATAGGGCGGTGGCTGCTGCCGGAGTCGCGCGGCGAGCGCAACGGCCCCTGGGACGTGATCGGCGCGATCGTCGCGGCGCTCGGTGTGCTGGGAATCGTCCTCGGCGTCAAGCGGATCGGCAGCGGTGCGGCCGTGGTCGGCCCGACGACGCTGCTGCCCATCGTCCTCGGTGTCCTGCTGCTGATCCTCTTCGTCCGCCGCCAGCGCCGCCGCAAGCACCCGCTGATCGATGTGCGGCTGTTCGCCCGGCCCGCGTTCGGCACCTCCGTCGGCTGCATCGTGCTGGCCATGCTCGCCCTGGTGGGCCTGCAGCTGATCGCCGTGCAGTACCTCCAACTGGTCCTCGGGCTGAGCCCGCTCCAGACCGGTCTGCGGATGCTGCCGCTGGTGTTCGCCGCGATGGCCGCCGGGCTCACCGGCTCGAAGATGCTCCAGGCTCTGGGGCCGCGCGCGATGGTCTCCCTAGGCTTCGTGCTGACCGCCGTCGCGGTGCTCTGTCTGACCGCGATGAGCAGTCAGGACCGCCCGTGGCTGCTGTCCCTGGGCTTCGTACTGCTCGGCTTCGGCTTCCAGTCCACGCTGTTCGGGGCCTACGAGTCGATGCTCAACGAGGCTCCCGCCGAGCAGTCCGGCGGCGCCGCCGCGATCGGGGAGACCTCCTACCAACTCGGCGCCGGTATCGGGGTCGCCCTGCTCGGCAGCGTCATGAACGCCGCCTACGCCCCGGGCCTGAACCACGTCGACGGGGTCTCCGAGAAGGCCTCCGCCTCGGCGGCGCACTCCCTCGGCGAGGCCTACAAGGTCGCCGCGGGCCTGGGCGAGGGAGCCCGTGCCGCGCTGCGCGAGGCCGCCCGGGACTCCTTCGTCCGCGGGCTGCACATCACCCTCGTCGCCAGCGCCGTGCTGCTGCTGATCGGCGCGGGGATCGCGCTGCGGCTGCCGCGCCGGGCGGCGGAGTCCACCGAGCGGGCGGAGGCGGACGGTGAGCCCGCCCCGGGCGGGGCCGGCCGCGGCAGCAGCGAGCCCGCCCCGGCGAACTCCGGCCGCTGACCTCCGGCGTCCGCACCGGGCGCTCCCGCTCCGCCGCGCGGCGGTGACCCTTGCCGCGCGGCAGCACGGGCCGTACCGTCGGAAGCGAAATAACTACCACTGCTAGTTTTTCGCCCGAGCCGCCGGAGGCCCGCCATGTCCGCAACGCCGTCCTCGAAGCTTCCGCCGTTCGACCCGGGCGACCCTCTGGGCCTCGACGATCTGCTGACCGACGAGGACCGCGCCGTACGGGACACCGTCCGCCGGTGGGCCGCCGACCGCGTGCTGCCGGAGATCGCCGGCTGGTACGAGCGCGGCGAACTGCCCGGCATCCGTGAACTCGCCCGTGAACTCGGGTCCCTCGGCGCGCTCGGGATGTCCCTGACCGGCTACGGCTGCGCGGGCGCCTCCGCCGTCCAGTACGGCCTGGCCTGTCTGGAGCTGGAGGCCGCCGACTCCGGTATCCGCTCACTGGTCTCCGTCCAGGGCTCCCTCGCCATGTACGCGATCTGGCGCTTCGGCTCCGAAGAGCAGAAGCAGCAGTGGCTGCCGCGGATGGCGGCCGGCGAGATCATCGGCTGCTTCGGGCTGACCGAGCCCGACATCGGCTCCGACCCCGCAGCGATGCGGACCCACGCCAAGCGCGACGGCGGGGACTGGGTGCTCAACGGGCGCAAGATGTGGATCACCAATGGCTCGGTCGCCGGTGTCGCGGTCGTCTGGGCGCAGACCGACGACGGCATCCGCGGCTTCGTCGTCCCCACTGGCAGCCCCGGGTTCTCGGCCCCCGAAATCACCCATAAGTGGTCCCTGCGCGCCTCGGTGACCAGCGAACTCGTCATGGACGAGGTGCGGCTGCCGGCCGACGCGGTGCTCCCCGGGGCCACCGGGCTGCGCGGCCCGCTCGGCTGTCTCAGCCACGCCCGCTACGGCATCGTCTGGGGCTCCATGGGCGCCGCCCGCGCCAGCTTCGAGGCGGCGCTGGACTACGCGAGGAGCCGGGAGCAGTTCGGCAAGCCGATCGGCGGCTTCCAGCTCACCCAGGCCAAGCTGGCCGACATGGCGGTCGAGCTGCACAAGGGAATCCTGCTGGCCCATCATCTGGGGCTGCGGATGGACGCGGGACGGCTGCGCCCCGAGCAGGTCAGCTTCGGCAAGCTGAACAACGTGCGGGAGGCGATCGAGATCTGCCGCACGGCCCGGACGATCCTCGGTGCCAACGGGATCTCGCTGGAGTACCCCGTCATGCGGCATGCGACCAACCTCGAGTCGGTGCTCACCTATGAGGGCACCGTCGAGATGCACCAGCTGGTGCTGGGCAAGGCGCTCACCGGTCTGGACGCCTTCCGGTGAGCGGCCTCGCCCGCTGAGCGGGGCGCCGCACCACCCGGGGGCCGGTGCGCCGGTGGCGTTCGCCGCGGGCGCCCGGACCCCGTCCGGACCGCCGCGGGTCCGGCTCAACTCTGGTTGAAGAAACCGCCGTTGCGGTGGCCGCGGGCCTCGCCGCTGACCACCTTGTAGTCGGCGGGGGTCAGCAGGAAGACGCGGGTGGCGACCCGCTCGATCGAACCCCGCAGGCCGAAGGTCAGACCGGCCGCGAAGTCCACCACCCGCTTGGCGTCGGAGGGCTCCATGGCCGTCAGATTGACGATCACCGGGACGCCGTCCCGGAACAGCTCGCCGATGCCGCGGGCGTCCCGGAAGCTCTCCGGGGAGACCGTGGCGATGCGGGTGCCCTGGTCCTGGGCGGCCTCGTCGGCCACTCGGACCCGGGGGTCGGTGACCCAGGGGCTGTCGCCCGAGTCACCGGCATCGGGTCCCTCGGCGTAGTCGTCGTCGTAGTAGCGCTCGTCATCACTGTCGTCGACGAGGCCAAGCCAGGCACTCGCCTTGCGCACCGATCCCATTGACGCCTCCTCTCACCCGCGGTCTCTGCGTGTCCGCCCCTATCGTCGTTCATGATGCGGAGGGTGTGCCAAGTGGATAGCCGCCGCACGGGGGGTTCGTGACACATCTGGTGCAAAGGGGGTGGCGAAGCATCAGCTCACGCGCCCCGCAATGAAACTGACGGTACGACGAACATCACGGTCCGTACTCTATCGGGTGAGAGGGGCCGGATGCGCGGATAAAACGGAGCGGACTCGCGGGTCGGTTCATGCACGGGACCAGGGCAAATGCCAAGGGTCTCGGCGAGGGGCCGGGGGATAGCCCGATGATCGGGAGACTGGCCCATCGGAGGGGGGTTGACGCGGCAGCGGATTCCGACCTGTGTCCACCGGACCCGCTTCCCTCGAAAGTTGCCCAGGCCGATAGTCCGACGATGGCAGCCGGAATCCGATGTTCCGGGTGGAGTTCGCGCCCCCCTACAGAGGGTGTTGGGCGCTGTGCTGTGCCGGCTTCCCGGAACCCGTTGATGGATCTTCGATGGGCCCCTCCGTGAGGGTCTTGAAGGGCGAGCGGTCCCGGCACGTCACGGACGCCTGCGCCGGTCGTGACGTGCGACTGTTCCCGGTTGTGACGTACGGCTGCTCCCGTCGTGACGTGCTGCCGCTCCGCAGTGCGGCGTCCACCGCGCGGGCGCGGCATCGCGCGGACCCTGCGGAGGGGGCGGAACCGCATCGACCGGGGCTCCGTCCAACCCGCGACCGAGGGGGTCAGCGCCGCCCCGGCAGCCGGCAACGTGGCTGCCGGGGCGGAGTGTTGGGGTGAGGGAGGATTGCGGCCGGGTGTCCGGCGTGAGACATCCGTGCCGACCTCTTGCGCTGCGGGGGTGGTGCGCCCGAGACTCCGCTCAGCGCTTGTCAGGGGCACGCTGAATGTGAACGTGCGGATTCCCGCGTGCCCTTCGGCTGCGCCTCACGGGCTGCCCACCGGCGGCCCCCGATCCCCCTCGGAGGAATCAGTGAGGAACGAGCGCACCATCCCCCACAGCGGCGTGGCGAGACGTACCCGGCTGATCGCCGTGGCGTCCGGACTGGTGGCCATCGGTGCCATCGCCATACCGAGCGCCAGCGCCCAGAACCCCGCTCCCGCACAGAAGTTCAGCGCCGCCCAGCTCTCCGCCGCCGGGAAGGCGGTACGCGCCGCGGACGTCCCGGGCACCGCCTGGCGGGTCGACAGTGCGACCCGCACCCTGGTCGTCACCGCCGACCGCACGGTCTCGCAGGCCGCGATCGCCAGGATCGAGCGGGCCGCGGGCAGTAACGCCGACGCGGTCCGCATCGACCGCATCGCGGGCACCTTCCGCAAGTTCATCTCCGGTGGCGACGCCATCTACGCACCCAGCTGGCGCTGCTCGCTCGGCTTCAACGTCCGCAGCGGCAGCACCTATTACTTCCTGACCGCCGGGCACTGCACCGAGGGCAACCCGCCCTGGTACACCAACTCCTCGCACACCACCAGCATCGGCCCGACCGCAGGCTCCAGCTTCCCCGGCAACGACTACGGCATCGTGAAGTACACGAACTCCTCCGTGGCGCACGCCGGCACGGTCGGCAGCCAGGACATCACCAGCGCCGGTACCCCGAGCGTCGGCCAGACGGTCACCCGCCGGGGCTCCACCACCGGCACCCACAGCGGCAAGGTCACCGCGCTGAACGCCACCGTCAACTACGGCGGCGGCGACATCGTCTCCGGACTCATCCAGACCACGGTCTGTGCCGAGCCCGGCGACAGCGGTGGTCCCCTCTACTCCGGGACCAAGGCGCTCGGCCTCACCTCCGGGGGCAGCGGGGACTGCACCTCCGGCGGTACCACGTTCTTCCAGCCCGTCACCGAGGCGCTGAGTGCGTACGGCGTGAGCGTCTACTGACGCCGGGCGGGCGGGTCCGCACCGGTCCGGGATCGCGCGGCCCGGACCGGTACGGCGGGCTCACCGCACGGAACGCCGGACCCGGCTCCGGCGGTACGAGGGCCCCTGTCCGCCGGCGGACAGGGGCCCGGCCGCGTCCGTCCCGGCCCTCGACCGCCTTCCGGGCCCGGGCATACCATGGTAGGTGGCGCGATTCGGACGCGTGCGGCACATCTTCAGGGGGCCGTGATGGTCGAAGAACTGGTGACGGCCGGGGTGGCACTGGCCTGCACGGGCACGGTGTATCTCATGGCGGCGGCCCGGGTGGTCAAGCAGTACGAACGCGGTGTGGTGCTGCGGCTGGGGCGGCTGGCCTCCGAGGTGCGCGAGCCCGGGTTCACCATGATCGTTCCGATCATCGACCGGTTGCGCAAGGTCAACATGCAGATCGTCACGATGCCGGTGCCCGCCCAGGAGGGCATCACCCGCGACAACGTCACGGTGCGGGTCGACGCGGTCGTCTATTTCAAGGTCGTGGACGCCGCCGACGCGGTCATCCGGGTCGAGGACTACCGCTTCGCGGTGTCGCAGATGGCGCAGACTTCGCTGCGGTCGATCATCGGCAAGAGCGAGCTGGACGATCTGCTGTCCAACCGCGAGAAGCTCAACCAGGGCCTGGAGCTGATGATGGACAGCCCGGCCATCGGCTGGGGGGTGACCGTCGACCGGGTGGAGATCAAGGACGTCTCGCTGCCGGAGACGATGAAGCGGTCGATGGCCCGCCAGGCCGAGGCCACCCGCGACCGGCGGGCCCGGGTGATCAACGCCGACGCCGAGCTGCAGGCGTCGAAGAAGCTGGCCGAGGCGGCCGAGGCGATGTCCGACCAGCCCGCGGCGCTGCAACTGCGGCTGCTGCAGACCGTGGTGGCGGTCGCCGCCGAGAAGAACTCCACCCTCGTACTGCCCTTCCCGGTCGAGCTGCTGCGGTTCCTGGAGCGCTCCGGGCTGCAGGCCCAGGCGCAGACCGCGGCGGCGGAGGCGGAGCGGGACGGCGTCGAGCGTCCGGCCGCACCGGCGGCGCCCCGTTCTCCGCGTACGGCCGTCGAGCACGGTGCGGAGGACGAACTTCCGTCGGCGCTGGCGGACCTCCCGCCGGTGGAGGACCTCCCGTAGGCGGTACCGGCGCACCCGGCGGCTCGCGCGGTCCTCGGGGGTGCCCTTCCTGATATCCGGATGAAGGCCGTATGTGCTCATTGGTACGGGTACATACGGCTTTGTCATTGCCCCGAGGGGCGGCTCCCGGCGGGTGTTTTCCGGCCAGTTATAGTCCTCACACATTGCTGTCCGTCGGGCGCTCCGTGCGCGCGCTGATGTCCGCACTCGGAGTCGAAGTGCGCGGATGCCGGTGTGGCCTTCGTGTGACGAATTGGTGAACTCCCGCAGAGGAGACCGGAACTCGGTCTTGTGCGTGAGTGAGGCGGATGGGAATACTCGGCTCACCTTGGCATGGACGCGACTCCTCGGGGCGCTGCTTCCCGGGGCGGACCGGTGCCAGTCCCGACCCCTCACTCTCCGGGCCCGGACAACTCCCCACGGTTTCCGGGTTCTTCCCCCCCACGGGAGGCTCCGACTTGAAGCACCGACGCATACCCAACCGGCGCGCCGTCATCGCGGGCGCGGGAGCGCTCGCCCTCGCCGCCACCGCCACCGTCACCCTCGCGAACGCCAACGCGTCCCAGGCCCCCGCCCCCAAGCCCACGCTCGGCAAGCTGACCTCGGCGGCGGCCACCGCCCTCGCCGCCAAGCTCAAGACGGACACCGCCGGTGCCTTCTACGACGCCAAGACCAAGAAGCTGGTGGTCAACGTCGTGAACGAGGCGGCGGCCAAGGCCGTGCGGGCGAAGGGGGCGGAAGCCAGACTCGTTGAGCACACCTTCGCCCAGCTCGACTCGGCCCGGCAGACGCTGAAGTCGAAGGCGACCATCCCCGGCACGTCCTGGGGCATCGACCCGCAGAGCAACAAGGTCGTGGTGACCGCCGACCGCACGGTCAAGGGCGGCAAGCTGGACCGGCTCACCAAGGTCGCCGAGAGCCTTGGCGACAAGGTCGAGGTCCGGCGCAGCAAGGGTGAGTTCAAACCCTTCATCGGCGGCGGCGACGCGATCTGGGGGAGCGGCGCCCGCTGCTCGCTCGGCTTCAACGTCGTCAAGGACGGCCAGCCGTACTTCCTGACGGCCGGCCACTGCGGCAACGAGATCAAGAGCTGGTCCGACAAGCAGGGCGGCTCGGCGATCGCCACCACTGAGGACTCCAAGTTCCCCGGCGACGACTACTCGCTCGCCAAGTACACCGGCGACACCGCGCACCCGAGCGAGGTCAACCTCTACGACGGCGGCGCCCAGAAGATCACCAAGGCCGCCGAGGCCACCGTCGGTGAGAAGGTGCGGCGCAGCGGCAGCACCACCCAGGTCCACGACGGCACGGTCAAGGCGCTGAACGCCAGCGTCAACTACCAGGAGGGCACGGTCGAGGGGCTGATCCAGACCGACGTCTGCGCCGAGCCCGGCGACAGCGGCGGCGCGCTCTTCGACGGCGAGTCCGCCCTCGGTCTCACCTCCGGCGGCAGCGGCGACTGCACCAACGGCGGCGAAACCTTCTTCCAGCCGGTCACCGAGGCCCTGAAGGCCTACGGCGCGGAAATCGGCTGACCCGCAGGCACCCCCGCACCGGCTCGGCGCACGGTGCCGGGCCCCGGACCCGCTCGCGGTCCGGCCCCGGCACCGTCCCGCGGCGCTCAGCCGTCCGTGCCCGGCACCGCGTTCCGGCCGTCGCCCGGCCCGAACGCGGCCAGTGCCTCCTCGGCCGAACACCGGGCCCGGACATAGGTATCCGCCCATGCTGCCGCCGACGGAGAGCCCGATTCCCGGGCGATCCGGGCGCAGGCCGCCTCGTGATCGAAGGCCGTATGCCGCAGTGTGACCGCTCCGCCGCCCGGCCCCAGCAGCGCCCAGTGCGCGCCCGGCCGGCCGTACGGCATGCCGACGCTGCCCGGATTGACCACCAGCCGCCCGTGGGTGAAGCGCACGAACGGCATATGGGTGTGCCCGCAGACCACCGTCCGTACGGCCTCGGGCACGCCCGCCAGCACCTCCGCCCAGCGTTCGGGCCGGGAGTCGACCAGCGCGATCTCGGTGTCGTCGCGGGGGGTGGCGTGACAGAAGAGGACCGGCCCGAGCCCGGCCACCTCCAGCGTCGCGGCGGCGGGCAGCGACCCGAGGAACTCCAGCTCATCCGGGCCGAGTTGACCGGCAGCCCAGGCGTCCATCGGATCCCCCGGCTCGACCCCGGTCCCCTTACGGGTCGCGGCCATCTCGCGGTCGGCGTTGCCGCTGATCCACACCGCCCGGTCGCCGAGGGCGCGCAGCCGCGCCAGGGTCTCGCGGGGGAGCGGCCCGGCGAGCAGATCACCGGTGAGCACGATGCGTTCGGCGGCGCGGACGTCGGGCTCGGCGAGCACCGCCTCCAGCGCCGGCAGCACGGCATGGATGTCGGAGAGCACGGCGACGCCGGTGCCGTGCGGACGTGCGGGGCCGGGAGGGGAGTCCTTGCTGGTGGGGGGAGTGTCCATGCGCTGACCCTAGGCCGGGGCCGCGTCCGGTGGGCGGGACTTCGCGGAACTTCCCCGGGGGCCGTGAGCGTCCCGGCACATGCGAACTCCCCGGGCACCGCGTCCGGTGTCCGGGGAGCTGGGCCGGTGGTCCGGTCAGAAGTCGAAGACCGCGCCGATGCCGTCGGCCATCGCGCAGGAGTTGGCGAAGGTGTAGGAGTACGAGACCCGCTTGCCCTGGTACACGCCGTCCGCGGTGACCACGAAGGGGTTCCACTCCTTGGTGCACAGCCGGTCCGACGCGGCGGTGGTCACCGCGTTGAAGTCACCGGCCACCGAACGCAGTTGGGCGCAGGCGGCTTTGGGGTTCGGGTGACTGCCGGTCGCCCCCGGCATACAGCTGAGCGTCACGGCGCGCTGCACCGTGGCGGTCGCACGGCTCTCGCCCTGGCCGGCCGTCAGCACCAGTGCCGTCGGGGCGTAGAGCCCGGCGGTCCGCGTGGGCTGCGCCGGTGCGGCGACGGCGTGCGCGGAGGTGGCGAGCGTGCCCAGGACCAGTGCTGCGCCGAGCGCGACCGCCCCAGTGATGTACCGCATGACGAACACTCCCTTGCTCGAAGGTGCAGATACCGGTCGGGAGTCTGGCCCAACCGCACCCCGAAAAGCATCCCGAGCGGACAAGGAGCGATCGCTTTGAGTCGTTAGATGAAAGCTGAGAGTAATGGCGCGAACCGGCCGGGGGTGGTGCGGGACGGCCGGCGGTGGGTCGTGTCCGGCCAGCGGGGATGTCGTCCCCGGTATGCCCCGGGCATGGGCTGCTCGGCCACGGAACGAAGGAATCCGGCCGCCGACCGGTCGTTCGGGCGGGTTTGGATCTCCGGCGATTGGCCGAAGAGGGGGGCCGGAGGGTCCCTCCGTGCTGCCCCGGGCGCCCGCAGCGGTAAGAACCGGCCGCCCGCTGGTCGCCTTACCGGCCCGGCGTGCCCGTCGCGCTGCCCTTCCGCGCCGGCTTCCGACCGCTCTTCGCCGCCTCTTCCGGTGCTGCCTTCCGGCCGCCGGCCGCACCCTCTCGTACCGCATTCCGGACGCCCGCCGCTGCTGCCTCCCCGTCGACCCGCCGGTCCGGGCTCCCGCCGTTTTCCCGTCCGTTCTCCGCGTATGCCCCGCAGGTCTCGTCCAGGCCCGCGCCGGTCAGCCGCGCCAGGACCGGCCGCAGCGCCTCCTCGGAGTCGTGGTGCACCCGGTGCCAGACCGCGCGCAGCGCCGGATCGCCCGGTGCCGTCCGGAGGAGCCCGCGAGTCCAGTGCAGCGCCTCGGCGGCCGGCTCGTCGGCCGGCGGCGGGGTTCCGGGGCTGCCCGAGGACGCCGATATGACGCTGTTCACCAAGCTCTTCCCGGCCATAGGCGAAGGCTTCGCCGGCCCTGAGACGGTCGCCGGTGTCATCGCGATGCTCGCCTCGCGGGACGGCGCGTTCATCACCGGCACGGAGATCCGGATCGACGGCGGCACGCATATGTGAGGCGGGGCGGTGGAGGGGGCCGCGCGCCCGGCCGGGCTCAGGCGCCGGCCGGGTGCGGTCGTTCTTTCTCGTCCGTCCCATCCGCCTCGTCCTTCCTGCGGAGGACCGAGAGGGCCAGGGTGAGCAGTGCGCCGCCGACCGCCCAGGCGGAGAGCACCAGGAGCGGGCCGGTGACCGCGTTGCCGCGGAAGTAGGCGAGGGAGCGGGCCGCCCAGGTGCCCGCGCCCGGTGGGAGGGCGGGGCCGATCGCGCGCCAGAACGGGGGCAGCAGCGGGTAGGGGTAGGCGCCGCCCGCGCTCGGGTTGCCGAGGATGACGATCAGCAGGATCGCCAGGCCGATGCCGAGGATGCCCAGCAGGGCCTGGCAGGCGAGGGTGGTGGCGCCCACCGCGAAGACGGTCAGGGCGCCCAGCCCCCACAGGCCGAAGAAGGTGCCGGGCAGCGCGCCGAGGACCGGCCCGACGATGATCGCGCCGGCCAGCCCGGCGGCGAGCGCGTACACCGCGAGCGCGGCCAGCCGGATGACCGCCCGGTGCCCGTTCGAGGGGCGCGCCCCGGCGCTGATCGCGAGGATCGCGGCGCACAGGTAGCCACCGACGCACCAGCCGACGACGAGGTAGAAGGACGAGAGGCTGCGGCCGTCGCCCGGGGCGGCGGGGCGCACGTCGATGGTGCGGACGGTGCGGTGTTCGGCCTTCTCGGCCGAGCGGACGACCAGTTCGACCGTCTGGGAGAGCGAGGCGCCGCCGCCGCCGGCGACCAGCAGCCGGTCGGTGCTCCCGCGCGGGTCGACGATCAGCGCGCCGTCGAGCGTCCGGTCCGCGATCCGCTGCCGGGCGGCCCGTTCGGAGAGCACCGCGCGCGGGTCCAGGGGGGTGCCGGGAAGCCGGTCCAGTTTGTTCACCAGTTGCCCTCTGACCTGCGCGGGGGCGACGACTCCGAGCGGCACACGGGTCGGCTCGGGGTGGTGGAAGGCGCCGGTGTACGACGTGATGAACGCGATCATCAGCCCCAGGACGCCGAGCACCAGCAGTGAGGCATGCGGCGTCACCGCGCTCTTCACCTCTCCGAGGAAGGTGCTGCGGGTGCCGTCGTCCGTCATGGCCATGGCTCAGCTCCTCGCCACACTTCGGCGGCCGGGTCCAGTGCATTTGTGCCCCTATCTTCCGGTTGGCGGCAGAGGTGTGCAGATCGGTGGGGCTGATCGGCGGACCGGTGGGCGGCCCCCGGCATGTCTTCGTACGAATGTTCGATGAGCGGGTTATGGTGGAGAGGAGGAACGGGGGACATAAGGTCAGCCGGGGGGCGGATGAGGTGCAGGAGGTGCGGATGCCCGGGTTCACGCATCTGCACACCGCTTCGGGGTTCTCCCTGCGCTACGGCGCCTCCCATCCGGAGCGGCTCGCCGAGCGCGCCGCCGAGCGCGGAATGGACGCCCTCGCACTGACCGACCGGGACGGGCTCTCCGGGGCCGTACGGTTCGCCAAGGCCGCGGCCGAAGCCGGTGTCCGCCCGCTGTTCGGCAGCGAACTCGCCGTGGCGGAGCGCGAGTCGGCGCCCATGCCCACCGCCCGCCGCCGCACCCCGGTGCGCGGCGGCGCCTTCCTCGACGAGTCCGCCGCCCGGGTGGTCTTCCTGGCCCGCGACGGCGCGGCCGGCTGGGCCGCCCTGTGCCGGCTGGTCTCGGCCGCCCACGCCGGGCAGGGGGAGCAGCCCGTCCTCCGGTGGAGCGCCCTGGAATCCGTCACGGACGGACTGACCGTGCTGCTCGGGCCGGACTCCGACGTCGGCCGGGCGCTGGCGGCCGGCCGCCCGGACCGCGCCGCGCGGCTGCTCGCCCCCTGGCGCGAGCTGTACGGCGAGGCGCTGCGCCTGGAGGTCGTCGACCACGGCCGGGCCGGCAGCGGACCCGGCTCCCCACGGCTGGCCGCCCGTGCCCTCGGCTTCGCCGTCGACCAGGGCGTCCGTGCCGTCCTGACCAACGCGGTCCGCTACGCCGACCCCGGTCAGGGTCCGGTCGCCGACGTCCTGGACTCCGCCCGCCGGCTGGTGCCGGTGGACCGGCGCCCCGAGGCCCGGGACAGCGGCGAGCGCTGGCTCAAGGACGGCGCCACGATGAGCCACACCGCCGAGCGGATCGCCGAGGCGGCCGGCTTCCGGCGCGCGCTGGCCCACCGGCTGCTCGCCATGACCGAGGAGACCGCCGGGGAGTGCCTGGTCGACCCACAGGACGACATCGGGCTCGGCCGGATCCACTTCCCCGAGCCCCGGCTGGTCGGCGCGGAGCACCGCACCGCCGCCCGGGTGCTGCGCTCGCGCTGCGCCGCCGGGATGGTGCTGCGCGGCTACGACCGCGACCGGGAGCGCTGGACGCGGCTGCACGACGAACTGCGCACGATCGAACGGCTCGGCTACCCCTCGTACTTCCTGACGGTCGCTCAAGTCGTGGACGACATACGGGAGATGGGCATCCGGGTCGCGGCCCGTGGGTCCGGTGCCGGATCGCTGGTCAACCACCTCCTGGGCATCGCGCACGCCGATCCGGTCGAGCACGGGCTGCTGATGGAGCGCTTCCTGTCCGAGCGGCGGGCGGCGCTGCCGGACATCGACATCGACGTCGAGTCCGCCCGCCGGCTGGAGGTCTACCGCGCGATCTTCGACCGGTTCGGCGCGGAGCGGGTCGCCACCGTCTCGATGCCCGAGACCTATCGCGTACGGCACGCCGTACGGGACGTGGGCGCCGCCCTGGGCATGGACCCGGCGCAGGTGGACCGGCTGGCCAAGGCCTTCCCGCATATCCGCGCCCGGGACGCGCGGGCGGCGCTGGACGAGCTGCCGGAGCTGCGCGGGGTGCGGGCGGCCGGCGGTGAGCGGCTGTGGCCGCTGGTCGAGGCGCTGGACGCACTGCCGCGCGGTATCGCCATGCACCCGTGCGGGGTGCTGCTCTCCGACGCCACGCTGCTGGACCGGACGCCGGTCGTCCCGACCAGCGGCGAGGGCTTCGCCATGTCCCAGTTCGACAAGGAGGACGTGGAGGACCTGGGGCTGCTCAAACTCGATGTGCTGGGCGTGCGGATGCAGTCCGCGATGGCGCACGCGGTCGCCGAGATCGGCCGGGCCGCGGGCCGCCGGCTCGACCTCGACGACCCCGCCCAGGTGCCGCCCGGGGACCCCGCCACCTACGACCTGATCCGCTCGACCGAGACCCTCGGCTGCTTCCAGATCGAGTCGCCGGGCCAGCGTGACCTGGTCGGGCGGCTCCAGCCGGCCACCTTCCACGACCTGGTGGTCGACATCTCGCTGTTCCGTCCGGGGCCGGTCGCCGCCGATATGGTGCGGCCCTTCATCGAGGCCCGGCACGGCCGCAAGACGGTCCGCTATCCGCACCCCGACCTGGAGGAACCGCTGCGCGAGACCTACGGGGTGGTGGTCTTCCACGAGCAGATCATCGAGCTGCTGCGGATCATGACCGGCTGCGCCCGGGACGAGGCGGACGAGAAGCGGCGGGCGCTGTCGCATCCGGAGCTGCAGGGCCGGGTGCGCGCCTGGTTCGCGCAGTGCGCCGAGCGGCGTGGGTACAGCCCCGAGGTGATCGCGCGCACCTGGGAGATCGTCGAGGCCTTCGGCTCGTACGGCTTCTGCAAGGCGCACGCGGTGGCCTTCGCGGTGCCCACCTACCAGTCCGCCTGGCTCAAGGCGCACCATCCGGCGGCTTTCTACGCCGGGCTGCTCACCCATGATCCGGGGATGTATCCCAAGCGGCTGCTGCTCGCGGACGCGCGGCGGCGCGGGGTGCCGGTGCTGCCACTGGATGTGAACCGTTCGGCGGTCGCCCATCGAATCGAACTGGTGTCCGGCACGGGCTCCGGCGGGGACGGTCCGGGGAGCCGCTCCGCGGTCTGGGGGATACGGCTCGCGCTCAGCGATGTGCACGGGATGAGCGAGGCCGAGGCGCGGCGGATCGCGGACGGGCAGCCCTACCGCTCGCTCCAGGACCTGTGGCAGCGGGCCGGGCCGAGCCGTCCGGTGGCCGAACGCCTCGCCCGGGTGGGCGCGTTGGACGCCTTCGGGGCGAACCGGCGGGACCTGCTGCTGTACCTCGCCGAGCTGCACCGCCACGGACGGCGGGCGCCCGGAGGCCAGCTGACGCTGCCCGGCCGGACCCTCGACGGCGCGGAGCCGGTCGATCCGGTCGAGCCGGCCGGGCTGCCCGACCTCAGCGACGTCGAACGGCTCAGCGCCGAGCTGGGCGTCCTCGGCATGGACGCCTCCCGGCATCTGATGGCCGACCACCGGGAGTTCCTCACGGAGCTGGGCGCGCTGCCGGCCCGGCTGCTGCGCAGCGCCCGGCACGGCGAGACGGTGCTGGTCGCCGGGGCCAAGGCGGCCACCCAGACGCCCCCGATCCGCTCCGGCCGCCGGGTCATCTTCACCACCCTGGACGACAGCACGGGGCTGGTCGACTGTGCCTTCTTCGACGACAGCCATGCCGCCTGCGCGCACACGGTCTTCCACTCCTGGCTGCTGCTGGTGCGCGGTACGGTCCAGCGGCGCGGCCCGCGCAGCCTCAGCGTGGTCGGCGCTGCCGCCTGGAACCTCGCCGAGCTGGCCGAACTCCGCCGCGAGGGCGGGCTGGAGGCGGTCGCCGCCCGGCTCGCGGCGGGGCCGGACACGGGGACGGCCGAGGGGGGCACGGCCGAGGCGGACGCCCCGGAGGCCGAGCCGGACGGACCCGTGGCGGAGCCGGGGCAGGGGCCCGGCAAGGAGGCCGGTGAAAAGGCCGGGCCGGACCGGGAGCCCGAGCCGGTCGCCCCGGGCCGCACCATCCGGCTGTCGACCGGCTACGAGCTGCACCCGTGGGCCGACCTCCAGCCGCCCGGCGAACGCGCCGCCACCGGGCGCAAGTTGTGGCACTCCAGCCCGGGGAGCGCGGGATGACCCCCGGGCCGGGGCCGTTCGCCGCGCCGCCCGGTCCCTCCGGTGCCCCGCGGCAGCCGGGCCTGCTCCACGTGCGGTTCCGGACCGCCGACGGCATCCCCGTGAGCGCCGGGTGCTACGAACAACTGCTGGGACTGCTGGGACAGTTCACCCCAGTGGTCGAGGCGCTGCCGCCGGACGCCGCGCTGGCGGATGTGCGCGGTGCGCTGCGCTACTTCGACCGGGACGCGGCGGGCATCGCCGAACTGGTGCGGCTGCGCGCGCTGGCCTGGCACGGCGTACGGTGCACGATCGGGATCGGCGGCAACCCGCTGCTCGCCCGGCTGGCGGCCCAGGGCGCGGCACCCGGGGAGATCCGGACCGTCCCCGACGACGCCGGAACCGTCACCGCGTTCCTCGACCGCCGGCCGGCCTCGGCGCTGCACGGTGTCGGCCCGGCGACCGCGCGCGCCCTGTGTGCGTACGGACTCGACAGTATCGGCCGGATCGCCGCCGCGCCGCCCGCGACCCTGCAGCGGATCCTCGGCGCCCGGACGGGCCGGATCGTGTACGAGCGGGCCCGCGGTATCGACCCGACGCCGGTGACGCCCAACGCCGCGGCCCGCTCGATGGGCGCCGAACACCGCTTCGTCCACGACGAGCTGGACCCGGCCAGGCGCCGCCGGGCGCTGCTCTCGCTCGCCGACGACCTCGGGGCCCGGATGCGTGCGAGCGGGCAGGCGGCCCGCGCGCTCACCCTCACCGTCCGCTACGCCGACCGCTCCACCACGACCCGCACCCGGCGGCTGGACGCGCCGACCGCGCACGGGCCCGCGCTGACCGAGGCGGCCTATGCGCTGCATGCCGCGCTCGGGCTCCAGCGGGCGCGGGTGCGGTCCGTGGCGCTGCGCGCGGAGGACCTGTGCCGCGCCGAACGCGCCGCGCGGCAGCTGACCTTCGACCCCTCCGACGACAAGGCGCACCGTATCGAGGCCGCTGTCGACCGCGCCAGGGCGCGCTTCGGGGCCGCGAGCGTACGGCCCGCGGCGACCCTCGGCGGGGCTGCCGGGACCACCGGGACCGCCGGTGCCGCCCGGACCCCTCCGCCTCCGGGGGCGAAGCCCCGCGGCCCCGGGGCCGACCGTCCTTAGGACCCGTCCCCCGGGCCGGAGCCCCCGGCCTCAGCCGTAGAGCCTCTCCGCATACCGGGGGCCGTAGTGCTGCTCCAGATCCTCCAGGGGTATGTCCTGTGCCTCGACGCCCTTGACGATCCGGGCCCGTGAGGGCACCGCGTCCGGCTGCCAGGTCTCCGGCTTCCACAGCTCCGAGCGCAGGAACGCCTTGGAACAGTGGTAGAAGACCTCCTCGACCTCCACCAGGAGGGCCAGCCGCGGGCGGTTGCCCTTGACGGTCAGCGCGTCGAAGAACGGGGCGTCGCGCAGCAGCCGGGCACGGCCGTTGATGCGCAGGGTGTCACCGCGCCCCGGGAGGAGGTAGTTCAGGCCGACGTGCGGATTGGCGAGGACGTTCATCCAGCCGTCCACGCGCTTGTTGCCGGGGCGGTCCGGGATCACCAGGGTGGTGTCGTCCAGGACGAGGGTGAAGCCCGCGGGGTCGCCCTTGGGGGAGGCGTCGCACCGCCCCTGCGCGTCCGAGGTGGCTATCACGCAGAACGGCGAGCGCGCCAGCCACTGGCGGTCGAGGTCGTGCAGCCGGTGGCGGGTCTTGTTCGCCGCATGGGAGCTGGGCTCACCGGCCAGCTCGCGCAGCTCCGCCGCCGACCCGACCTCCACGATCCCGGTCAGATCCGCCGTCCCGGCCGTTTCCATCGGCGTCTCCTTCAACTTGCTTGCCTGGCCACGTCGTTGCCGACTCTACGGGAGGGGTCTGACATCCGCCCCGGTCGGAACGCGCGGGACGGCACGGGCAGGGAGCGGGACCGAAGGGGAGTCACGCAGGCACACAAATGGGGCGCCGTACCCCGGACGTCCGGTGAGGGTTGTGTGTCGCTTCCTTCACCGTCGCACCGCTGGTCCACTCCGCTTACCCGGCCGTAACTTACTTGCGAGTCAACTGCGTTGGCCCTTGCGATCCGGATCGCGTGAACGGCTCACCGAGCACTTCGGAGTCCCCTCACCCCGCAAGGAGCATCGTATGAAGCTGCGCTGGTCACGAACGCTCACCCTGCTTCCCGCCCTCGCCCTGGCCCTCGGCGCCACCACCGTCCCCGCTGCCGCCGGAACCCCGGCCGGGGATGCCGCGGCCGAACGCACCGCCGTCAGCAGCGGCTGGAACAACTACTCCTGCAAGCCCTCCGCCGCCCATCCGCGGCCGGTGATCCTGGTGCACGGCACCCTCGGCAACTCCGTCGACAACTGGCTCGGCCTCGCGCCCTATCTGGTGGCCCGCGGCTACTGCGTCTTCTCCCTGGACTACGGCCAGTTGTCCGGCGTCCCGTTCTTCCACGGCCTGGGCCCGGTCGACGCGTCCGCCGGGCAGCTCGCCGCGTATGTCGACCGGGTGCTGGCCGCCACCGGCAGTGAGAAGGCCGATCTCGTCGGCCACTCCCAGGGCGGCATGATGGCGCGGGTCTATCTGAAGTTCCACGGCGGCGCGGGCAAGGTGAACACGCTGGTCGGGCTGGCCCCCGACAACCACGGCACCGATCTGAACGGGCTGACCCGTCTGCTCGACCACTTCCCCGGCGCCAAGAAGTACATCAGCGAGCTGACCCCCGGGCTGGCCGACCAGATCGCCGGCTCCGACGTCCTCAACCGCCTCAACGAGGGCGGCGACACGCTCCCCGGTGTGCACTACACCGTGATCGCGACCAAGTGCGACGAGGTCGTCACCCCCTACCGGAGCGCGTTCCTCAACGGCTCCGACGTACGCAATGTGGTGGTTCAGGACATGTGCGCGATCGACCTCTCCGAGCATGTGGCCATCGGGCTCGTCGACCGTGTCGCCTTCCACGAGACGGCCAACGCCCTCGACCCGGCCCACGCCACCCCGACGACCTGCGTGAACTGACCGGAAGCCGGCCCGGCCCGCCGCCGCGGGACCGGGCCGCGCTCCGTACGGGAGGTGCTGGTCAGTCGATGGCCAGCAGGGCGTCGGTGCACCGCTCCGCCAGGTCCTCGGCGTGCGGGGGCAGGGGGGTGCCGCCGCGCAGATGGCGGCGGACCAGCGACAGCGGGAGGTCGACGGCGGCGAGCGTCACCCGGTCGAAGCCCTCACGGCCGTGCAGCCCCAGTGCCCCCGCGAGCGCCGCCAGGGCGGCCCGGACCCGGATGTTCCCCTCCTCCGCGCGGAGCAGATGCGCGTCGGACCAGTCGTCCCGCCCGAACTCCTGGGCCCCGTACAGGAGCAGCGCGGCCTCCGCCGGGTGCGCGCGGCTCCACGCCACGACGTGCCGGGCGGCCGCCCGGCCCCCGGTACGCGGGTCGTCCGACGATTCGAGGGCCTCGAAGTAGCCCTCCTGGAAGCCCTCGACGGTGCGCAGCCACACCTCGGCGAGCAGCGCGGCGCGTCCGGAGAAACGGTGGTAGAGCGAGCCGCTGGGGGCGCCGACCGCCGCCGCGACCGCGGACATGGTGACGCCCGAGGGTCCGGACTCGGCCGCGAGCCGTACGGCGGCGTCGAGCAGCTGGGCGGTCTCGAATCGGGATGGCCTGGCCATGTTCTAGAGGGTACTCTCCACTATATTGGAGAAGCGCCTCTAGAACGGGGCGTGGACCGGGCGAGGGAGGGCGCGATGGGGGTCTACAACGTGCACGAGCGGGTGCTGACGGTGCCCGAAGCCGAGGCCGGCCTGCTGCTCGACGGCCTGTCCGGCGACTCCGACCCGCTCTGGCCGGGCCGCGACTGGCCCCCGATGCGGCTCGACGGCCCGCTGGCATCGGGCGCAGCCGGCGGCCACGGCCCGGTCCGCTACACCGTGGCGGCCCATGTACCGGGCCGGTGGGTGCGCTTCCTCTTCACCGCGCCGCGCGGCTTCCACGGCTTCCACGAATTCACCGTCCACCCGCTCGGCCCGGACCGCACGCTGCTGCGCCACACCCTCGCCATGCACGCCCGCGGCGGGGCCCGGTTCAGCTGGCCGCTGGTCTTCCGGCCGCTCCACGACGCGGTCCTGGAGGACGGCCTGGACCGCGCCGAACGGGCCTGCACGGGCCGCGTCGCCCGGCCCGCCCGCTGGAGCGGCTATGTCCGGCTGCTGCGCCGACTCATCGGGTGACCCGGCGCAGCGTCAGAAAGCCGAGGGCGGCGCAGGCGAGTCCCGCGGGGATCAGCAGCAGCCGCCCGGCGAAGCCCAGCACGGCCGCCGTCAGCAGGGCGCTTGCGAGGCCGCCGCACCACAGGGGAGTGCGGCGGGGCAGCAGCACCAGCGCGGCGGCCAGGCCGGCGAGGGTCACCGCCGCCAGACAGGTGGCGGTGGCCCTCATCAGCAGATCCAGGTCGGCGCCGCCGAACCCCGCCGCCGCGGCCACCAGCACCGCCGCCCCGCCGAGCACCGCCAGTGACCGCCGCGGCACCTCGCCCGGCGCCCCGCCCTTGGCCAGCCCGCGCGGCGCCGCCCCGTCCCGGGCGAGCGCCGCACCGAGCCGGGAGGCCCCGGCCAGATACGAGTTGACCGCGCCGAAGGTCAGGAAGAGGGCGGCCGCGGCGGCCACGGGACGGGCGGCGCCGCCCACGCTCCGTATCAGCAGCTCGGTCAGCGGGGTGTCGGTACGGGCCGCGGCCGGCCCCAGCACACCGATCGTGGTCACCGCGAGGCCCAGGTAGAGCACGGTGATGACACCGAGCGTACGGCGCGTCACCCGCGGCAGATCCCGCGCGGGGTCGGCGAACTCGCCCGACAGATGGCTGGCCGCCTCCCAGCCGGCGAACGCGAAGAACAGCACCCCGGCCGCCGACCCGACCGAGGACCAGCCGCCGGGCAGGAACGGGGCGAAGTGGCCGGCGGTCACCTGCGGCGCGGAGGCCAGCACCGTGCCCAGCAGCACCACCGCCAGCAGCCCGCCGAGCAGCAGCTGCACCCGGCCCGACATCCGCAGACCCACCGCGTTGGAGACCAGCGCCACCGCCACCACGACCCCGGCCACGACGGCCGCGCCGCTGCCGTCCCAGCCGGCCGCGCCGGCCACGTACTTCCCGCCGATCCAGGCCGCCGAGACCACCCCGATCGGCACCGCCCCGTAGAACCACCACCCGACCACGGCCGCCGCCCGCGGCCCGATCGCCCGGTGCACATAGGTGGCCACGCCGCCGCCGTCGGGGAACCGCGCGCCGAGCGCCGCGAAGGAGGCGGCCACCGGTACGCACAGGGCGAGCAGGACCACCCAGGCCAGGATCGAGGCGGGGCCGGCCGCCGCGGCGGCCAGCGACGGCAGCGTCAGGACGCCGGGGCCGAGGACGGCCCCGGCGCACAGCGCGGTACCGCTGCCGACGCCCAGCCGCCGCACATCCGGTCGTTCGGATGTGGCGAGCGATGTTTCTTGTACGGTCACAGTCGCTGAAGGTAACCGTTGGATTGATCAATATGGAGTCTCGCCGAACATAATTCGGTAGCTGCGGCACCATGGGGGTCATGGACGACATTGATTCGGCGATTGTCCGGGAACTGCAGCGCGATGCGCGGCAGACCAACCGCGACCTGGCCCGTCGGCTGAACATCGCGCCCTCCACCTGCCTGGAACGGGTCCGGGCCCTGCGCGCCCGGGGCGTGATCACCGGCTATCGCGCGACGGTGGACCTCCGTGCCCTCAACCGGCCCGTCCAGGCGCTGCTCACGGTCCGTATCCGGCCGATGAACCGCGAGGTCATCGAGCGCTTCAAGGCATTCCTGACGTCGCTGCCCGAGGTGCTCAACGTCTATGTCGTCGCCGGCGGCGACGACTTCCTGGTCCATGTCGCCGTGCCCGACGTCGACCGGCTGCACGCGCTCCTGATGGACCAGGTCTTCAAGCGCCGTGAGGTCGTCGACTGCCGGAGCTCGGTCATCTACCAGCACGTCGCCAACGACATCATCGAGGCACTGCCGCCGCACGGCGCGTAACAGGCGACGCCGCCCCCCCAGGTGCAGAAGGGGGCGGCGTCACTTCCCGGACGGCGAGGTGCCGGGTTCAGCCGCGGTGCCGGGCGGCCCGGCGGCGGGTGGTGGCGAACACGACCCCGGCGCCCAGGGCGAGCACCGCGGCGCCGCTGACGGCGAGCGGGGCGGTGGAGCTGTCGTTACCGGTCTCCGCGAGCCGCTGACCGTCGACCGGCTCGGAATCACCGTTGGTGTGCGGGGCGTTGGCCTTCGCCGCGTCCGCGTGGGCCGGCGCGCCGGCGGACTTCGGCCGGGCGCCGTCCTTGTGGCCGGTGGTGCCGCAGTCGTCGTGGTGACCGGTGCCCACCGACGACTTGGGGGCGCCCTTCTCGATCTGGGCGTCGGTCGGCGCGGAGGCGGCCGGCGCGGGCGCCGCAGGGGACTTGGCGGTGCCGGCCGTCTTACCGAAGGTGACATCGGAGCAGGTGTAGAAGGCCTCGGGGCTGTCCGACCGCTGCCAGACGCTGTAGACCAGGTGGCGCCCGGACCGCGCCGGCACCTTGGCGTCGAAGACGTACTCCCCGTTGACCAGCTTCGGGTCGTTGACCTTCGCGAACGGCTTCGCGTCCAGGTCGGACCACTTCAGCGGCTTCTTCGGGTCGTAGCCGGCCTTGGTGAGGTACAGCTCGAAGTAACCCTTGTGCGGTGCGGTGGCCTTGTAGCGGAAGGTGTGGTTGCCCGCCTTCATCGGGGACGACGGCCAGTCGGCGCGGGGCAGGTCCAGGCCCTTGAACTCGGGGCTGTTGGCGCTGCACAGCTTGCCGTCCGGAATACGGGTCCGGGACTGGCCGCCCGCGCTGCCGTCCCGGACCCCGTTCCAGTCGTAGAACGCCTGGGCTCCGCCGGCCTGTACGGCGGCCTTGCACGCCGCGGACTTCGGACTCTCGGGGCCCTCCGCGTAGCAGGCCGATACCCGGCTGACCGGGTCGGTCATCGAACCGTGTGCGGCGGCCGGGCTCGCGGCGAGCGCGGTGAGCGCGAGCGGGGCGAAACCGACCAGTGCGATCCCGGTGGCCTTGCGACGAGCGGTCATGGTGGGGGTCTCCTTCATCTGGTGCGTCGAGCGGGTGGCGGGGGAGTGGGGGGTCGGGACGCAGCCCGCGACGCCGCCCCCGGTGACCGGCGCCGGCGGTCCGCGACCCGCCTGTGATGAGCACGCTAGCCGCGCTGAACAGCGGTTTTGGGGGCTGAAGGGCGATCCTGGTGATCCTTATGGTCCTGTTAAGGGATGGCTAAGAGGGGGCTCATACAGGCGGGGAGGAAACGGGCATCGGCGTGGGGTGCGTGCCGTTCGTCCGGCGTCGGTACGCCCGGGGGACCTGGGCATCCGGTCGCCGTGTGCCGCTCTCAGGGCATGCCCGCAACGGGAGTTGGGCCCGGTATGAGGTGCCGTCAGGGGGCGTCCGTGCCGGTGGCGGGGGTCGGGCCGCCGGTGTCGTCGAGGTCTTCCAGGACGTCGAGGAGCGCGTCCACGGCGTTGGGCGGTGTGGTCCCGGTGGCCGGCCGGAGCGGCTGCTCGGCCCAGATGATCTTTCCCTGGGCGGTGTAACGGGTGCCCCAGCGCTCGGCGTACCGGGCGATGAGGAACAGCCCCCGGCCGCCCTCGTCGGTGGTCCGCGCATGGCGGAGGTGCGGTGAGGTGCTGCTGCCGTCCGAGACCTCGCAGATCAGGGCCCGCGCCCGGATCATCCGCAAGGCGATCGGCCCGGAGGCGTGCCGGATGGCGTTGGTGACCAGTTCGCTGACGATCAGCTCGGTGGAGAACGCGAGCTCCTCCAGGCCCCACTCCGCCAGCCGCTCGGCGGCGTACCTGCGGGCCCGGCCGACCGCGGACGGATCGGCGGGGATCTCCCAGGCCGCCAGCTGGGACTGCGCCAGCGCCCGGGTGCGGGCCAGCAGCAACGCCACGTCGTCGACCGGCCGTCCGCCCGGCAGACCGCCGATCACGGTGTCGCAGAGGTCCTCCAGCGGGGCCCGCGGATCGGTCAGGGCGCTGCGCAGCCGGCTGATCCCGCCGTCGAGGTCCAGAGCCTTCCCGAGCAGCAGACCGTTGGTGTAGAGAGCCAGCAGGCTGCCCTCCGGCAAAGGCAGTTCGACGGATTCGAAGGGCATCCCGCCCAGCCCCAGCGGCGGTCCGGTCGGCAGTTCCAGCAACTGCCCGTCGCCCGTGGGACCGACGAGCAGCGGCGCGGGGTGACCGGCGCGGGCCAGCGTGCAGCGGCAGCCGACCGGGTCGTAGACCGCGTACAGACAGGTGGCTCCGATGACCCCGTCGTCGGCGTTGGTGTCATGGGCGACCCGGTTGACCATGTCGTCCAGGTGGGCCAGCACCTCCTCCGGCGACAGGTCCAGGTCGGCGAGCGCCTGCACCGCGGCCCGCAGCCGCCCCATGGTGGCCGCGGCATGCACCCCGTGGCCGACGACATCGCCGACCACCAGCGCGACCCGGGCACCGGACAGCGGGATCACATCGAACCAGTCGCCGCCGACCCCGCTGAGGGAATCGGCGGGCAGATAGCGGTAGGCCGCCTCCACCGCGCACTGCTCGGGCAGATCGTGCGGCAGCAGGCTGTGCTGGAGCGTGAGCGCCGCGGTGTGCTCGCGGGTGTACCGGCGGGCGTTGTCGATGGATATCGCGGCGCGGGTGACGAACTCCTCGGCGAGCACCAGGTCGTCGGGCTGGAACGGCCCGGTGTGCTGCCGGCGGGCGAAGGCGGCCGCCCCCAGGAAGACACCACGGGCCCGCAGCGGCACCACCATCAGGGAGTGGAAACCCAGTTCCCGCAGGTGCGCCGCCCGGACCGGGTCGTCGGCCGGCCGGTCGCCGGCGGCGAGGTCCAGCGTCTGGAAGAGCGCGGAATTCCCCGCGACGAGACCCGGCACGACGGGGGCCGACGGGGAATAGGCGGCGGCCTCCCCGACCGCCACCACCGCCTCGGGACAGCCCTCGCGCACCGACTGCTGTCCCGCGCGGCGCATGGTCAGCAGATCCGCGGCGTCGACCGGGCCGGGCGTCGGCTCCTCCCCGGAGAGCAGCGGGTCGAGCAGATCGACGGTGACGAAGTCGGCGAGGTCCGGCACCGCCGCGTCGGCGAGTTCCTGCGCGGTCCGCCAGACGTCCAGGGAACTGCCGATGCGCTCCCCGGCCCGGTTCAGCAGCGTCATCCGCTGCCGCGCCCGATAACTCTCCGTGACGTCGAGGACCATGTAGCAGACACCCAGCACCTGGCCGGCCTCGTCCTCCAGGCGGAAGAACGAGGTGGAGTAGGCGTGCTCCCGCTCCGGATCGGACTGCGGGCGCCCCAGGTACTCGTAGCCCACCGAGGGGGTGCCGGTGCTCAGCACCTTGCGCATCTCCGCCTCGATGGCCTCAACGGCGAGGCCCGGCTGGATCTCCCCCAGCCGCTTCCCGAGGCGCTGCTCGCGGCTGGTGCCGCCCATCCGCTCCAGGGCGTCGTTCAGCCACACGAACTGCAGATCGGGGTTCACCATGGCCACGCCGATCGGCGACATGCCCAAGATGCCCTCCAGGAACGACCGGCTCGCTCCCGACCAGGGCGTCCGGGTCATCTCTGCGGCCAGGACGAGACGTCCGGAGGGCTCCCGGGCGTCCCTCAGCGGCAGCACGCGGAACTCCAGATCGAGCCGGTGGCCGTCCTTGTGCCGTACGGCCTCCAGCCCGCTCCAGCCGTCCGCCGACGCCAGCCGGGACTCCCAGCGGTCGTCCTGCTGAGCCCCGGGGGCCACTCCCGTGAACAGCTCCGCCAGGGGCCTGCCGACGGCCTCGGACACCGCATAGCCGAGCAGCCGCTCGGCGCCCTTCGTCCAGCCCCGCGCCACCCCCGCGCGATCGGCCATCACCACGGCCGTCCGCGTGAGGT
The DNA here is from genome assembly GCF_042746015.1 of Streptomyces sp. NPDC058773. Taxonomy (NCBI): domain Bacteria; kingdom Bacillati; phylum Actinomycetota; class Actinomycetes; order Kitasatosporales; family Streptomycetaceae; genus Streptomyces; species Streptomyces sp. NPDC058773. The sequence goes on from NZ_JBHYPE010000042.1 coordinate 44,968, forward strand.
CGAAGACGCCGTCCCCGGAGAGACGGCCGCTCTGGGAGGCACACATATGACCGGTCCAATGCCGGTCCCACCGTGCGACGGACGCTCTCTCACCGCGGCGCCGTCGCACACGACCGGCCTTTCCACGGTAACCCCTCACCCTGGCCGGGCGCTCTCTCCGGCGCCCGCCGCCGGGCCCGCGCAGCACGCCCCGAAAGCCGCGTCCGCCGCGATTGTCAGTGGGTGCTGCCACCCTCGACACATGAGCACCGACGCCTCCGCCGACCCGTCCCGTCATCCCGCGCCCGAAGCCCTCAACCCCCCTGTCGGCCAGGGGGAATCACCGCTGCCGGCCGCCGACGCCGCCTACTGGGAAGCGGCCGCCGCATCCTTCGACGAGGAGCCCGACCACGGTCTGCGTGACCCCGCGGTCCGGGCCGCCTGGGCCGCCCGGCTGCGCTCCTGGCTTCCGCCCGCGCCCGCCGCCGTCCTCGACCTGGGATGCGGCACGGGAAGCCTCTCCCTGCTCGCCGCCGAGCAGGGCCATCGCGTCCTGGGCGTCGACCGCTCGGCCGGCATGATCGAGCGGGCCCGCGGCAAGCTCGCGGGCCATGACGCCGCGTTCCTGGTCGGGGACGCCGCCGAACCCCCGGTGGGGGAGCGGCGGTTCGATGTCGTCCTGGTGCGCCATGTCCTGTGGGCCCTGCCCGATCCCGCGGCCGTGCTGCGGCACTGGGCCGCTCTGCTCCGCCCGGGCGGCCGGCTGGTGCTGGTGGAGGGCCGCTGGGGCGAGGTCGACCCGATCGGCATTCGCGCCGCCGAACTCACCGCGCTCGTGGGGCCCTTGGCGGCGCGTACGCACGTGGAGAGCCTGGTGCACGAGCCGGCGCTCTGGGGCAAGGAGGTGACCGACGAACGGTACGTACTGACCGCCGACCTCCCCCGCCGGCACACCGAAGTCGTCGACGTCCACCTGGTGTTGCGCCGCGGCGACGAGGTGCTGCTCGCCCGCCGGGCCGGCACGGGCTACGCGGACGGACTGCTGAATGTCCCCTCGGGGCATGCCGAGGACGGTGAGGACGTCAGGGCGGCGATGATCCGGGAGGCCGCGGAGGAGACCGGGCTGCGGCTGGCGCCCGGGGACCTGCGGGTCGCGCTGGTGATGCAGCACTGCGCCCCGCCCCCGGCGCGGCCCCGGATCGGCTGGTTCTTCGAGGCGGAGTACGGCGCGGGCGGCGAACCCTCCAACCGCGAACCGGACAAGTGCGCGGAGCTGGCGTGGTTCCCGCTGGACGCGCTGCCGGACGACATGGTCGCCTGCTCCCGCGCCGGTCTGGACGGGCTGCGGGCGGGCCACCGCTTCCTGCTCCACTGGCAGCGGTCCGGCGACGCCGTCGCCCATGACCCGTCGTGTCCCGGCCGCGCGGTCGTCCTCGACGGCCCCGGGCCGACGGGATGAGGCGGCAAGCGGGGGTGGCGCCCCGCCCACCCCCGTCCTCGTGTCCGTTTGCCGCCTCTTTCCCGGTGTGCGGGCCGTGCTTTGCCGCTGCTTTTCCGTAATCCGGCGACCGCGTGGCCCGTTCCGCACGCTCCGGGGAGGTTTGGGTGGCCGTTACATCTACCTGTGCGTACGGTGCATGCCGCAGGCCGCCGCCCGGACGCGGCGCGGCCCACGAAGGAGGAGCCGCGAGCATGTGCGGAATCACCGGATGGATCTCCTACGACCACGACCTCACGAGACAGCGCGCCACCCTTGAGGCGATGACCGGGACCATGACCTGCCGCGGCCCGGACGCGGCAGGCCTCTGGCTCGACACCCACGCCGCGCTCGGCCACCGCCGGCTCGCCGTCATCGACATCGACGGCGGCAAGCAGCCCATGACCGTCACCCACGACGGCCGCACCCTGCTCGTCACCACCTACAGCGGCGAGGTGTACAACTACCGCGAGCTGCGGGCCGAGTTGGAGCTGCTGGGTCACAGCTTCCGCACCAGCAGCGACACCGAAGTGGTGCTGCACGCCTACCTCCAGTGGGGCGAGGCCTTCGCCGAGCGCCTCAACGGTATGTACGCACTGGGGCTCTGGGATGCACGCACCCGGCAACTCCTGCTGATACGCGACCGGATGGGCATCAAACCGCTCTACTACCACCCCACCCCCGACGGGGTGCTGTTCGGCTCCGAGCCCAAGGCGATCCTCGCTCACCCCTCCGTACGCCCCACCGTCGACGCCGAGGGCCTCGCCGAACTCATCACCTTCACCAAGACCCCCGGCCACGCCGTCTACCGGGGCATGCACGAGGTGCGCCCGGGCCACCTCGTCCGGGTCGGCCGCGGAGGTGTCACCGTCAAGCGCTACTGGTCCCTCACGGCCCGCGAGCACACCGACGACCTCGACACCACCGTCGCGCGCATCCGCGAGCTGCTCGACGACATCGTGCACCGCCAGCTGATCGCCGATGTCCCGCTGTGCACCCTGCTCTCCGGCGGCCTGGACTCCTCCGTCATCACCGCGCTCGCCGCGCGCAGACTCGCTGCCCAGGGCCGCGGCCCGGTCCGCTCGTTCGCCGTCGACTTCACCGGCCACACCGAGAACTTCGAGCCCGACGACCTGCGCAGCACCCCCGACGGGCCGTACGCCCACGCCCTGGCCGAGCACGTCCGCTCCGACCACCACGACATCGTGCTGGACACCGCCGCCCTGACGGACCCCGGCCACCGCGCCGCGGTGCTCACCGCCCGCGATCTGCCCAACGGCTTCGGCGACGGCGACACCTCCCTCTACCTGCTGTTCAGAGCCGTCCGCGCGCAGTCCACGGTCGCGCTGTCCGGTGAGTCGGCGGACGAGGTCTTCGGCGGCTACCGCTGGTTCCACGACCCCGACGTCGTGCACGCCGACACCTTCCCCTGGATCGCGGCAGGCCTCTCCGGACGGTTCGCCGGGGGCGCCGGCACCCGCGAGGCGCTGCTGGACCGCGGTCTGCTGGCCAAGCTCGACCTGCCCGGCTACACCGCGCGCCGCTACCGCGAGGCGCTCGCCGAAGTGCCCTTCCTCGACAGCGACACCGGCCTCCAGCGCCGGATGCGCGAGATCAGCTATCTGCATCTGACCCGCTTCGTGCAGATCCTGCTCGACCGCAAGGACCGCGCCAGTATGGCCGTCGGCCTGGAGGTCCGCGTCCCGTTCTGCGACCACCGCCTCGTCGACTACGTCTTCAACACCCCGTGGTCGATGAAGACGTTCGACGGCCGGGAGAAATCGCTGCTGCGCGCCGCCACCCGCGACGTCCTGCCCGATGTGGTGGCCGACCGCGTCAAGTGCCCCTACCCCAGTACCCAGGACCCGCGCTACCACGACGCACTGCGCGACGAACTGAACGCACTGGCCGCCGACCGCACCGCCCCCGTCCGCCCACTCCTGGACTCCGCCGCCCTCGCCGCGGCCACCTCCGGCCCCGCGACCCCCGACATCCGCCCCGGAGCCGAACTCATCCTCGGCATGAACGCCTGGCTGCGGACCACGGGGACCGTGCTGGAGCTGTGAGGGCGCGGACACGCTCCGGGGAAGGGAGCCGCCTCCCCGGACGGTGACGCCTCCCCGAGAGACGGCAACTCCCGGCCTGCGGGCAACTCCCGGCCTGCGGGCGGCTCCCGCACGGCACCGCTTCCCGCGATGAGACTTCCCGAGAGGCCGGCCTCCCGTCACGGCGGGCGCTCCTGGCGCACAATGGATGCGACAAAGAACGCGCACCGACGGGTACGCAGCCGCGCACGCACCCCGGGACACCCCAGAGGTGCGGGCCGTCGCGCACCCGCCCGCCCCACCACCAGCACCAGGAGCGCCACCGTGTCCCCGCAGACCTTGACCATCACCATCGATCCGGCGGCGGCCGCCGCGCCGTTCGAGCAGGTACGCACCCAGATCGCGGACCAGGCCAGGGACGGCGGTCTGCCGGTCGGCTACAAACTCCCCACCGTCCGCGGGCTCGCCGAAGACCTCGGCCTGGCCGCCAACACCGTCGCCAAGGCCTACCGCGCCCTGGAGTCCGACGGCGTGATCGAGACCCGCGGCCGCAACGGCAGCTTCATCGCGGCGGCCGGGGAGGCCGCGGACAAGGAGGCCGCCGCGGCCGCCGAGACCTACGCCCGCCGCGCCCAGCGCCTCGGTCTCGACCACCGAGCCGCCCGCACGGCCGTCGAAAACGCTCTGCGGGCCACGTACGGGGCCGACGCCTGACGTGGTCCCCGGCCGGGCCACGACCCGGCTCGCCCCCACACCCCCACACCCCCACACCCAACCCGTCGACTCACCGACCTGCCGCCCGAAAAGGAGCCGCATGCCCAGCAAGCAGGCGCTCGTGCGCCGTCCCGGCCCCCGTCTCGCCGAGGGGCTGGTCACTCACATAGACCGGCGCCCGGTGGACCCCGCCCTGGCCCTGCGCCAGTGGGAGTCCTACGTCCAGGTGCTGCGCGACCACGGCTGGCACACCACCGAGGTCGCCCCCGCCGACGACTGCCCCGACGCGGTCTTCGTCGAGGACTCCGTGGTCATGTTCCGCAATGTCGCCCTGCTCGCCCGCCCCGGTGCCGGACAGCGCCGGCCCGAGGTCTCGGCCACCCGCGCGGCCGTCGAGGCGCTCGGCTGCTCCGTCAACGAGATCCGCGAGCCGGGCACCCTGGACGGCGGCGACATCCTCAAGGTCGGCGACACCGTCTACGTGGGCCGCGGCGGCCGCACCAACGCCGACGGGGTACGCCAACTCCGCGCCGCCTTCGAGCCGTTGGGCGCCCGCGTGGTCGCCGTACCGGTGAGCCGCGTACTACACCTCAAATCCGCCGTGACCGCGCTCCCGGACGGCACCGTCATCGGCCATCCGCCCCTGGTCGACGACCCCGCCGCCTTCCCCCGCTTCCTGCCCGTCCCCGAGGAGTCCGGCGCCCACGTCGTGCTCCTCGGCGGCGGCAAGCTGCTGATGGCCGCCGGCGCGCCCCGCAGCGCCGAGCTCTTCGCCGACCTGGGGTATCAGCCGGTCGTCGTGGACATCAGCGAGTTCGAGAAGCTGGAGGGCTGTGTGACCTGCCTGTCCGTGCGGCTGCGTGAGCTGTATGCATGACGGGGCATCATCCCCGGGCGCCTCGTGCGCCTGCCCGGACCGCACCGCCGAGCGTGCCTATCGTGGCGCCATGAGCAACCTCGACCTCAGACCCGCGCCCAGCCTCTGCGGCGGCACCGGCCGTACGGGCCCGGTCCGTGATGTCCAGCCCGGCAAGCAGGTGCCACTCGGCGAGAGCACCGTCGTCCGCAGGCTGCTGCCGAACCTCGGCCGACGGATGATCGGCGCCTGGTGCTTCGTCGACCACTACGGCCCCGACGACATCGTCGACGAGCCGGGGATGCAGGTGCCGCCCCATCCGCACATGGGACTGCAGACGGTCAGCTGGCTGCGCGAGGGCGAGGTGCTGCACCGCGACAGCCTCGGCAGCCTGCAGACCGTACGGCCGCGGGAACTGGGCCTGATGACGTCCGGCCGGGCCATCGCCCACTCCGAGGAGTCGCCGCACGGCCACGGCCCGCTCCTGCACGGCGCCCAGCTGTGGGTGGCGCTCCCCGGCGAACACCGCCATACCGCCCCGTCCTTCGAGCACCACACCGACCTGCCGGTGATCAACGGCGGCGGCCTCTCCGCCACCGTCATCCTCGGCGAACTGGCCGGCGCCACCTCGCCCGGCACCACCTACTCCCCACTGGTCGGCGCCGACCTCACCCTCACCGCCGGCACGGACACCCGCCTGCCGGTCGACCCCGACTTCGAGTACGCCGCGCTGACCATCTCCGGCGAGAGCGAGATCGACGGCGTCCGCCTGGCCCCCGGCGCCCTCCTCTACCTCGGCTGCGGCCGCACCGAACTCCCCCTCCGCGCCGACTCCGACAGCACCCTGATGCTCCTCGGCGGCGAACCCTTCGAGGAAGAACTCGTCATGTGGTGGAACTTCGTGGGGCGCTCCCAACAGGACATCGAAGAGGCCCGTACGGACTGGATGACGGGCTCCCGCTTCGGCACCGTCCACGGCTACGACGGCGAGCGGCTGGCGGCTCCGGATCTTCCGCCGGTGGGGCTGAAGCCGCGGGGGAGGGTGCGGTGAGCCGGGGGCATGGCTGAGGGGCGGGTTGCGTGCGGGGCCCTTGCCTTCTCTACCGCACCCCGGGAAATCCAGATTCGGCAGAGGGCAAGGACATCCCTCAGGTGGTCGGCCCGCAGACGAGTCGTGATGTGAGCATGGGGTGTGCCTGTGACCAGGTCCGGTCGGACTCTTCCGGGGCCTCTACTGAATCTCCCGGCCGACATCACGTACCTGCATGGGGCGTACTGCGAGCGGGCCACCATACAGGGGTATCGCGCCCGCGGAGTCCGGTCCTCTGCTCTCGCCCCACGACCTCCCGGGAGCGCCTGGTTGTGACTCGGCCCACTGGTGCGCCCGTGTCAGTCCTCCCCGACCCGCGCTCCGGCGGCGCGGGCCAGAGCCCGTGCCTCGGGGCTGACGCCCCGCTTGCGGGGGGACATCCGTGAGTCCATCGCCTCCCGTTGGGCGACCTGCAGGAGGTTCCGCGGCCCGGGAGTCGCCATGACGCCCAAGTACCGGGGGTCCCCGGCGAACCACACTGTTGTGACCTGCCCGGACTTCACTGCGCGCACCCAAAAGTGCCGCCCCGTCCCGATCGCCCCGCCATACCCGAGGCCCACGGTCTTCTCCGGCCGCTCCGGATTCGGCACGAGAAACTGTGTGCCGCCGTTCTTCTTCGACCTGACCTCGGTGATTCCCACTTGCCACGGATAGACGCGCAGCACTCGGCGTGTTCCGGTCAGCGAGGCGGCACTGATCACTGCGAGCAGGGCGTACCAGATACCGACGCACAACATGGGCATCCACAACACCCATACCAGCCAGACCGGCGTCATGACGACGGCGAACAGCCAGGCGAAGAAGCCCAGTATCCAGCCCAGCACGGCGCCGCACCGGAACATCGCCGTACGGCGCCACGCCTGGCGGGTGGCCGGGTCCTCCCAGGCCGTCTTGTAGTGCACTGGGGACGTCCCTTCCATCATCACAAGTCTCCGATCAGCCGAACACGTCTCGTGCGGCTGCGACTTCCTGGGCTTCGGGCACCTGCTCGCGCAGCTGCGGCGGAAGTGGGTTGTCGAAGCTCACCATGCGGGCGATGCCGTGAAACATGTCACGGTAGTGAGCATGGTCTGATGCGGCCGTCGTGCTCAGCGCGAGTACGGCAACCCGGAGGCCGTCGGGGTGCGGGAGGTAGCCGGTCATCTCGAAGACCTTCTGTCCTTCTCGCTCGTTCAGACTCTCTACCACAGCCGCCGGACCGCACGGCAGGTCGACCAGTTCGGCGTCGCGCGCACCCGACGAAGCCAGGGCAGCCTTCGCGGCTGCGAGTTTCGGCGGAGTCCAGGGAATTTCTTCCCACTTGATCAGGAGCACCGAGTGCAAAATGTCGCCCGACTCGTCATGGTGCACCCCCATCGAGAGGTGGACGGTGCCGGTCCGCGCCAGCAGGCCACCCATGGCTCGAGCCTCATCCGTGCTTGAGCGGAACGACTCGTACTGTTCCTCAGGTACCAGTCCGGCGAGCAGTTCCAGCCCTTCCGCCGCCCCGGCGTCGGGTGCGTCCGAAGCGGGGTGCCAGTGGCACTTCGACGAACCCCGGGGGCAGGGCGAACCAGATGTCGCACTCGGCGCTCATCGCCGATCCGGCGACGGCAAACTCATCCATGATCACGTCAGTGGCCGGCACCGAGCACCACCTTCAGCGTTTTGAGTGCAGCGGATCCGTTGCCGGCACCGTCGAAGCTGCCAGCCCGGGCACCGTCCATGCCAGTGCCCACATTGTTGACTGTGTCGTTGTCCAGGGCGTCAATCAGGTCCTTCGCCGTGCCGTACGTGCCGGTGGCGGCTCCGGCGCCTGCGACGCCGAGGTCGATCATTTGCCCGGCCCGCTCCGGGTTGGCGGCGCCCTTGACCACCCAGGCGGTCAAGGGGTTCTCCGCCGCGGAGATCCGGTTCGCGGCGAGCCACGTTTTGCTTCCGGCACTCGCCAGATGGTCGGTGAGGGACACGGCCTCGCTCGCCGCGCCGGCCGAGCGGGCCGCTCCGTTGATGCCGCGCGCCACGGCGCCGACTCCGGGCACCATGCCCAGCGCGTCCCCCGCCACCCCCACCGCGTTGCTCCAGAAGTCAGCGTCGAACTCGCCCTTGGTGAACCCGTCCGAGAGAGAGGCACGGACGGCGGGGTCCGACAGGCGCGAGGCAAGTGTGGCCGCGCTCGCCGTCGCCGCGATCAGCAGGAAGGCTACGCCGATGGGGCCGCTGAGGATCAGTGCGAGGAGACCGGCGATCGCGGCCACCGTGCCCAGCACATCCGTGAGATTGTCGTCCAGCCAGTCCATGGCCTTGCCGAACCAGCCTGGCTCCTCAGGTGCCAGCTTGTCCGTCGCATCCCGGATCAGGACTGCCTTATTGCGTGCCGTGGAGGAGTGCTCGCCCTCCAGGTCGTGGGCGCGTCGTTTGATGGACGAGAGATCGTCCTGCGCGTCGGTGACCGCGTCTCGTGCATTGTTGAGCGCCGTAGTGGCCTTATCCAGCCGGGCCTGCGCGTTCTGCAGCGACGCTTCGTCGTCGAAGGTCTGGTGCGCAAGCTTGAGGTCAGGGTTGCCGCTGGCGCTCTTCTCCCGGCTCTTGGCTGCGTCGAGCTTGTCCTGCGCGGCCTTCGCCTCGCCGTCCAGCTTCTTCGCATCGCCCTGATAGCCGTGCAGGGCGCGACTCCAGCCGTCCAGGGCGTGCGCGGCCTTCAGCAGGGAGGTGTGGGCCTTCTTGAGGTTGTCCGGGAGCGCACCGTCCAGCTCCTCACGGAAGGCGACGGCTGCGTCGCCCTCCCACGAGTTGCCGGACTGCAGCTGCTGCACCAAGCGGTGCGCCTTCGCCAGGGTCTCCGCCGAGGATGCCAGCTTCGACTTCAGGGCCGACACGGCGGCAACGTTCCCGGGGACGGGGTCGAAGCCCAGGTGGGGGTACGGCTGTGTCACTTCGCTCCCGCCTTGCCCGCAGCCTTCTTGAATGCCTCTTCCAGCGCCTGCTCGACCTCTTCGTAGTTCTGCTTGGTCTTACTCACCGCTTCGGTGAGCTTCTTGGTCTGCTCGGCGATCTGCTCGGAACCGTACTTCCAGTGTTCTTGGAAGTCGTTGCATGCTTCGTCGAGCTCGCCGGTGCCCATGCGGTCAGAGTTCGTCTGATTCATCAGCTTTCGCACACTGTCGAGCGACTCATGAGCCTTTTTGAGCGTTCTCATGAAATCGCCCAGCTCTCCGGTGTCGACCGAGAATTTCTCTCCCACAGGCCCCCTACGGCTGTTCTGGCATTCGGCGTGCCGATCGATCGGCCTACGCATCCGGAGACCCTACATTCGCCAGATGGACGCAATGTCTGTCCGGCGCCACTGGCAGCCCGCACCGGCGCAGTCCAGTCACCGGTGCATGCGCCCGCAGTCTCCCATCGTGTGCCCAAAGTGACGGTTGCTGACCTTGCCGGAGAACATGCGCGGTTTCGCGCTCACCGCACTCCCCCGTCCCGATCTCACCGAGCGCCGCACCAGGCCGGCCACCCGCGATGCCACGGGCGCAGCCGAATGGTCACAGCTCCCCTTGGGATCGCCGCCATCGCGCTGTCATTCCTCGCCCGACCCGCAAGTGGAATGGGACGGTGAAGCGCCTCGCGCAGGTCCTGCAGATGCTGGAGTCCGACGGGGAAGAGTGGTAACGAGCAACAGATGGCCGGTGCCGCCGGCATGGTCGGTGTTCCGGGCAGCGCCGTACGTAGGTGTACACGGCCGTGGCTTACGATGGGGTAGCCCCAGCCGTCGATCCGGTGGGGTGGGGGGCAGGGGTGGAGAGGCGGCTGATTCATCCCTCGGGGATGATCTGCCAGCCGTCGGCGCTGCCCCCGTCGAGGACGAGCTTGCCGATTCCGGCGAAGTCGCGGGCCGTGGTGTCAAGGCAGCAGAAGGCCTTGTCCACGCCACCTTCGCGGTCAAGTCGCGGTGTGCGCGGCGCCCATGGGCTTCCAGATGCGCTCGGCGAGTAGGTCAGCCAGCGGCTTCTTCTCGACGCGCAGCAGAATCAGGCCCAGCAACTGGATGTTGAGGCTGAGGTGGCTGGCCTTGCTTGGCTTTGCTGAAGCGCCACCAGGGGCTGTAGATCTCGGGCACGTCGACGCCGGAGGGCCTGTCGAGCAGGTGCCCGGCCGTGAGCAGTCGTAGGTGATCCCGGAGCGCAGCTTCGGCAGCAGGTCGGCCAGGCGTGTCTCCCACGGCGAGCAGCAGCGCGTCCCGGTCTGTGACGTGCTGCCACACCGCGGAGCGGTCCACGCCGAGTTCCTGACCGAGCGACTTTCCCGGCCAGCCCGTCCGGCTCCGGGCGCCCCGGTCAGCCGTAGCGCACGGACCGGTCAGCCGTCGACTGTCACAGATACGGACCGGTCAAGCCGCCGGCCTTCACAGATACAACCCCGCATCCGCCCCCGAGTCCTGGACCGGGACCGAGGCGGGGCCGGTGCCGCGGCGGAGGGCGTAGAGCTCGGCGAGGGTGGCGCCGTCGCGGCCGGTGTTCTGGTCGGTGCCGAGCCAGTGGGCGGCTTCGGGGCGGGTCAGGGGACCGACCTCGATACGGGCCAGGCAGCGGCCGGGGCGGACCACCGCGGGGTGCATCCGCTCCAGGTCCTCGTTGGTGGTGACGCCGACCAGGACGTTGCGGCCCTGGCCGAGCAGACCGTCCGTCAGGTTGAGCAGCCGGGACAGGGCCTGGCCCGCGGCGTGCTTGGCCTCGCCGCGGATCAGTTCGTCGCAGTCCTCCAGGAGCAGCAGCCGCCAGCGGCCCTTGCCGGTGCTGTCGTCCTCGCCGATCGCGATGTCCATCAGATAGCCGACGTCGTTGAACAGCCGCTCCGGGTCCAGGACGCAGTCCACCTGGCACCAGTCCCGCCAGGAGCGGGCGAGGGTGCGCAGCGCGGAGGTCTTGCCCGTGCCGGGCGGGCCGTGCAGCAACAGCAGCCGGCCGGAGATCTCCTCGGGTGCCACCTTCATCAGCCGGTCCATCGCATCGGCCACCGGCGCCGTGTAGTTGGGGCGGATCTCCTCCCAGGTGGCCGCCGAGATCTGCCGGGACGTACGGTGCGGTCCGCGGCGCGGTGAGAAGTACCAGAAGCCCATCGGGACGTTCTCCGGCTGCGGCTCCGGTTCGTCCTCCGCTCCGTCCGCGGCCTGTCCGAGCACCTTCTCGGCCAGTGCGTCGGTGACGGCGGTGACCGTCACATCGGCGCCGCGGTTCCAGCGGGAGACCAGCAGGGTGAAGCCGTCGCCCTCGGCGAGGAGGGCGCTGCGGTCCTCGTCCTTCGCCTCGCGCAGGACCCGGGCGCCCGGTGGCAGCAGGCTCAGCCCGGGACGTACCCGGTCCACCGACCGGCTGCGGGCGTATGGCTGCTCGCCCCGGGCGAACCGGCCCAGGAAGAGCGCATCGACGACATCGGCGGGCGAATCGCTGTCGTCCAGGGCCAGCCGGAGCGGAAGGGACTCCTCGGTGGCGGACGGCTCGACGTGATCGGCACACATGCCGCCATGATCCGTCACGGTGCCCCGCCGCGTACACGGATTATCCCGGCGTTTCCCGGCGGCCGGGCGGCACTTTGCGGAGCCCTCCCATGAGCCGGGTGCGGCAGGGGTGACGGGCCGCCCACAGACGGCGCAATGACGGTCCGTCGGGCGGGGTGTCCGGAGACTGGGACGGACGTGCCGCGAGGTGAGTGCCCGCCGGAAGGAGCCGCGTCCGTGGAGCCGCCGAGCGGAACCCCTCTGACGGTGATCATGGTCGGTCTGACCGTGGCGACCGGGATGCTCGACGCCGTCAGCTTTCTGGCGCTCGGTCAGGTCTTCACCGCCACCCAGACCGGCAATCTGCTCTTCCTCGGCTTCGGTATCGCCGGGCAGGGCGGGCTCCCGGTGGTGGAGACGAGCGTTTCGCTCGCCGCCTTCGTGCTGGGCGCGGCCCTGGGGGCGCGAATGGAGTCCGCCCTGGCCGCACGCGAGCGGGGGTGGTTCCCGGTGGCGCTGGCCGCGGAGGCGACGCTGCTCGCCGCGGCCGCGGCGGCGGCCTGGGAGTCGGGGCCGGGCCCTGGGCTGCCGCCGGGCCGGCGCAGTGCCGTCATCGGCCTGATGGCGGTGGCGATGGGCATGCGCAATGTCACCGCGATGCGGGCCGCCCCGCCCGACCTCACCACGACGGTGGAGACCCGGGCGATGACGGCCCTGGTCAGCGGGTCGCCGCTGGGGCGCGACGCGCGGCTGGGGTACGGCAGCCATGCCGTGGGCCGCCGGCTGCTCTCGGTCGTCTCGCTGTTCGCGGGCGGTCTCCTCGGGGCCGGGCTCCTGGGGCTGGGGACCCGTCCGCCGCTGGTGATCCTGCTGGTGGCCGTCTTCGTGGCAGCCACCGCCTTTCTCGTGCCCGGCCTCGCCCGCCGCCGGCAGCAGAACGGGGACTGACCGCGCAAGGGGGCGAAGATCCGTCAAGTGGGTGGAGGGGGAGAGGGGATGGGGCCGCGGGCGGCTTCCGGGCGGTGGTCGGGCCGCGCCGGCAGTCGGCGCCAGGGCAAGGGCGCGCGGTGAACATCCCCATGGATCGGCAGATTTGCCGTGAACCGAGAAGAACTTTTGGCATGGACACTTCCGACTACCGGTGAGTCTTGCTACCACAGATGTGGCAGAGATCCTGCTAAGGGAGGTTCCATGAGACTGTCCCGATTCGCGGCCTTGACGTCCGCCTTCTTCGGCACCACGGCGCTCGCGCTCACCGGCGCGAGCGCCGCCGCGTCCGCCCAACTCCCCACCGCCACGGGCTATGTGGCTCTCGGCGACTCCTACTCCTCCGGTGTCGGGGCCGGCAGCTACGACAGCGGCAGCGGCTCCTGCAAGCGCAGCACCAAGGCCTACCCGGCCCTCTGGGCCGCCGCGCACTCCCCCTCGTCCTTCCGCTTCACCGCCTGTTCCGGCGCCCGAACGGGTGATGTTCTCAGCAGTCAGATGGCGCCGCTCAGCAGCTCCACCGGCCTGGTCAGCATCAGCATCGGCGGCAACGACGCCGGATTCGCCGACACCATGACGACCTGTGCGCTCCAGGGCGAGAGTGCCTGTCTGGCCCGGGTCGCCCAGGCCAGGACCTACATCACCAACACCCTGCCCGGCCGGCTCGACGGGGTGTACGACGCCATCTCCGACAAGGCCCCGGCCGCGCACGTGGTGGTCCTGGGCTATCCCCGCTTCTACAAGCTCAGCGGAACCTGTATCGCCGGTCTCTCCGAGAAGTCCCGTGCCGCGATCAACGCCGCCGCCGACCACATCAACGACGTCACCGCCAAGCGCGCCGCCGACCACGGCTTCACCTTCGCCGATGTCAACGCCACCTTTTCCGGCCATGAGCTGTGCTCCGGCAGCGCCTGGCTGCACAGCGTGACCTTCCCCGTCCTGGAGTCCTACCACCCCACCGCCGCCGGCCAGTCCGGCGGCTATCTGCCGGTGTTCGCCTCCGCTGCGTGACCACCGCTGCGCCGGGCGCCGGGGAGCGGCCGTGATCCCGGTCTCTCCCCGTGAGGCCCGGCGGCCCGTCAGATGCCCCGTACGGTCCGCGCGGACAGCCGACGGTTGCTCAACTCGCCCTGCTCCGCGCCTTGTACGTGACATTCCGTATGGTGTTCGTCAACGTCAGAGCGAGGCAGGTGAATCCGGTGACCGGTCTGCACGCGTGTCCGCCAAGAGAGATAGGGTTACCCTGCCCGGGCCGGGTGCCCTCAAAGGGTGGGGAGAGACATGGAACAGATAACAGTGCGTAGCAGGGCGCGTGTCCCTGCCATTAAATGCGGGAGCGGTGCAACCAGCGCGCGTCTCGACCGTCATCTCGCGGTACTGGGTGGTCCGGCCATCCCGCACCGTGAGGTGGAGGGCGCGACGTCGCTGATGCAGGAGCTCACCGCGCGCGATCACGCGCGTACGAGGAACGGCCGCGGCGCGAGGGTGTCGCTGTTCGCACCGCTGCGCAGGCTGCGGCGCTCGCTGTTCGGCGGGCACGGCTGATCCGTTTTCTGCAAGCGGCATCTCGGGCGATCACACCGCCCCGGCGCGGCACCCGCGGTCCGATCGCTCAGGCCCGGGGCGCCGGCGGTACGCCGGTGTACTCGCCGGGGCGGGACCCTCGCCCCGGAGATGCCGTGAGCCGCTCAACCTTTCGCCCGGCCCCGTCCCCGCCCGGCCGGTTGCACGATTCCCCACCACCCGTCGCCGTGCTGCGACGGGTGGTTTGCTGTGTACGGGACACCACGAGGGCCGACGGCCGGGTGCCCGGTGCTCACAGCAGCGCGAACTGCCCCTCCGGGCCCTCCTCGTGATGGTCGAGCACGGAGGCCGGGCGGTGCGCGGAGACCGGCGCCGGAAGGATGCCGGCCGCCCGTAGCTCACCCGCCGTCAGATGCGGGGCCTCCGCCGTCCTACGAAGCAACTCCGCGCACTGCGGCCGGAGTTCGGACAGCAGGGCCAGTACGGTGATCAGCTCCAGCAGCTCCGAGGTCCACTCCTGGGGCCAGCCGGCCGGGCGCAGCGCGGCCAGTGAACCGGCCTCGGGCGGTTCCGTTCCCGTGCCGGTGCGCTCGGCGTACCACGCCTCCAGGACGCGGACGCCACCCGCGTGGAAGTCCCAGGCGCCCGGCGGCACCGGCGAGATGCGGCCGCTGCCGAGCAGCAGCGCCTCCTCCTCCCGGTCGTAGTCGAGCGGTCCGGGCAGCCCGCGGTCGGGGAGTGCGGCGCGTACGTAGGGGCGGCGGCCGCCCGGCATCCGGGGCCGCTCACCCGCCCGTCCGTCGTCCGGCCCGTGCGCGAAGGCGCCCCGGGTGCCGAGCCACAGCAGCCGGGCGCCGAGCGCGAGGCCCCGGTCCCAGAGGTCCGGGTCGGTGGTGAGCGGGACCGTGCAGCCGTCGGGGGAGTGGTGGGCGCTCGCGGCGAGCCAGGCGAGCAGGTCGGCCGGGCCCACCGGGCGGTCCAGGCGACGGCCGAGCAGGGCGAGCAGGCCCGGGGCGACGTTCGGTTCGCGTCCGCCGGGCCGCCGGTAGAGGGGGTGGATGCGGCCGGGGCGGCCGGCCGGTGACCGGCCGTCCGGCAGCAGCGCCGAGCACAGCACGGCGGGGCCGGGGAGCTGCGGCACCTGCCCCCACTCGACCGCGAACAGCTGCCGCTCGTCCGCGACCCGCCACAGCTCCGGGCGGGCACCGTCGATCAGCCGGTGGTCGGGCAGCAGCCACTGCTGGTCGAACGGGCCGTGCAGGATGCGCACGGGTTCGGGGCACGGCCCGCTTGCGCGGTACAGCCGCCCGGTCGGGGTGGCCTGGCCCGGCAGCTGGCCGACGGCGGAGTGCAGGGTCCGGGCCCGGGACGGCCGGAACAGCCGCTCACGTTCCGCCGCGTCCCCGGCGGCCACCAGCGCCGCCCAGCGGGCCCGCAGCGTGGCCGGATCCGGCGCCCGCACCCAGGAACGGCCGAGCCGCAGCGGTGCCACGGACCACGGCATGAGATCGGACAGCCGTGGCGCGTCCTGCTTCGCCGTCACGCGGAGCCCCTCCCGGACCGTTCGGTTGACCCCGGCATGGTATCCAGCGGCCCCGCGGCGGCACCGAATCCGCAGGCCGTACCACCCGTCCGGGACGGGCACAGGCGGTCTTCCCCCCCGCGCCGTTCCTGCCCCGGGCGGTACGCGGCCGCTACATCGCCTGGGCGTACACCCTCGGCTTCGTCGGGGTGCCGGTCCGCTGCGCTTTGCCTTCCTCCCGCGTTTTCGGCTTGCCCGCCGTGGTGGTTGCTCGGCGTTTGTGGCCCGCTTCGCGGTGCCTGGCGCTGCGCTGTGCCTCGGCGCGCGTTTTCGGCTGGCCCGCCGTGGTGGTTGCTCGCCGTTGCGCCTGCGGCGGGCGGGGTCCGCTGCGCGGGGCTGTTGGGTGCGGTGACGGGCCTGCGCGGGTGGGGGTGTCCGGACTGCTTCGCTTTAC
>NZ_JBHYPE010000043.1:0-57788 GCF_042746015.1 Streptomyces sp. NPDC058773
GGGGGGGGGGGGGGGGGGGGGGGGGGGGGGGGGGGGGGGGGGGGGGGGGGGGGGGTGGGGGGGGGGGGGGGGGGGGGGGGGGGGGGGGGGGGGCCCCCCCCCCCCCCCCGCCGCGCTGCCGGTCAAGGCCCCAGCCACCTTGCCGCAAGCCGATTCACCGCGGCCGTCAAGCGTCTTGACCGGCCGGAATCCGGATTCCTACGGTGCCCCCACCGCTCGATGACATCCGCACCCGCGGCCTCGCCGCGCAGCCGGAGGAGGCGCCCCATGCCCGCACCCCGCACCGTTCTGCTCACCGGCGCCGCCGGCGGAGTCGGCACCATGATGCGCGCGCTGCTGCCGCCGTACGGCTACCGGCTGCGGCTCTTCGACCGGCGGCCCGTCGAGGACGAACCGGACGCGGTCATAGCCGAGTTGGCCGATACGGCGGCGCTGCGCGGGGCGGTGCGCGGGGTCGACGCGATCGTCCATCTCGCCGGTATCTCCCTGGAAGCCCCGTTCGAGGACATCCTGCGCGCCAACATCGAGGGCACCTACCACCTGTACGAGGCGGCGCGCGCGGCCGGTGTCCGCCGGGTCGTCTTCGCCTCCTCCAACCACGCCGTCGGCTTCACCCCGCGCCCCGCGGACGGCTCCGGCGCCATCCCCGTCGGTACGCCCCGGCGCCCGGACACCTACTACGGCCTGTCCAAGGGCTTCGGCGAGGACCTGGCCTCGCTCTACTGGGACCTGCACGGCATAGAGACCGTCTCGGTCCGGATCGGCTCCTGCTGCCCCGTGCCGACGTCGGTGCGGATGCTGTCGATCTGGCTGAGCCCGGCCGACTGCGCACGGCTGCTGGACGCCGCGCTCACCGCACCCGGCGTCGGCCACACCGTCGTCCACGGCTCCTCCGCCAACACCCGCCTGTGGTGGGACCTGTCGACCGCCCGCGCCCTGGGGTACGCCCCGCAGGACGACTCCGAGCCGTACGCCGCGGAACTGATCGCCGCCCAGGGCGAGCTGAACCCCGAAGACCCCGCTCACGCGCATCTCGGCGGTTCCTTCTGCACCGACCCGCCGCGCCGGCCGCACTGACCGGCGCCCCGCGCCCGTGGGGACCACGGGCCAGACCTGCCACGGAACCCGTACCGTCCGGCCGGCGTCCTCGTCTACGTACCGCATTCTCCGCGCAGGAACGAGGAACGCATCATGGGCATCGTCAGCTGGCTCGTACTCGGGCTGATCGCGGGCGTCATCGCCAAGGTTCTGCTGCCGGGGCGGGACCCGGGCGGGCTCATCGGCACGACCCTGATCGGCATCGTGGGGTCCTTCATCGGCGGCTGGCTCTCCACCCAGTTCCTGCACCGCCCGATCCCGAAGGACTTCGGCGAACCGGCCATGTGGGTCTCCTCGATCGCCGGGGCGCTGGTCCTGCTGATCGGCTACCGGCTGCTCTTCGGCAACTCCCGGGAACGCCGGTGAACGGACCGGACGGCCATCGGACCGCGGGTAATGGAACCGCAAAGGCGAGCCGATCGTTGAGCCCGGCATGACCGCTATGACTCCTGGCTCGAACCTCCCGCTCAGCGCCGTGCGGGTGGCGGTGGATGTCACCGCCCCCGTGCGGCTGGACGTATCGGGCCTGCTGCTGGCCGCCGACGGCAAGGTGCGCTCCGACGACGACTTCGTGTTCTACAACCAGCCCGCCGGGCCGGGCGTGACGCACTCCGCGGCGGCCGGCGGCGGCGACACCATCACGGTGGACACCGCCGCGGTGCCCGGGGACATCGAGAAGATCGTGGTCACCGCGAGCCCGGACGCCCCCGGCACGACCTTCGCCGGCACCGAGCCGACCGGCACGGTCCGCAACGCCGACGACGGCAGCGTCCTCGCCACCTTCACCCCGCCGCAGCTGGGCGCCGAGACCGCGCTGGTGATCGTCGAGATCTACCGCCGCGGCGGCGCCTGGAAGGTCCGCGCCGTCGGCCAGGGCTACGCCAACGGCCTGGCGGGGATCGCCACCGACTTCGGCGTCAGCGTCGAGGAACCGGCCGCCCCCGCCGCCGCCCCGCAGGCACCGCCCGCTCCCCCGGCCCCCGCGGCCCCCGCGCCGCCCGCCGGTCAGTGGGGCCCGCCCACCGGCGCCCCGGCCCCGGCCGCGCCTCCGGCTCCCGCGGCGCCCGCCCCGGCCGCCGCGCCCGGCAAGATCAACCTCGACAAGGGCCGTGTCAGCCTCCAGAAGAACCAGACCGTCTCCCTGGTCAAGGGCGGCCGCCCGCTGCTCAGCTCGGTCCGGATGGGCCTCGGCTGGGAGCCCGCCTTCCGGGGCAAGAGCATCGACCTGGACGCCTCCGTCATCGCCTACGGACCGGACCGCAAGAAGGTCGACAACTGCTTCTTCGGCAAGCTGATGATCCTGGGCGGCGCGATCCAGCACTCCGGCGACAACCTCACCGGTGAGGGCGCCGGTGACGACGAGGCGATCACCGTCCACCTCGGCGGGCTGCCGCCGGAGGTGACCGGTCTGGTCTTCGTGGTGAACTCCTTCTCCGGCCAGAAGTTCTCCGATGTCGCCAAGGCGTACTGCCGTCTGCTGGACGCCCAGAGCGGTGAGGAGCTGGTCCGCTTCGACCTCACCCACTCGGAGCCCCGTACCGGCGTGATGATGGCCAAGCTGATCCGCCAGTTCTCCGGCGAGTGGGAGATGACCGCGATGGGCGAGTACGTCGACGCCCGCACGGTCCGCGGCATGACCAAGCCGGCCGGCCAGGCGCTGTGAACCGGTGACGCCCGGTCCCTGACGGCCCGGTGCCGTCAGGGCCGCGGCGGCTCACCCACCGGCCGCCCGGACCGCCTTCCCTGGTGCGGGACCGGTCCGGGACCGAGAATTGTGTCGTCCGCACCGTCGGACCCGGTACGACCGCGGCACCCCTCCGTCCCCGTCCGCACGCGCCGGGGCTCCGCCCCGTTCCCACCGGGCCCGTCCGCCACGGCCCGGCACGGCGGCGCCCGTCAGGGCCCGTCCCCCACGGCACGCACGAGGAGCGTTCGATGACGCAGCAGCCGCCGCCGGCCGCACCCGCGGACCCCCCGGACGGCCCAGCGCCCACGGAGCTTCCGGACCGGGTCGCGCGGATCTACGGCGAATTCGACCTCAGCACCGTCCCCGCCTTCGCCGGCGGCTTCATCAATTTCGGCTACTGGAAGGGCCTGCCCGGCCCCGGCCGCGAGCTGACCCGGGCCGACCGGGTGCGCAGCGAGGAGGACCTCTACCGCCTGGTGCTCGGCACCTTCGACGCGCCGCGGGGCCGCACCGCCCTGGACGTCGGCTGCGGCCGTGGGCTGGGCTGTGCGCTGGCGCTGCGGGAGTTCGGGCTGGGGACGGTCATCGGGCTGGACGCCCACCCCGACCAGATCGCCCGCGCCCGGGAGACCCATGCGGACCTGCTCGACACGTCCGCGGACGCACCCGGCCGGCTGGAGTTCGTCCTGGGCGCGGCCCAGCGCATCCCGCTGCCCGACGACTCCGTCGACTGTCTGTTCTCCGTCGAGGCGGCGCAGCACTTCCGTGATCTGCCCGGCTTCGCCCGGGAGACCGCCCGGGTGCTGCGCCCGTCCGGCCGGCTGGCGCTGACCACCTTCTTCGCCCGCACCCCGGCGGCCGCCCGCGCGCTGCCCGAGCTGCTGCCCCCGTACGCCGACGGCCTGGACGTCCCGCATGTGGTCGACGAGGTCGCCGCGACCCTGGCCGCGGCGGGTCTGCGGGAGGTACGGGTCCGGCCGATCGGCGACGGCGTCTGGGAGTCGTACGACCGCTACATGGCCCAGCAGCCGGAACTCCACGACGACGAGTGGCCGCGCCGCTATCTGACGGCGTATGAGACCGGGCTGCTGGACTACTACGTCCTGACGGCGGCGGCCGGCTGAGCCGCCGCCGGACGTACCGCTGCCGCTACCGGCTCTGCCGCTGCCACGGCCCGGTGATGGCCAGCATGATGCCGGGCTCCTGGATGTTGGCGAACAGCGTCTGCCCGTCCGGGGAGAAGACCGGGCCGGTGAACTCGCTGAACTCGGGCTCGGCCGCGGTGCCGATGTTGAGCTCGTTGCGGGCGATGGGGTAGGTCCGGCCGTCGTCGGTGGCCCCGAAGAGGTGCTGGACGCCCTCGCCGTCCTCGGCGATGATCAGCCCGCCGTAGGGCGAGACGGTGATGTTGTCGGGGCCGTCGAGCGCGCCGTCCTTGGAGGGGTCGGGGTTGACGCCCAGCAGCACCTTCAGGGTCAGGGTCCGCCGCCGCGGGTCGTAGAACCACACCTGTCCGTCGTGCTGGACGGGGCTCTCGTCACGGGCGTAGGAGGACACCACGTACGCGCCGCCGTCCGCCCACCACAGGCCCTCCAGCTTGCGGGCACGGGTGACCTCGCCGTCCTTGAACTGCTTGCGCACCGAGACCTCACGGGCGTCCCGGTCGGCGACCTCGACCCAGTCGACGCCGTAGACCGTGCCGGCCTTGGTGGCGCGCGAGAGGTCGTCGACGAACCGGCCGCCGGAGTCGAAGCACTTGAAGGCCTCCAGCACACCCGCGTCATCGGCGAGCGAGCGCAGCTGACCGCGGCCGTGGCGGAAACCGTACGGCGGGGTCCAGCGGTAGAAGAGGCCGTTGGGGCCGGAGGCGTCCTCGGTCAGGTAGAGGTGGCCGCGCTTGGGGTCGACGACGACGGCCTCGTGGGCGTAGCGGCCCAGCGCCTTGACCGGCTTGGGGTCGCGGCCGGCCTTGGGGTCGTGCGGGTCGACCTCGAAGACATAGCCGTGGTCCTTGGTCATGCCGTGTTCGCCGGCCTTGTCCTCGGTCTCCTCGCCGGTGAGCCAGGTGCCCCAAGGGGTGGTGCCGCCCGCGCAGTTGGTGGAGGTACCGGCGACGCCGACCCACTCGCCGACCGGGCTGCCGTCCTTGGCGACCTCGACCACGGTGCAGCCGCCGGACGCCGCCGGGTCGTAGACCAGGCCTTCGGCCAGCGGCACCGGGTGCGGCCAGTCGGCGCGCGGGCCCTTCAGCTCGTGGTTGTTGACCAGGAGGGTGGTGCCGCGGGGGCCCTCGAAGGTGCCGGTGCCGTCGTGGTTGGAGGGGGTGGACTCACCACTGTCGAGCTGGGTGACGCCGGTCCGGGTGATGATCCGGTACGAGAATCCGGCGGGCAGCGCGAGGATGCCGTCCGGGTCCGGGACCAGCGGGCCGTAGCCGAGGCCGGTGCCGTCCGCCGCGCCCTCCGCGCCGGCGTCCGGTGTCTCCGCGCCGATGGCTCCCGGTGCGGAGGCCAGCACGCCGACGCTGCCGGCCAGTGCGACGCCCGCGCCGGTGAGGGCGGAACGCTTGGCGAAGTCTCTGCGGGTGAGCGGCATTCTCATCTCCTGGATGGCCGGTTTCTTCTCCCCTGTGCCTGCGGGCACACGCTTTCGTGCGCCGTCGAATTCCAGTTGAACGGGGTACGACATCCGGGAAGCAATTGGGGCGTGTCCGGCGGACCAGGTACCTGTCCTGGTCCGCCGCACACGCCCCGGGGCATGGCTCGATTCCGCCCGTCCGGCCGTGCCGTATCAGCCGGACTGGCGCGAGCGCGCCTTGAACGCGGCCTTGCGGGCCTCCTTGGCGGCCTTCTTGTCCGGGTGCAGCCGGCCCATGGCCTCCAGGACGTCGGCGGTGCCCGGGTGGTCCACCCGCCAGGCGGTGTCGAAGAACCCGCTGTGCTGCTCGGTCAGGCCCTGTACGAGGTCGCGCAGCTCGGTCGTGGCCTCCTCGTCGGCGCTGTCCCCGAGCTGCGCCGCGAGGGTGTCGATGGTCAGCCAGAAGATCATCTCCTGGGACGGCTCGGGGATACCGGGCAGCGCGCGCTCGGCGAGCCAGACCCGGGCCAGGCCGCCGAGCTGCCGGTCGTCGAGCACCTCACGCAGCGCGGCCTCGGCGTCCGGCGAAACCAGCGAGAGGGTCTGCTGGGCGGCGAGCCGGCGCCGCGGGGCGCGCTCGTCGTCCCCGCGGGCGGACGTGAGCAGGTCCCGGGCGGCGTCGAGCGGCGTCCGGGCGGCGAGCCAGAGCTCGGACTCGGCCTGGGCGAGCGCCTCGGGGTAGTCGGGCAGCGCCTCCAGGAGGACATCGGCGCCCTTGTCGGTGAGGTCGCCGACCGCGGGGGCGTGCACCCCGGCGTCCAGCATCCGGGCGCGGACGGCGTAGACACCGAGCGGGGTGAGGCGGACCAGGCCGTAGCGGGAGACGTCCTCGTCGGTCAGCGGCCCGTCACCGGAGGACGCCCCGGCCCCCTGGGGAAGGACCGTCTCACCGTCCTCGTCCAGCTCCTCGATCAGGGCCTCGTCGACGGGCCGGTAGGCGACCAGACCGATCGGCTCCAGCACCCGGAACTGGTCGTCCAGGCGCATCATCGCCTCGGAGACCTCTTCGAGGACCTCGTCCGTGGGCTCGTCCATGTCCTCCGGGACGATCATGGAGGCGGCCAGCGCGGGCAGCGGAACGTCCTGGTCGGGGCGCTCGTTCAGGGCCGAGAGCAGATAGAGGTTGCCGAGGATGCCGTCCAGCAGCTCGGCCTCCTCCTCCGGGTTCCAGTCGAGCGCGTCCAGGTCCAGTTCGCCGCCCTCGGTGAGCTGGTCGGCCAGGTCGGCGAGGTCGGGGGCGGCCGCGTCGGCGAGCACGGTCTCCATACCGCCGAGCCAGATGTCGAGGACGTCCTGCGGGCTGCCTGAGGTGAGCAGGCTCAGCTCCTCGCCGGGGGTGGCGGTGCCGGCCACGGCGTCGTCGGGCAGGTCGGCGCCGTCCTCGCTCTCCTCGGCCTCCGTGATCTCCACCAGTCCGGTGTCGACCGCGAGCTGCCAGGCCTCGGCGGTGTAGGCGGGGCCGTCCTCGTCGCCGGTCAGACCGAGGTGCTCGGTGGCTGCGGCCAGCGGCTCCTCCAGGATCTGGCCGCCGACGCCGACCGGGACACCGCGCTCCGCCCAGCGGGCGAGCTTCGCGGCCCGCGCCATCAGGGGGGCGCTCAGCGCGTCGCGGGCCAGCTCCGCTTCGGAGTGCAGCCGCACCGGCGGCAGGGTGGGGCGGTCTGCGGACATCGGGTGCTCAGCTCCTCGGACGGACTACGGCTGGGGGACCTCCCAGCGGTAGCTGGGGAGTGCGCCGCCCAAGCGTAGACGGAATTCTCCTCATCTCGGACGGTTCACCCACGCGCCCCCTGCCGGTTACCCGCAGAAGCTTGACAACTCCCTTGTGTGAGCAAGAGATTGACGCAGATCGACGCGCGTAGCGCGCGCCGATACCGCTCCGTACTCACGTTGCCACAGCCACCCCCCATACCTCTCGGAGGCATCCATGCCGTCCCGTCGCTCGCTCCGCAGAACGGCCGTCGCCAGTGCGGTGGTCTGCGCCGCCCTGGCCGGCGGACTGCTGACCGCCACCCAGTCCGCCTCCGCGGCCGGTGCGCGGATACACGACATCCAGGGCAGCACCCGCATATCCCTGCTGGCCGGACAGCAGGTCAGCGATGTTCCCGGCACGGTGACCGCGATCCGCTCGTTCGGCTCGGCCCGTGGCTTCTGGGTGCAGGACCCGCAGCCGGACCACGACGCGGCCACCAGCGAGGCGGTCTTCGTCTACACCGGCAAGGAGACGCCGAAGGTCACCGTCGGCGACTCGGTCACCGTCTCCGGCACGGTCAGCGAGTACTACCCCGGCGGCAAGGACGCCGGTCTGCAGTCGGTCACCGAGATCACCGAGGCGACCTGGAAGACGGTCTCCGCCGACGCCCCGCTGCCGTCCGCCTTCAAGCTCAACGCGGCCTCGCTGCCGAACCGTTACGCCCCCGACGGGGACGGCAAGAGCATCGAGTCCCTGAAGCTGCGCCCCACCTCGTACGCCCTGGACCGCTACGAGTCGCTGGAGGGCATGCGCGTCGCGGTGTCCGACGCCCCGGTCGTCGGCGCGACCAACACCCATCACGAGCTGTGGGTGACCGCCGAGCCGCGGCACCACCGCACGGCCCGCGGCGGCACGCTCTACGGCTCGTACGCGGACCCCAACGGCGGCCGGGTCAAGGTGGCGTCGCTGATCCCCTTCAGCCAGGAGCCGTTCCCGGTGGCCGATGTCGGCGACGCGCTGACCGGCACCACCGCCGGGCCGCTGGACTACGACAACTTCGGCGGCTACACGCTGCAGGCCACCCAGCTGGGCAAGATGGCCGACCACGGCCCGGCGCCGGAGAAGACCCGCAAGCAGAAGTCCGACGAGCTGGCGGTGGCCACCTACAACGTCGAGAACCTCTCCCCGAGCACCCCGCAGGCCAAGTTCGACCGGCTGGCCAAGGGGCTGGTGGAGCACCTCGCCTCCCCCGACGTGGTCGCGCTGGAGGAGGTCCAGGACGACAGCGGCACCAAGGACAACGGCGTGGTCACCGCCGGGGAAACCCTCAAGAAGCTCACCGAGGCGATCAAGGCGGCCGGTGGCCCGGCGTACGAGTGGCGGCAGATCGACCCGGTCAACGACGAGGACGGCGGCCAGCCCGGGGGCAACATCCGGGTGGCGTTCCTGTTCAACCCCGAGCGGGCCTCGTTCACGGACGTCAAGGGCGGTGACGCCACCACCCCGGTGAAGGTGGTCGACGACCACGGCAAGGCCGCGCTGTCCGCGTCCCCGGGCCGGATCGCGCCGGCCGACCCGGCGTGGAAGACCAGCCGCAAGCCCCTTGTCGGCCAGTTCTCGCTCAAAAGCCGCCCGGGGAGCCGGGTGTTCGTGATCGCCAACCACTTCAACTCCAAGGGCGGCGACCAGGGTCTGGACAGCCGTTTCCAGCCACCGGTCCGGAGTTCGGAGACCCAGCGCACCGCACAGGCCAAGCTGGTCAACGGATTCGTCAAGGACCTGCTGGCCAAGGACTCCAAGGCCGCGGTCGTGGTGGCCGGCGACCTCAACGACTACCAGTTCTCGCCGGCCCTCAAGGCCCTCACCTCCGGCGGCGTGCTCACCGACCAGGTCAACCGGCTGCCCGCCGCCGAGCGCTACGGCTATGTCTACAGCGGCAACTCGCAGGTGCTGGACCACATGCTCACCACCCGCCCCCTGACCCGCGCCGACTACGACATCGTGCACATCAACGCCGAGTACGCGGACCAGGCCAGCGACCACGACCCGCAGGTCCTGCGCGTCCGCCCGTAGCACCACGGAAGGTCACCGCCGGTGACCCCCTCGTCACCCGTCCGGCCCACGTCCGGGGGCCAACCGCCGCCGGGGGTGCGGTACTGGGCTGGTAAGCACCATTCGGCGAGACATAGGGAGTCATCATGCCGAAGTCCCAGAACCGTAAGTCGGGCAACAAGGACCGTGCCGCGGAGCGGCGCGCCGACCAGCGGAAGCCGAAGTCGTCGGAGGAGTCCGCTTCCGAGCGGACCCAGGACCTGAAGCGTTCGCGGAACGGCCTGACTGACGCGTGATGGGCTTGTGATGCCCGAGCGGCCGCTGCACCGATGGTGCGGCGGCCGCTTCGCATGTCCGGACCCACTCCCGTAGCGCTGCTCAACACCTCACCCGGCACAACTCAGTGGACGTGAAATATGAGGCGCCCTCACACTCCCGGCCTGCCCGCCATGCCCCTCCCCCGCACCGCCGCGCCACCCTTCGGACGTGTCGCGGCGGCCATGATCACCCCGTTCACCGCCGACGGCACGCTCGACACGGACGGCGCGCAGCGGCTCGCCACCCATCTCGTCGACGACGGCGGCTGCGACGCCCTGGTGCTGAGCGGCACCACCGGGGAGTCCCCGACCACCTCGGACGCCGAGAAGGAGAGCCTGCTGCGGGCCGTGGTCGAGGCGGTCGGCGACCGGGCGCGGATCACCGCGGGGGTCGGCACCAGCGACACCCGGCACTCCGTCGCGCTGGCCCGCGACGCCGAACGCGCGGGCGCACACGGCCTGTTGGTGGTCACCCCGTACTACTCACGGCCCACCCAGGAGGCCGTCGGCCACCATCTGCGGACGGTCGCGGACGCCACCGGGCTGCCGGTGATGCTCTACGACATCCCGGGCCGCACCGGTACCGCGCTGACCGCCGCGACCCTGCTGCGGCTGGCCGCCCATCCGCGGATCGCGGCGGTCAAGGACTGCGGCTACGACCTGCTGAAGTCCGCGAAGGTGCTGGCCGCGACGGAGCTGGCCTACTACGCGGGCTGCGACGAACAGATCCTGCCGCTGCGGGCCCTGGGCGGCTCCGGCTGCATCAGCACCGCCGCCAATGCCGCTCCCCGGGCGGTGCGCGCCCTGATGGACGCCTTCGACGCCGGGGACACGGCCGGAGCGACCCGCCGTCAGCTCGCCCTGATCCCGCTCATCGAGGCGGTGACCGGCGGGGAGGCCCCCGGCTCGGTCACCGTGAAGGCGCTGCTCCAGCACCTCGGGCTGCCCGCGGGGCCGGTCCGCGGCCCGCTGCTGACGGCGGACGCCGGGCTCACCAGCCGGCTGGCGGATGCGCTGCGGACGACCCTGGACCGGACTGCTGATGCGGGTACCGCGGTGCCTGCGGGGGTGCCTGGTTAGGCGGGTAGGAGGCGGGCGGCGGTCCGAAGCCGGCCGGTGCGTCCGGCTGCCCGTACGGGCCCGGGGCCCCGGCGGCCGCCGCGGACGGCTGCTCCGGGTCCGGTACCAGGTCCCGGACCAGCAGCGTCGCACCGGCGACCGCGCCCGGCATCAGCACCACCGCGATGAACGGGATCAGGAAGAGCAGCACGATCGGAGTGCCGAAGCCGACGGCGAGAGCCTTGCGGCCGCGCAGCAGCCGGAGCCGCTCGCGCACCGGGATGTCCCGGCGCTGCATGGCCACCGAGGTCAGCTCGACGGCGAGGAAGAAGCCGGAGACGCAGAAGCCGATCGCGGGGATCACGGTCTGCCCGATGAACGGCACGAAGCCGAGGAAGAACAGCAGGATGCCGAAGCCGGCCGCCCGCAGCAGCACATGCACGCTGTCCCGCAGCGCGATCCAGATCTCCTGCCACATCGGACGGTCCGGGGACGGCGGGCAGTGCCCCTCGGACTCCTCGACCTTCTCCGACAGCGACTCGTAGAAGGGGTCACCGATCAGCAGGGTGACCGCGGTGAAGGTCAGCACCGACAGCATCAGCCCGCCGGCGAACAGCAGGGCCACGAACACCCCGCGCAGCAGCCCCTGCCAGGGCTCGTCCCAGCCGTCGGCGAACGGCGTCGCCCAGGCCGCGATGTCGCCGGACCAGATGGCCAGCGCGATGAGCACCCCGGCGTACAGGACCAGCGCGATCAGCGCCGGAATCAGCCCGAATCCCCACCACCGGCCGTGCTGGGCGACCCAGCGCTGGCCCTTGCCCAGATACCGCATCCCCGCTACAAGATCACGCATGGCGCAAGCCTATCGGCCCGGCGGGGGCGGGGCTCCGGGCGGGCACGACAACGGCCCGGCGGGGATGCCCGCCGGGCCGCAGTGACCGGGTCCGCTCAGTTGTGGCTGTGCAGCACCTCGTTGAGGCCGCCCCACTCCGCCTTGTTCGGGCGGGCCTCGACGGCCCCGGTGGTGGAGTTGCGGCGGAAGAGGATGTGGTCCGCGCCGGAGAGCTCCAGGGCCTTGACGATCTGGCCGTCGGGCAGCGTGACCCGGGTGCCCGCGGTGACGTACAGACCGGCCTCGACGACGCACTCGTCGCCCAGCGCGATCCCGATGCCCGACTCGGCGCCGAGCAGGCAGCGCTCACCGATCGAGATGATCTGCTTGCCGCCGCCGGAGAGGGTGCCCATGGTGGAGGCGCCGCCGCCGATGTCGGAGCCGTCGCCGACGACGACGCCCGCGCTGATCCGGCCCTCGACCATGGAGGTGCCCAGCGTCCCGGCGTTGAAGTTGACGAAGCCCTCGTGCATGACGGTGGTGCCGGCCGCGAGGTGCGCGCCCAGGCGCACCCGGTCGGCGTCCGCGATCCGGACCCCGGCGGGCGCGACATAGTCCGTCATCCGCGGGAACTTGTCGATGCCGGTGACCATCAGGTGCAGCCCCTCGGCGCGGGCGTTCAGCCGCACCGTCTCCACGTCGTCGACGGCCACCGGGCCCAGCGAGGTCCAGGCGACGTTGGACAGCAGGCCGAAGACGCCCTCCAGGTTCTGCCCGTGCGGCTTGACCAGCCGGTGGCTGAGGAGGTGGAGGCGCAGGTAGGCGTCGTGGGCGTCCAGGGGCTTGTCGTCGAGCGAGGCGATGACCGTCCGGACGGCGACGACCTCGACCGCACGGACCGGGTCGGGCCCGATCGCCTTGAGGACGGTGGCGCCGAGCAGTTCGGTGGCGCGCTCGTCGTCCAGGCGCTCGGTGCCGGCCGGGCCGAGGTCCGCGGTGGACGCGGCGACCAGCTCGGGCGCCGGGAACCAGGTGTCGAGAACGGTGCCGTCGGAGGTGACGGTGGCGAGCCCGGCGGCAACGGCGCCGGTCGTACGGGGTGCAGCAGCTTCGGTCATGTTCGAAACCTAACCGCAGGGTGCCCACCGAGGCGAACCGGTCTCAGCGATCGGGCCGGGCCGGCGGGCCGTACCACGCCGTTCACACGGGCGTGCCGGGCGCCGGGCGCGCGCCGACGAGGCGCCGGTGCCCGCCGGACGACGGGCGGCCCCGGGCGCCGGGCCGCCGGCTCAGCCCAGCACGCCGGCCAGCCCGGCCCGTACGGACGCGGGGTCGAAGGGCTGCCCGGTCAGCAGATGCTGCAGCACCAGCCCGTCGGTGAACGCCACCACGGCCCGCGCGGTCCGGACGTCGCCGATCCGCCGCCCGAGCAGCCGCACCATCTCGTCCAGGCACTCCGCGGCGATCGGCCGCACCGCCTCGTGCCGCAGCGCCGCCAGATACAGCTCGTACTCCAGCTCCATCCGCGAGCGGTCCCCGGCCAGGGTGTCCGCGACCAGCCGGGCGACCTCCTCGGCGAGTGGCACCGCCGGATCGATCCCGTCGACCCAGCGTGCGAACTCGGCCAGGCATACGCCGTTGACCTGCCGCAACGCGGCGATCAGCAGCTCGTCCAGGGAGGCGAAGTGGTACGTGGTCGAGCCGAGCGGCACATCCGCCGCGGCGGCCACCGCACGGTGGCTGAGCCCGGCGATCCCGCGCTCGCCGACCACCGCGATCGCCGCGTCGATGATCCGCTGCCGCCGGTCGGGATCGTAGCGCCGGGCCATCAGTGCGCCCCGTCCAGATTCAGCACCACGACACCGACGATCACCAGCAGCACCCCGAGGATCTTCAGCGCACTGGCACTCTCCCCCAGGAACACCATCCCGATCGCCGCGATCATCGCCGTCCCCGTACCGGCCCAGATGGCATACGCGGTCCCGACACTCATCGACTTGAGCGTCTGCGCGAGCAGCCCGAACGCGAGCAGATACCCCAGCGCCGTCCACACCGACGGCCACAGCCTGCTGAAGCCGTCGCTGTACTTCATCGCGGTGGTCGCGAGGACCTCGGAGAGGATCGCGCCGGCAAGAGTCAGATAGGCCATGCGTACGAGCGTACACAACGTTGCGTACGGGCGTACACAGTGCGGTCGGGCCACCTTTCCAGCCGGCCGGGGGTGCCCCCGATACGGCGAAACGGCCGTGCCCGCCGGAAAATCCGGGGGCACGGCCGTTCGGCTGGTCTTGCGGGGCCGACGTCTCAGACGTTGAAGCCCAGGGCGCGGAGCTGTTCGCGGCCGTCGTCGGTGATCTTGTCCGGGCCCCACGGGGGCATCCAGACCCAGTTGATCTTCAGCTCATTGACGATGCCGTCCGTGGCGGACTTCGCCTGGTCCTCGATGACGTCGGTCAGCGGGCAGGCCGCGGAGGTCAGCGTCATGTCGATGGTGGCGATGTTGGCGTCGTCGACGTGGATGCCGTAGATCAGCCCCAGGTTGACGACGTCAATGCCCAGTTCGGGGTCCACGACGTCGTACAGCGCCTCGCGGACCTCCTCCTCGGAGGCAGGCTTCGTGGTGGTCGGAGTGTCGGTCATGCGGTCTTCGCCTCCTCGGAGAGGGCCTTGGCCGTGGCGTCCTTCCAGGCCATCCAACTGAGCAGGGCACACTTCACGCGCGCCGGGTACTTGGAGACACCGGCGAACGCCACCGCGTCCTCCAGGATCTCCTCCATCGCGTCATCCGGCTCGACCTGGCCCTTGGACTGCATCAGCTCCAGGAACGTCTCCTGGATCTTCTGCGCGTCACCGAGCTGCTTGCCCACCAGGAGCTCGTTGAGCACCGACGCGCTGGCCTGGCTGATGGAGCAGCCCTGGCCCTCGTAGGACACGTCCTCAATCGTCGCGCCGTCGAGCCGCACGCGCAGCGTGATCTCGTCACCGCACGTGGGGTTGACATGGTGCACCTCGGCGTCGCCGTCCCGAAGACCGCGCCCATGGGGGTGCTTGTAGTGGTCCAGGATGACGTCCTGGTACATGGAATCCAGCTTCACGGCTCAGTCAGTCCTCGTCCTCATCCGCTGTGCTTGTTTACCGGCAGTGCTTGCTTAACCGAAGAAGTTGCGGACGTGTTCCAGGCCCTCGACCAAGGCGTCGACCTCGGCGGGCGTGGAATACAGATAGAACGACGCTCGCGTGGTCGCGGGGATTCCGTAGCGCAGGCACACCGGCCGTGCGCAGTGGTGGCCCACCCGGACCGCGATGCCCTGCTCGTCCAGCACCTGGCCGACGTCGTGCGGATGGATGTCGCCGAGCGTGAAGGAGAGCGTCGCCCCGCGGTCCTCGGCCGTGCTCGGGCCGATGATGCGCAGGTCGGGGACCTCCAGCAGCCGCTTGACGGCGTACTCGGTGATCGCGTGCTCATGCGCGGCGATGTTGTCCATGCCGATCGAGGTGAGGTAGTCCACGGCCGCGCCGAGGCCGACGGCCTGGGCGATCGGGGGCGTACCGGCCTCGAACTTGTGCGGCGCGGGCGCATAGGTCGAGGAGTGCATCGAGACGGTCTCGATCATCTCGCCGCCACCGAGGAACGGCGGGAGGTCCTCCAGCAGTTCCTGGCGGCCCCAGAGGACGCCGATACCGGTCGGGCCGCACATCTTGTGGCCGGTGAAGGCCACGAAGTCGGCCTGCAGCGCCTGCACGTCCAGCACCATGTGCGGGGCGGCCTGCGAGGCGTCGATGCAGACCAGCGCGCCGACCTCCTGGGCGCGACGAATGATCGTCTCGACCGGGTTGACCGTGCCCATGATGTTGGAGACCAGCGTGAAGGAGACGATCTTCGTCTGCTCGGTGATGACCTCTTCGATGTTGGACAGGTCGAGACGGCCGTCGTCGGTGATGCCGAACCACTTCAGCTTCGCGCCGGTGCGCTGCGCGAGCAGCTGCCACGGGACGATGTTGGAGTGGTGCTCCATCTCCGTGATGACGATCTCGGTCTC
Source organism: Streptomyces sp. NPDC058773 (assembly GCF_042746015.1). NCBI lineage: Bacteria > Bacillati > Actinomycetota > Actinomycetes > Kitasatosporales > Streptomycetaceae > Streptomyces > Streptomyces sp. NPDC058773. The sequence goes on from NZ_JBHYPE010000043.1 coordinate 15,416, forward strand.
GCGGTCCACCCGGTAGGGCTCTTCGGCCCAACCGAGCATGTTGGCCACGAGGTTGAGCGACTCGGAGGCGTTCTTGGTGAAGATGACCTCGTCGCGGCTCGGAGCGTTGATGAAGGCGGCCACCTTGTCGCGGGCGCCTTCGTACAGCGCCGTGGCCTCCTCGGCGAGCACGTGCACGCCGCGGTGGACGTTGGCGTTGTGGCGTTCGTAGTAGGCGTTCAGGGCGTCGAGGACCTGGCGCGGCTTCTGCGAGGTCGCCGCGTTGTCCAGGTACACGACCTTCTTCCCGTCATGGACCTGGCGGTCCAGAAGGGGGAAGTCCTTACGGATCGCCTCGGTGTCGAGGAGGCCCGGCAGCTGTGTCACGCGGTTGCGCCGCCCTTCGTGTAAGCCTCGTAGCCCTCGGCCTCCAGCTTGTCCGCGAGCTCGGCGCCACCGGACTCGGCGATCCGGCCGTTGGCGAAGACGTGGACGTGGTCGGGCTTGATGTAGCGCAGGATGCGCGTGTAGTGGGTGATCAGCAGGGTGCCGACCTCGCCGGTCTCACGGACGCGGTTGACGCCCTCGGAGACGGTGCGCAGCGCGTCGACGTCCAGACCGGAGTCGGTCTCGTCGAGGATCGCGATGGCCGGCTTCAGCAGCTCCAGCTGGAGGATCTCGTGGCGCTTCTTCTCACCGCCGGAGAAGCCCTCGTTGACGTTGCGCTCGGCGAAGGAGGGGTCCATCTGGAGCCGCTCCATGGCCTCCTTGACCTCCTTGACCCACAGCCGCAGCTTGGGGGCCTCACCGCGGATCGCGGTGGCGGAGGTCCGCAGGAAGTTGGAGACCGAGACGCCGGGCACCTCGACCGGGTACTGCATGGCGAGGAAGACGCCGGCCCGCGCGCGCTCGTCGACGGACATCTCCAGGACGTCCTCGCCGTCGAGGGTGACGGTGCCGCCGGTGATCGTGTACTTGGGGTGACCCGCGAGGGAGTAGGCGAGGGTCGACTTGCCGGAGCCGTTGGGGCCCATGATGGCGTGCGTCTCGCCCTGCTTCACGGTCAGGTCGACGCCCTTCAGGATCTCGCGCGGGCCGTTCTCGGCCTCGACGGAGACGTGCAGGTCGTGGATCTCAAGCGTTGCCATGGGTGACTCAGGACTCCTGGGTGACGGAGACGAGCACGTCGTCCCCTTCGATCTTGACGGGGTATACGGGGACGGGGCGCGTCGCGGGAAGGCCGCTCGGCTTGCCGGTGCGCAGGTCGAAGCTCGAACCGTGCAGCCAGCACTCGATCGAGCAGTCCTCGACCTCGCCCTCCGAGAGGGAGACGTTCGCGTGCGAGCAGATGTCGTTGATCGCGAACACCTCGCCCTCGGTGCGGACCAGGGAGATGGGCGTGCCGTCGATCTCCACCCGCTTGGGGGTGTCGTCCTCCAGCTCGCTCAGCGCCGCTGCGCGTACGTACGTCATGCCGCGGCCGCTTCCAGCTCGGCCTCGATCTTGCTCATCAGACGCTCCTCCACGTCCGGGAGACCGATCTGCTGGACCAGCTCGGCGAAGAAGCCGCGGACGACCAGGCGGCGGGCCTCGTCGGCCGGGATGCCGCGGGCCATCAGGTAGAACAGCTGCTCGTCGTCGAACCGGCCGGTCGCCGAGGCGTGGCCGGCGCCGACGATCTCACCGGTCTCGATCTCGAGGTTGGGCACCGAGTCGACCCGCGCGCCGTCGGTGAGGACGAGGTTGCGGTTGAGCTCGTAGGTGTCCGTGCCGGTCGCGGAGGCCTGGATCAGGACGTCACCGATCCACACGGCGTGCGCGTCGTCGCCCTGCAGCGCGCCCTTGTAGACGACGTTGGAGCGGCAGTTGGCGGCGTCGTGGTCGACGAAGAGCCGGTGCTCGTGGTGCTGGCCCTGCTCGGTGAAGTACAGACCGTAGAACTCGGCCTCGCCGCCGGGGGCCGCGTAGGTGACCCGGGGGTGCAGCCGGACGAGGTCGCCGCCGAAGGTGACGACCACGGACTTGAAGCTCGCGTCCCGGCCGACCAGGGCGTTGTGCTGCCCGGCGTGGACCGCGTGGTCGTCCCAGTCCTGGACGGAGACGACGGTCAGCTTGGCGCCGTCGCCGAGGAGGTAGTCGACATTGGCGGCGAGCACCGCGTCACCGGTGTGGTCGATGACGACGACGGCCTCGGCGAACGCACCGAGCTCGATGACCTGGTGGCCGTAGGCCGTGCCGCCCTCACCGTGGACGGTGACCCGGATCGGCTCGGAGAGCTGGGCGTCCTTGGGGACCGAGATCACCGACGCCTTCTCGAAGGAGCTGTACGCCTGGGCGGCGACCCGGTCCACGGGCGTCCCGGCCTTGCCGACCCGCGGGTCGGTGCGGTCGACCAGCTCATGCGTGACGCCCTCGGGCGCGGTGATGTCGATCTTCAGGTCCGGGCCGCCGGCCTCGGCGCTGCCGTCGTGCAGCCCCTTCAGACGCCCGAGGGGCGTGAAGCGCCACTCCTCCTCGCGGCCGTGCGGCACCGGGAAGTCCGCCACGTCGTAGGACGGCGGGGCGCTCATCCGGGTGGCGACGGTCGACTCCGCGGCCACCGCGATGGAGCCGGTGGTCGTGGAACCCGCCGGTGGGGGTCCCCCCTGTCCGAGGGCATTCGAGGACTTGGGGGAGTTCTGAGCCTCAGCCATGGCTGTCGTAGTGCTCGCTTTCTGGTTGCGATGCTCGGCCTGCCCGCAGGACGGCCGCCGCGTCGGTCGTTGAGTGTGCCGTGGCCGTCAGCCGACCGCGCCTTCCATCTGCAGCTCGATCAGGCGGTTGAGCTCGAGTGCGTACTCCATCGGCAGTTCACGGGCGATCGGCTCGACGAAGCCGCGCACGATCATCGCCATGGCCTCGTCCTCGGACAGACCGCGCGCCATCAGGTAGAAGAGCTGGTCCTCGCTGACCTTGGAGACGGTCGCCTCGTGGCCCATCGACACGTCGTCCTCGCGGACGTCGACGTAGGGGTAGGTGTCCGAACGGGAGATGGTGTCCACCAGCAGGGCGTCACACAGCACGTTGGACTTGGAGCCCGCGGCGCCCTCGCCGATCTCGACCAGACCGCGGTAGGAGGTCCGGCCGCCACCCCGCGCCACCGACTTGGAGACGATGTTGGAGGAGGTGTTCGGCGCCATGTGGACCATCTTGGAGCCGGCGTCCTGGTGCTGGCCCTCGCCCGCGAAGGCGATGGACAGGGTCTCGCCCTTGGCGTGCTCGCCCATGAGGTAGACCGCCGGGTACTTCATGGTCACCTTGGAGCCGAGGTTGCCGTCGACCCACTCCATGGTCGCGCCCTCGTAGGCGACGGCACGCTTGGTGACCAGGTTGTAGACGTTGTTCGACCAGTTCTGGATGGTCGTGTAGCGGCAGCGGCCGCCCTTCTTCACGATGATCTCGACCACCGCGGAGTGCAGCGAGTCCGACTTGTAGATCGGCGCCGTGCAGCCCTCGACGTAGTGGACGTAGGCGTCCTCATCGACGATGATCAGCGTCCGCTCGAACTGGCCCATGTTCTCGGTGTTGATCCGGAAGTAGGCCTGCAGCGGGATGTCGACGTGGACACCCTTGGGCACGTAGATGAACGAGCCGCCGGACCACACCGCGCTGTTCAGCGACGCGAACTTGTTGTCACCGACGGGGATGACCGTGCCGAAGTACTCCTGGAAGAGCTCCGGGTGCTCCTTCAGCGCGGTGTCGGTGTCCAGGAAGATGACGCCCTGCTCCTCCAGGTCCTCGCGGATCTGGTGGTAGACGACCTCGGACTCGTACTGCGCAGCGACGCCGGCGACCAGGCGCTGCTTCTCCGCCTCCGGGATGCCGAGCTTGTCGTAGGTGTTCTTGATGTCCTCGGGCAGGTCCTCCCAGGAGGCGGCCTGCTGCTCAGTGGAGCGGACGAAGTACTTGATGTTGTCGAAGTCGATGCCCGACAGGTCCGAGCCCCACTGCGGCATGGGCTTCTTGTCGAAGAGCTTCAGCCCCTTGAGGCGGAGCTTGAGCATCCACTCCGGCTCGTTCTTCTTCGCCGAGATGTCACGGACGACGGCCTCGGAGAGGCCGCGCTTGGCGGAGGCGCCGGCCACGTCGGAGTCGGCCCAGCCGTATTCGTAGTTGCCCAGGCCCTCGAGCTCGGGGTGAGCAGTCTCCGTGGGGAGCGTCATGCGGGGTTCCTCCCGGCCGTGCTTGCAGATGCTGTGGTGGTCTTGCTGGTGCGTGCGGTGCTGTGAGCGGCCTTGCCGGCACCGGCCTTCGGGACGAAGGTCGTGCACACCCCGTCGCCGTGGGCGATGGTGGCAAGGCGCTGTACATGGGTCCCGAGCAATCGGGAGAAGACCTCGGTCTCCGCCTCGCACAGCTGCGGGTACTGCTCGGCGACATGGGCGACCGGGCAGTGGTGCTGGCAGAGCTGTTCACCGAGCTGGGGATTGGGGGCGCTGCGCGCCGTAGCAGCGTACCCGTCCGCGGTCAATGCCTTCGCAAGGGCCTCGGTACGGTCCTCCGGCTCGGCGGCCTCGACCGCCGCGCGGTAGCCCTCGGCCTGCGCGGCGAGCCGCGCGCGGGCGAAGGCGGCGACGGCCGCCTCGCCCTTCTCGCCGCCGCCCGCGCTCTGCGCGATCCAGCGCAGCGCGTCCGAGGCGAGCTGGTCGTAGGCCTGGTCGAAGGCGTCCCGTCCGCAGTCGGTGAGGGCGAATGCCTTGGCCGGACGGCCGCGGCCACGGGTGCCGTAGACACGCTTCTCGCGGGGCTCGACGACGCCCTCCGCGGCCAGCGCGTCCAGATGACGGCGGACGGCCGCCTGGGTCAGCTCCAGGCGGAGGGCGAGCTCGGCCGCGGTGGACGGACCGTGGTCGAGAATGGAGCGGGCGACCCGGTTGCGGGTGCCCTGCTGTTCGTCGTGCGCCGCGGCGGGCGGGACGGGGGCTCGCCGCTCGGTCTTCTCGGGCGCGGAGGGATCCGGCCCGGAGGTCTGCTCGACCTCGGGCCCTTCCTGTTCCTCGCTCGGGTATTTCACAACGCCATTGTTGCGTAATTCGTCAAAGTGATTCAAGCCTCGTCCGGACCACGGACGGGTGGCCTCTATCACTTAGGGTTACCTAATTCAAGTGCCTACTGGATCACCGATTGCCGCGCCGACCTGCGCGGGCGCACCCCGGGCCCGCTCCGGCCCGGCGGCGCGCACGCGGCGCGCGGGCCGTCGGAATCCGTTCCGTCCCACACCGCCGGATCGGGGAACGGCGCCCTCCAGGGCCCACGCCCCCATTGAAGGCAGGCCTGCCACTCTCCGTAGACTGCCCGGCATGCCCAGCACCTCCCCGGGGGGCGACCCCCGGCCCCCCGGCCGAGAGCCCGCCGTCGAGATCACCGGCCTGGTCAAGCGCTACGGCACCAAGACCGCCGTGGACGGGCTCGACCTGACCGTCGCCCGCGGCACGGTCACCGCCGTGCTCGGTCCGAACGGCGCCGGCAAGACCACCACCGTCGAGACCTGCGAGGGCTACCGCCGTCCGGACGCCGGCCGGGTGCGGGTCCTGGGCCTGGACCCGGTCGCCGACGCCGCGGCGCTGCGGCCCCGGATCGGCGTGATGCTGCAGTCCGGCGGCGTCTACGCGGGCGCCCGGGCCGAGGAGATGCTGCGGCACACCGCCACCCTGCACGCCCACCCCCTCGACGTCGGCACGCTCATCGACCGGCTCGGCCTGGGCAGCTGCGGACGGACCCCCTACCGGCGGCTGTCCGGCGGCCAGCAACAACGGCTGGCGCTGGCGATGGCTGTGGTCGGCCGCCCCGAACTGGTCTTCCTGGACGAGCCGACGGCCGGTCTCGACCCCCAGGCCCGGCACGCCACCTGGGACCTCGTACGGGAACTGCGCGCCGACGGCGTCAGCACCGTACTGACCACGCACTTCATGGACGAGGCCGAGCAGCTCGCCGACGATGTCGCGATCATCGACGGCGGCCGGGTGATCGCCCAGGGCAGCCCGGACGAGCTGTGCCGCGGCGGCGCGGAGAACAGCCTGCGCTTCACCGGCCGCCCCGGGCTCGACCTCGGCTCGCTCCTCAAGGCGCTGCCCGCGGACAGCTCCGCCGCGGAGCCCGCCTCCGGTGTCTACCGCGTCCACGGCAAGGTCAACCCGCAGCTGCTGGCCACCGTCGCCTCCTGGTGCGCCCAGAACGGCGTGATGCCCGACGCGATAGCCGTCGAGCGCCACACCCTGGAGGACGTCTTCCTGGAGCTCACGGGCAAGGAGCTGCGCGCATGACACGGCAGGGCCACACCGTCACCGGCCGGGGGTCCGGGGGTTGTCCCCCGGGATGGCACAGTCTGGAACTCACCGGCAAGGAGCTGCGGGCATGACCACGACCGAGGCCGGTGGCGTCACCGGTACCTTCAGCCCGCGGCCCGGTGCGGCTCCGCTGCCCCGGATGATCCGGGCGCAGGCGGCCCTGGAGACCAGGATGCTGCTGCGCAACGGCGAGCAGCTGCTGCTGACCGTGATCATCCCGACGCTGCTGCTGGTGCTGTTCTCCGGCGTCGACATCATCGCGGTGCCCACCGACACCGCCGGCGGCGCGGGCCGGTCCGTCGACTTCCTGGCGCCCGGCATCCTGGCGCTCGCCGTGCTCTCGACCGCCTTCACCGGCCAGGCCATCGCGACCGGCTTCGAGCGCCGCTACGGCGTGCTCAAGCGACTGGCCGTCTCGCCGCTGCCGCGCTGGGGGCTGATGACCGCCAAGACCTGCGCGGTGCTGGTCACCGAGGTCCTGCAGATCACGCTGCTGACGGCGGTCGCGCTCGCGCTGGGCTGGTCGCCGCACGGCAACCCGCTCGCGGTGGGCCTGCTGCTCCTGCTGGGCACCGCCGCCTTCTCCGGTCTGGGCCTGCTGATGGCCGGCACGCTCAAGGCGGAGGCCACCCTGGCTGCGGCCAACCTGGTGTTCCTCCTGCTGCTGGTCGGCGGCGGCGTGATCGTCCCGCTGGACAAGTTCCCGGCGGCCGCCCAGAGCGTGCTCGGACTGCTGCCGATCACTGCGCTGTCCGACGGGCTGCGCGACGTGCTCCAGCACGGCGCCGCCCTCCCCTGGCCGGATCTCGGCGTCCTGGCGGTGTGGGCGGTGCTGGGCCTGGGCGCCGCGGCCCGGTTCTTCCGCTGGGAGTGAGCGGCCGGGGCACGGCTCGGACGGGTGCTTCCGTCGCGAACGCACCCCTCGTGAAAGTTTGCACAAGGGGCCGCTTACGATGGCTCCCGTGCCGAACACGCTGAATCCCCTTGAGCTGATCGCCCGCCGCTGGCAGCCGTCCGCGGCCTTTGTGCGACGGGCCGCGCTGGCCACCGTCGTGATGGCCGTGATCATCGTCGTCACGGGTGGCGCGGTCCGGCTCTCCCAGTCCGGACTGGGCTGCTCGACCTGGCCCAAGTGCACGCCTGACAGCCTGACTCCGACCGCCGCGATGGGCGTCAACGGCCTCATCGAGTTCGGCAACCGCATGCTGACGTATGTGCTGTGCGCGGTCGTCGGGCTGTTCATCATCGCTGCCCGCGCCCGTCACCCCCGGCGCCGCTCGCTCACCCGGCTCGGCTGGGCGCAGTTCTGGCTCGTCATGAGCAATGCCGTCATCGGCGGTATCACGGTCCTGACCGGCCTGAACCCGTACATCGTCAGCTCGCACTTCCTTGCGGCCACGGCGCTGCTCACGGTCGCCGTGCTCAGCTGGAAGCGGGCGGCCGAGGGCGATGAGGAGCCGCGCGACCTGGTCGCCCGTCCGGCGCGGCAGCTGGCCTGGCTGCTGGTGGCCGCGACCGGCGCGCTCACCGTCATCGGCACGGTCGTCACCGGCACCGGCCCGCACGCGGGCGACGCGAAGAAGGTCCACCGCATCCCGCTGGACTGGCGGGAGATCACCCAGCTCCACGTCGACTTCGTCTACATCGTCGTCGGCCTGTCCGTCGCCCTGTGGTTCACGCTGCGCGCCGTCAAGGCGCCGGCCGCCCCGCGCCGGGTGCTCCTGGAGCTGTTCGCCTGTATCGCCGCGCAGGGCGTCATCGGCTACGTCCAGTACTTCATGGGTCTGCCCGAGATCGTGATCGGGCTCCACTTGCTGGGCTCGGCCCTGGTGTGGATCTGGGTGCTGCGGGTCAGCCTGTCCCTGCGCGACCGCGGTCCGCTCCTGGAGGAGGACCCCGGCAAGTCCGCCCCCTCCGGCGAGCACGAGGCAACGGAGCCTCAGTCGGCCTCCGCGCTCAGCCGGTAGACCCGGCGCGCGGTCCCGAACCCGACCGTCTCGGTGATCCGCCGCCCGTCCTCGGGCCCGCACAGCCCCTCCTCGGTCCACTCCCGCACCAGGCGCGCCATGGCGCGTACGAAGCACCGGGCGCCGGTCACATAGAGCTCGGGCAGCCCGCGGGCGCCCGAGGAGAACAGCAGCTTGCCGAACGGCGCCTGGCCCAGCGTCTCCTCGGGGCAGGGCCCGGCGTCCGCGTACACATGGGCATGCACCGCGGCGAGCTGCGCCGCCCGCCGGTGGTGCGGTGCCTCCGGCAGCAGGACGAGATCCGCGCCGATGCCGGTGGTGGCGCGCAGAAAGCCCGCCAGCGGCTGCGGATCGGGGCAGTGCAGCTGCACCGGCAGCCCGGTCGCCACCGCGCTCCACAACAGATGCCGGACGAGCACGGGCTCCCCCAGCCGCTCCCCCGGCCGGCGTCCGCGCAGCCAGCGGTCCGCCGCCCGCCGCACCTCACCGGCCTCCGGGGCCTGCCCGTCGCAGTGGGTGGCGCCGGAGGCGAAGGCGGTGGCGTGCTGGGCCGCGGCGTAGAGGGCCTCGGCGGTGTAGCCGATGAAGGCGTCGACGCTGCCGGAGGTGTCGGCGACCTGCTCGGCGAGCGGTTCGAGCCGTACCACCTCGTGGGCGGGGGCCGCGGCGGCGGTGGCGAGTTCATGCGCCGAGGTCAGATTCCCGGGGGCGCCGGCCTCCAGCAGGAACGTGCCGATGCCGGAGCCGCGCAGCAGCAAACGTCCGGCCCGGTAGGCGCCGACCTCGCGTCTGCGCGCCAGATAGCGGGCGGGCGGGCAGTGCGGTTCCAGGCCGAGCAGCGGGGGGCACCAGCGGCGTATCGCGAGACCGGTGAAGCTGTCGAAGTAGCTGGTGCCGACAGGGGCCGGGCCGTGGGCGCCGGCCGCGGCGGCGAGGTGGGTCTCGAAGGAGCCGAGGCCGAGTTCGCCGTGCACCGCGCCGGAGCTGTACTGGTCGATGAGCGGTGGCTGATCCACCAGGGAGGGAAGGCCGTCCATCCGCTTCTCCTCGCCGAGAGCCCGCCGGGCGTGGCCGAAGCGCCGCGCCTGGTGGGCTTAACGGACGAGGTGGTGGTGAGGTATCGGGCTCCGCTTCCGGCGTACGCTCCGGCGCACGGCGCCCGATTACCGCCCGTCAGCCGTTGGACGGGCCGCCGACCTGGATGCCTGCCATCCGGGACCACTCGTAGCGGCCGGTGCGGACCTTGGCGGCGAGGTCGCCGTCGAAGTCGTCCTGGAGGGTGATGCCGGCCGCGGTGGCGGCGTCCTTGGCGGAGCCGAAGGAGTCCGCGACGAGATTTCCCCACTCGCCGTTGGCGCCGACGAGGGCGATCCGGGTGCGGCCGCGGCCGATGTGCGCGAGCTGGCCCTCGGCGCTGCCGCCGTGGGAGTCGGCAAAGGCACGGATCTGCTTGGCGAGCCTGGCCGTGCGCCGCCCGGCCCGCTTGTCGGCCGCCGTGCCGGCCGCCGCCTCGACCTGCTCTTCCGCCTGCTGGGTGTCTGCCATGTACAGCATGCTACCCGCGAGTACGGCCGATTGTGAGGGTGATCCGCCCCACCTCTCAGCGGAGGAAGGGGTCCACGGCGACGGCGACGAACAGCAGCGAGACATAGGTGATGGACCAGTGGAACAGCCGCATCTCCTTGAGCTTGGGGCCCGTGATCCCGGCCTTCGCCCGCGCCTGGAGACCGTGCGCCTCCTTGAGCCAGAAGCCGCCGCAGACGAGCGCGACCACGGTGTAGAACCAGCCGGTGTAGCCCAGCGGCTGCAGCAGCAGCGAGACCGCCACCATGACCCAGCTGTAGGCAACGATCTGCCGCGCGACGACCTTGTTGCCCGCGACGGCCGGCAGCATCGGCACACCGACCCGCTCGTAGTCGTCCTTGACCTTCATCGACAGCGGCCAGTAGTGGGGCGGCGTCCAGAAGAAGATGACCAGGAAGAGGACGAACGAGGCCCAGGAGACCGAGTTCGTCACCGACGACCAGCCGATGAAGACGGGCATGCAGCCCGCGATACCGCCCCAGACGATGTTCTGGCTGGTGCGGCGCTTGAGAATCATCGTGTAAACGACGACGTAGAAAAGCAGCGCACCGAGCGACAGCATCGCCGACAGCGGGTTGACGAGGAACCAGAACCAGGCCGTGGAGCCCACCGCGAGGGCGGTCGCGAAGACCAGGCATTCGCGTGGGCTCACCATGCCGGTGACCAGCGGCCGCTGGGACGTGCGGTCCATCAGCGCGTCGATGTCACGGTCGAGGTACATGTTGAAGGCGGCGGCGCCGCCGGCGGAGAGGTAACCGCCGATGCAGGTCGCCAGGACGAGCCACAGATCGGGCACGCCCCGGGCCGCCAGGAACATCACCGGCACCGTGGTCATCAGCAGCAGCTCGATGACCCGTGGCTTGGTCAGTGCCACGAACGCCTTGACGCGGGCCCCGGGCGGCCGCTCACCGGGACTCCCCGGGACCTGAGAGAGCGCCCCCGCTGGACGGGATTCGACGGCCGTCACGCACACCCCTGGAAGTAACATCAGCGGCCTCTGCCGCGGAAGAGATAAGGCATGCAAGCCCTTCCGGCGGTGAAGACGCGGTAAAGGGCTTGCGCGTACCACGCCACTTTAGACGTTGGCCATACAGCGATCTTCGCGGGGGTGGGGTCGTGTTGGGCGCCGGGCGGGGCTGTCGCGGCGGCGCCTTTCGCCGGGTGTTCGCCCGGCGTTCAGGAGGCGAACCGGACCGCCTCCCGGCAGTCTGGTGCGTAGGGCCCCCACATCCGGGACGGAAGGCCAGAAGTCCCGATTTGGTTGCCCAAAGCGACGGGCGTCGGTGAGAGCACCGCACCGGCTGAGCGCCGAAAACACCGACTGAGCGTCGAAAAGACGCACGCACCGGCGGGGGTAGGCTCGACACCGCCTGGCGGACATACCGTCCGCGGCATTCGACATGTGGAGAGGAGCCCTGACTCAGGGTGAGCACCAAGCCGACCACCACAGATCTCGAGTGGACCGAACTGGATCAGCGGGCGGTGGACACCGTCCGCGTCCTGGCCATGGATTCCGTGCAGAAGGTCGGTAACGGCCATCCCGGTACGGCCATGAGCCTGGCACCGGCCGCCTATCTTCTCTTCCAGAAGCTGATGCGGCACGACCCGGCGGACGCGAACTGGACCGGCCGCGACCGGTTCGTCCTCTCCGCGGGCCACTCCAGCCTGACCCTCTACATCCAGCTCTACCTCGCCGGTTACGGCCTGGAGCTGGCCGACCTGGAGGCGTTCCGCACCTGGGGCTCGAAGACCCCGGGCCACCCCGAGTACGGCCACACCACCGGCGTGGAGACCACCACCGGCCCGCTGGGCCAGGGCGTCGCCAACGCGGTCGGCATGGCGATGGCGGCCCGCTACGAGCGCGGCCTGTTCGACCCCGAGGCGGCCCAGGGCACCTCGCCGTTCGACCACACCATCTACTGCATCGCCGGTGACGGCTGCCTCCAGGAGGGCATCTCCGCCGAGGCGTCCTCCCTGGCCGGCCACCAGAAGCTCGGCAACCTCATCCTGCTGTGGGACGACAACCACATCTCCATCGAGGGTGACACCGAGACCGCGGTCTCCGAGGACACCCTCAAGCGCTACGAGGCCTACGGCTGGCACGTCCAGCGCGTCGCCCAGCTGCCCAACGGCGACCTGGACCCGGCCGGTCTCGCCAAGGCGCTGGACGCCGCCAAGGCCGAGACCGGGCGCCCGTCGTTCATCGCGATGCGCTCGATCATCGCCTGGCCCGCCCCGAACGCCCAGAACACCGAGGCCGCGCACGGCTCGGCGCTGGGTGACGAGGAAGTCGCCGCCACCAAGCGGGTCCTGGGCTTCGACCCGGAGAAGTCCTTCGACGTCGCCGACGCGGTGCTCGCGCACACCCGCGCCGCCCTCGACCGCGGCCGCGACGCCAAGAAGGAGTGGGAGAAGTCGTTCGCCGACTGGCGCGCCGCCAACCCGCAGCGTGCCGCGGAGTTCGACCGGATCGCGGCGGGCGAGCTGCCCGCGGGCTGGGAGGACCACCTTCCGGCGTTCGAGACCGGCAAGGCCGTGGCCACCCGCGCCGCGTCCGGCAAGGTGCTCCAGGCGCTCGGTGCGGTCATCCCCGAGCTGTGGGGCGGCTCCGCCGACCTGGCGGGCTCGAACAACACCACGATCGACAAGACCTCGTCGTTCCTGCCCGAGGGCAACCCGCTGCCGGGTGCCGACCCCTACGGCCGCACGATCCACTTCGGTATCCGCGAGCACTCCATGGCTGCGGAGATGAACGGCATCGCGCTGCACGGCAACACCCGCATCTACGGCGGCACCTTCCTGGTGTTCTCCGACTACATGCGCAACGCCGTCCGGCTGTCCGCGCTGATGCACCTGCCGGTGACGTACGTGTGGACGCACGACTCCATCGGTCTCGGCGAGGACGGCCCGACCCACCAGCCCATCGAGCACCTCGCCTCGCTGCGCGCCATCCCGGGCCTCAACATCGTGCGCCCGGCCGACGCCAACGAGACCGCCATCGCCTGGCGCGAGATCCTCCGGCGTTACACGAAGGAGTACGGCGTGGGGGCCCCGCACGGCCTCGCGCTGACCCGCCAGGGCGTGCCGACGTACCCCGCCAACGAGGCCACCGCCAAGGGTGGTTACGTCCTCTTCGACGCCACCGACTCCGAAGGCCGGGACACCGAGCCGCAGGTCGTGCTGATCGGCACCGGTTCCGAGGTGCAGCTCGCCGTCGGTGCGCGCGAGCAGCTCCAGGCCGAGGGCATTCCCACCCGTGTGGTGTCGATGCCGTCCGTCGAGTGGTTCGACCAGCAGGACCAGGCCTACCGCGACAGCGTGCTGCCGCCGTCCGTCCGGGCCCGGGTCGCCGTGGAAGCCGGCATCGGGCTGACCTGGCACCGCTTCGTCGGTGACGCCGGGCGCATCGTCTCCCTGGAGCACTTCGGTGCCTCGGCCGACGGCAAGGTCCTCTTCCGCGAGTTCGGCTTCACCGCCGACGCGGTCGCCGCCGCCGCCCGGGAATCCCTCGAAGCCGTCGCGCGCTGACGCCCGTATACGACAAGTAGGAGATGCAGAACCCATGACAGACGCACTCAAGCGCCTCTCCGACGAAGGCGTCGCGATCTGGCTGGACGACCTGTCGCGCCAGCGCATCACGTCCGGCAACCTCGCCGAGCTGATCGACCAGCAGCATGTCGTCGGTGTGACGACCAACCCGTCGATCTTCCAGAAGGCCATCTCGGACGGCCACGGCTACGACCAGCAGGTCGCCGACCTCGCCGCCCGCAAGGTCACCGTCGAGGAAGCCATCCGCATGATCACGACGGCGGACGTCCGGGACGCCGCCGACATCCTGCGGCCGGTCTTCGACGCCACCGGCGGCCAGGACGGCCGGGTCTCCATCGAGGTCGACCCGCGCCTGGCGCACCACACCGCCCCGACCATCGCCGAGGCCAAGCAGCTGGCATGGCTGGTCGACCGCCCGAACACGCTGATCAAGATCCCGGCCACCAAGGCGGGTCTGCCGGCGATCACCGAGGTCATCGGCATGGGCATCAGCGTCAATGTCACGCTGATCTTCTCGCTGGAGCGTTACCGCGAGGTCATGGACGCCTACCTGGCGGGCCTGGAGAAGGCCAAGGCCGCGGGCCTGGACCTGTCGCTGATCCGGTCGGTGGCGTCGTTCTTCGTGTCCCGTGTGGACTCCGAGATCGACAAGCGCCTGGAGAAGATCGGCACGGACGAGGCCAAGGCCCTCAAGGGCAAGGCCGCGCTGGCCAACGCCCGGCTCGCCTACCAGGCGTACGAGGAGGTCTTCTCCTCGGAGCGCTGGGCCGCCCTCGACAAGGCCGGCGCCAACAAGCAGCGCCCGCTGTGGGCCTCGACCGGCGTCAAGGACCCCGCGTACAAGGACACCCTGTACGTGGACGAGCTGGTCGCGCCGGGCACGGTCAACACCATGCCGGAGGCCACCCTGGAGGCCACCGGCGACCACGGTCAGATCACGGGTGACACCGTGCGCGGCGGCTACCCTGCCGCCCGCGCCGACCTGGACGCCATCGCCGCGCTCGGGATCTCGTACGACGACGTCGTCCAGCTCCTGGAGGACGAGGGCGTGGAGAAGTTCGAGGCGTCCTGGAACGACCTGCTCAAGTCCACTGAGGCGGAGCTCAAGCGCCTCGCTCCCTCGGAGGGCTGATCTCCCTTGACTGATTCCCACGGAGCCAACCCGCTCCGTGACGCCCTGGACCGACGGCTCCCGCGTATCGCGGGGCCGTCGGGCCTGGTCATCTTTGGCGTCACGGGCGATTTGTCCCGTAAAAAGCTGATGCCCGCCGTCTACGACCTCGCCAACCGGGGGCTGCTCCCGCCGGGCTTCTCGCTCGTCGGCTTCGCCCGCCGGGAGTGGGAGCACGAGGACTTCGCGCAGGAGGTGTACGCGGCGGTCAAGGAGCACTCGCGGACGCCGTTCCGCGAAGAGGTCTGGCAGCAGCTGGTGCAGGGCTGCCGCTTCGTCCAGGGCAACTTCGACGACGACGAGGCCTTCGAGACCCTCAAGGAGACGATAAACGAGCTCGACAAGGCGCAGGGCACCGGCGGCAACTACGCCTTCTACCTGTCCGTACCGCCGAAGTTCTTCCCCAAGGTCGTCCAGCAGCTGAAGAAGCACGGGCTGGCCGAGCAGAAGGAGGACTCCTGGCGCCGCGCGGTCATCGAGAAGCCCTTCGGGCACAACCTCGAGAGCGCCAAGGAGCTCAACCGGATCGTGCACGAGGTCTTCCCGCCGCACGAGGTCTTCCGGATCGACCACTACCTGGGCAAGGAGACGGTCCAGAACATCCTGGCGCTGCGGTTCGCCAACACGATGTTCGAGCCGCTGTGGAACCGCAGCTATGTCGACCACGTCCAGATCACGATGGCCGAGGACATCGGCATCGGCGGCCGGGCCGGCTACTACGACGGCATCGGCGCCGCCCGTGACGTCATCCAGAACCACCTGCTCCAGCTGCTCGCGCTGACCGCGATGGAGGAGCCCGCCTCCTTCGAGGCGGACGCGCTGGTCGCGGAGAAGACCAAGGTGCTGGGTGCGGTCCGGCTGCCCAAGGACCTCGGCAAGGAGACCGTCCGCGGGCAGTACGCGGCGGGCTGGCAGGGCGGCGAGCAGGCCGTCGGCTACCTCCAGGAAGACGGTATCGACCCCAAGTCGAAGACCGACACCTACGCCGCGATCAAGCTGTCGATCGACAACCGCCGCTGGGCGGGCGTCCCCTTCTACCTGCGCACCGGCAAGCGCCTGGGCCGCCGGGTCACCGAAATCGCGGTGGTCTTCCAGCGCGCTCCGCACTCCCCCTTCGACCACACCGCCACCGAGGAGCTGGGGCAGAACGCCCTGGTCATCCGGGTGCAGCCGGACGAGGGCGTGACCGTGCGGTTCGGCTCCAAGGTGCCGGGCACCTCGATGGAGGTGCGGGACGTGTCGATGGACTTCGCGTACGGCGAGTCCTTCACGGAGTCCAGCCCCGAGGCGTACGAGCGCCTGATCCTGGACGTCCTGCTCGGTGATGCCAACCTCTTCCCGCGGGTGGAGGAAGTGGAGCGCTCCTGGCGGATCCTCGACCCGATCGAGGAGTACTGGGACAAGCACGGCAAGCCCGCGCAGTACCCGGCGGGCACCTGGGGCCCGGCCGAGGCGGACGAAATGCTCGCACGAGACGGACGGAGCTGGCGTCGGCCATGAAGATCGATCTGACGGAAACCACCTCCAGCAAGATCAACAAAGCGCTGGTGGAGGGCCGCCGCGCCGTCGGCACCCCGACCAGCGGCATGGTGCTCACCCTCGTCATCGTCACCGACGAGGAGAACGCCTATGACGCCCTGAAGGCGGCCAACGAGGCGTCCCGTGAGCACCCCTCGCGCACCCTCGTCGTCATCAAGCGGGTCAGCCGGTCGCCGCGTGACCGCGCCAAGGCCCGCCTGGACGCCGAGGTGCGGGTCGGCACCGAGGCCGGCACCGGCGAGACGGTGCTGCTGCGGCTGTACGGCGAGGTCATCGACCACGCCCAGTCCGTGGTGCTGCCGCTGCTGCTGCCGGACGCCCCGGTCGTGGTCTGGTGGGCGGTGAACGCCCCGGCGGCTCCCGCCAAGGACCCGCTCGGTGCGCTGGCCCAGCGCCGGGTCACCGACGCCTACGCCGACGAGCAGCCCATCCACGAGCTGACCGCCCGCGCGGACGCCTACACCCCCGGCGACACGGATCTGGCCTGGACCCGGATCACGCCGTGGCGCTCGATGCTGGCGGCGGCGCTCGACCAGGCTCCGTGCACGGTCACCTCGGCCGAGGTGACCGGCGAGGAGTTCAACCCCAGCTGCGAACTGCTCGCCATGTGGCTGGCCGACCGGCTGAACGTCCCGGTCACCCGCAAGGTCTCGGCCGGCCCCGGTCTGACGGCCGTGCGGATGGAGTCCAGCAGCGGCGCGATCGTGCTGGACCGTCCGGACGGCTCGCTGGCCACGCTCTCCATGCACGGTCAGCCCGACCGCGCGGTGGCGCTCAAGCGGCGGGAGACCTCCGAGCTGCTCGCCGAGGAGCTGCGCCGGCTCGATCCGGACGAGATCTACGCCAACGCGCTGAAGTTCGGCGTGGACCGGCTCGGTCACGGAAACGGCGACCGGCCGGCCGCCGAGGAGAAGGCGGCGGCCGGGGAGAAGGCGCCCACCGAGAACGACGCGGCCAAGCCCGCGGCGAAGAAGGCCGCGAAGAAGGCGGCCGCCAAGTGAGTGCTCCGCAGGTGGTCGTCCACCGCGACAAGGAGCTGATGGCCAAGGCCGCGGCGGCCCGGCTGATCACGAAGATCGTGGACGCCCAGGCCGCCCGTGGTTCCGCCTCGGTGGTCCTGACCGGCGGGCGCAACGGCAACGGGCTGCTCGCGGCCCTCGCCGAGGCTCCCGCCCGGGACGCGGTGGACTGGTCCCGGCTCGAACTGTGGTGGGGCGACGAGCGGTTCGCGCCGGACGGCGATCCGGAGCGCAACCACACCCAGGCCCGGGAGATGCTGCTCGACAGCGTCCCGCTGGACCCGGCCCGGGTGCACCCCATGCCCCCGTCGGACGGCCCGTACGGCCATGACGCCGACGCCGCCGCCGAGGCGTACGCGGCCGAACTCGCCGCCGCCGCGGGCCCCGAGGACCACGGCCCGGTGCCGTCCTTCGACGTCCTGCTGCTCGGCGTCGGCCCGGACACCCACGTCGCCTCGCTCTTCCCGGAGCTGCCCGCGGTCTACGAGACGGAGCGGACGGTGGTCGGGGTGCACGGCGCGCCGAAGCCGCCGCCCACCCGGGTCTCGCTGACCCTGCCCGCGATCCGCGCGGCGCGGGAGGTCTGGCTGCTGGCGGCCGGCGAGGACAAGGCCAATGCCGCGGCCATCGCCCTCTCCGGCGCCGGTGAGGTGCAGGCCCCGGCGGCCGGCGCCCGGGGCCGCAGCCGGACCCTGTGGCTGCTGGACGAGGCGGCGGCGTCCCAGCTGCCGCGCGGCCTCTACCCGCCGGCCTCGGCCTGAGGAAACACCGCGCAGCAAGGCCGTAGGCCCCGCACCCTGGAGGGTGCGGGGCCTGCGGCGTTCAGCGGGAGGTGCCGCGTCGGTGGGCCCAGCGGCGTCCGCACGACCGTCCTGCGGCGGTCACTGCGGGCCGGCGACCCGGGCGGTCACCGTCCGCGCAACTCCCGGTACTTGGCGACCAGGCCGGCCGTGGAGGCATCCAGACCCGGCACCTCGGCGCCCTCGGTCAGCGCCGGTTCGACGCGCTTGGCGAGGACCTTGCCCAGCTCCACGCCCCACTGGTCGAAGGAGTCGATGTTCCACACCGCGCCCTGGACGAACACCTTGTGCTCGTACAGCGCGATCAACTGACCCAGCACGGACGGGGTCAGCTCACCGGCCAGGATGGTGGTGGTCGGGCGGTTGCCCGGGAACGTCTTGTGCGGCACCAGTTCCTCGGCCACGCCCTCGGCGCGCACCTCGTCCGGCGTCTTGCCGAAGGCCAGCGCCTGGCCCTGGGCGAAGAGATTGGCCATCAGCAGGTCGTGCTGGGCGACCAGACCGGGCTGCAGATCGGCGACCGGCTCGGCGAAGCCGAGGAGGTCGGCCGGGATCATCTTCGTGCCCTGGTGCAGGAGCTGGTAGTAGGCGTGCTGGCCGTTCGTGCCGGGCGTGCCCCAGACGACCGGTCCGGTCTGCCAGTTGACGCGGTTGCCCTGGCGGTCCACGGACTTGCCGTTGGACTCCATGTCCAGCTGCTGGAGGTAGGCGGTGAACCGGGAGAGGTAGTGGCTGTAGGGCAGCACGGCATGCGCCTGGGCGTCCCAGAAGTTGCCGTACCAGATGCCGAGCAGGCCCAGCAGCAGCGGGGCGTTCTCCTCCGGCGGGGCGGTGCGGAAGTGCTCGTCGACGAGGTGGAAGCCGGCCAGCATCTCGCGGAAGCGCTCCGGACCGATCGCGATCATCAGCGACAGGCCGATCGCGGAGTCGAAGGAGTACCGGCCGCCGACCCAGTCCCAGAACTCGAACATGTTGTCCGGGTCGATGCCGAACTCCGTCACCTTCTCGGCGTTGGTCGACAGCGCCACGAAGTGCTTGGCGACGGCCGCTCCCCCGTCGGCGCCCAGGCCGCTCAGCAGCCACTCACGGGCCGAGGTGGCATTGGTGATCGTCTCGATGGTGGTGAAGGTCTTCGAGGCGATGATGAACAGCGTCTCGGCCGGGTCCAGATCACGGACCGCCTCGTGCAGATCTGCGCCGTCCACATTGGAGACGAAGCGGAACTGCATGTCCCGGTGGGTGTAGGCGCGCAGCGCCTCGTACGCCATCGCCGGGCCCAGGTCCGAGCCGCCGATACCGATGTTGACGACGGTTTTGATGCGCTTGCCGGTGTGGCCCTTCCAGTCGCCGGAGCGGACCCGGTCGCAGAAGATGCCCATCTTCGTCAGGACGTGCTGCACGCCGGGGGTGACGCTCTCGCCGTCGCTCATGATGACCGCCGAGCCGGGCGCGCGCAGCGCGGTGTGCAGCACGGACCGCCGCTCGGTGATGTTGATCTTCTCGCCGCGGAACATCGCGTCCCGCAGCTCGGCCACACCGGTCGCCGCGGCCAGCTCGCGCAGCAGCCCCAGCGTCTCGTCGGTGACCAGGTGCTTGGAGTAGTCCAGGTGCAGATCGCCGACCTGGAGGGTGTAGCGCCCGGCGCGCGCCGGGTCCCGCTCGAACAGCTCGCGCAGATGCACCTCCGCCAGCTGCTCACGGTGCTTGCCCAGCGCCGTCCACTCAGGCAGCTGATCGAGCCTGCTGCGGCCTTCTGCGTTCATCTCGGACATCAGCCTTCTTCATCTCGTACCGGCCCCGCCATCTCCCAACCTAATTGATCAGCGCCCGGTAGGAGGTATCTGTCCGCTGTCGGACGGGGCGCCGTCGGCCGTCTGAAGAACGGGTGTCAGCGCGACCGTGCCCAGGGCCAGCAACGCGGCGGCCAGCAGCACCGGGGCGCCGGGGCCGTACGCGGTGGCGGCCGCGCCGCCGCACAGCGCGCCGAGCGGGGTCCCGGCGACGGAGACCGTGCGGAAGGCGGAGCTGATCCTGCCGAGCATCCCGGCCGGGCTGCGCTGCTGCACGGCCGTCATCTCCAGGACGTTCCACACCATCCCGGCGAAGCCGAACAGGCCCAGGAGCAGCGCCGCGAGCCAGACCGAGCGCAGCGTCCCGAAGCCCACCAGGGTCACGGCCTGGAGCACTCCGGCGAGCAGCAGGGTGCGGCCCTTGCCGCCGACCAGGGCGATCGTCCGGCTCGCGAGCAGTCCGCCCGCCACCATGCCGATGCCGTAGCCGGTGGTCACGACGGCATAGCCGAAGTCCCCGGCGCCCAGCCGGTCCTTGACGACCACCACCAGGGTCGCGATCAGCGCACCGATGCCGACATTGCCCAGCGCCACCGACACACAGAACGCGCGCAGCACCCGGTCGCGCCACAACTGCCGTATTCCTTCAGACATTTCACGCCGGACGGTGCGCCCGGCGGCGGCCGGCCGTCGGGGCGGGGTTCCGGTGCGCAGGGAGGCGACCAACGCGGCCGCGACGAAGTAGGTGGCCGCGTCGGCCAGGAACGGGAGCGCGGCACCGAGGGCGATCAGCACCGGGGCCAGCGGTCCGCCGACGAACCGGCCGGCCAGCTCCTGACCGGTCATCAGCCGGGCGTTGGCGGCGGCCAGTCGCTCCTTGGGCACCACCGCGGGCAGCAGGGCCGTGGCGGCGTTGTCGAACAGGGTCTGGAGGGTGGTGAGCGCGAAGGACAGCGCGAGCAGCAGCCCGATGCCCGCCCGGTCGAGCGCCACGGCCACGGCGAAGCCGGCCATCAGCAGCCCGCGCAGCACATCCACCGCCCACATCGCCCGCCGCTGGTCCACCTGGTCGGCGACCGCGCCGCCCAGCAGCCCGAAGAGCAGCCAGGGGACGAAGCCGCAGGCGGTGACGAGCGAGATCAGCAACGGCGAATCGGTCAGGGCGTAGGCGAGCAGCGGCAGCGCCGTGCCGCGCAGGGCGTCACCGAAGCGGGAGACGGCGGCGGCACACCACAGCCGGCCGAAGCCGCCGCGCGGGGCGAGCGCGCCCGCCCCTGTCGTGTGCCCCGCTCCGGTGTCCGTCCCGCTGTCCGCCATGCCGCCCCCGTCCGCATCGTGCGCGTACGGAAAACGGTAGGGGCAGCCACTGACAATGGCCCTCGGGCGACTTCCCCATCCGCTACCTCAGATGCGGCCCGTGGCGCGCGACGGCTCGCGCGGGTGCACGGACGCGGCCGGCCCGGCCGGAAGGGGTGTGTCCCTCCGGCCGGGCCGGCCGCGTCAGGTGCTGGTCCGTCAGATCTCGCCGCGGAGCTTGGCGAGCGCCTCCGCGAGGATCGCCTCACCGTCGGCGTCGCTGCGACGCTCGCGGACATAGGCGAGGTGGGTCTTGTACGGCTCGGTGCGCGGCGGGTCCGGCGGGCTGTCCCGGTCCTTGCCGGCGGGGAAACCACAGCGCGGGCAGTCCCAGGTGTCCGGAACCTGCGCATCGCCGGCGAAGCTGGGCTGCGTCTCGTGCCCGTTGGAGCACCAGAAGGAGATGCGGGTGCGCGGCGCGGACTCGCCGCGCTCGGCCTCCCCCATCGGCCCCGCCCCGACCCGACTTCCTCGGATCGCGTTGCCACTTGCCACGGTCGTAACTCCCTGCGTAATGGTGCTGCACAGCCTCTCGCAGCAGCTGCGCTGCGGAACGCCCCAGTCTACGTAAGGCCCAACGCGCGTCCAGTGGCTGGAGTTACCCGTCCGAGGACGCCACCCTCATGATAGGCCGCACCTCCGACGCCGCGTCAGTTGCTGAGCTTCATCAGGATGCCGAGCACCACGATGCAGGCGAACCACAGCAGACCCACCACGATGGTGATGCGGTCGAGGTTGCGCTCGGCGACCGAGGAGCCACCGACCGAGGACTGCATGCCGCCACCGAACATGTCGGACAGACCGCCGCCCTTCCCCTTGTGCATGAGCACCAGCATCATCAGCAGCAGGCTGAAGACGATGAGGGCGATCGAGAACCCGATGACCACGGCTGGACCAACTCTCTAGGACTGACGGACGGACGTATGGATCACGATATACGGAGAAAACGGTGCGGGGCCGGGGGCGGTGCGGTTGCACCGGTCCCGGCCCCGACAGGGTACGACGAGGGCTCGCCCTCGTCATAGCTGCTACTGGTCGCGGAAGCGGACGATCTTGACGAACTCGTCCGCGTCCAGCGCCGCGCCGCCGATCAGCGCGCCGTCGACGTCGGGCTGCGCCATGATCGCGGCGACATTGCCGGACTTGACCGAGCCGCCGTACTGGATACGGACCTTGTCGGCCAGCTCCTGGCTGTAGAGCTCGGCGAGGCGGCCACGGATCGCACCGCAGACCTCCTGCGCGTCCTCGGGGGTGGCGACCTCGCCGGTGCCGATGGCCCACACCGGCTCGTAGGCGATCACGATCGTCTCGGCCTGCTCGGCCGGGACGTCCGCCAGCGCGCCGTCGACCTGGGCGAGGGTGTGCGCGACCTGGTGGCCGGCCTTGCGGACGTCCAGGCCCTCGCCGACGCACAGGATCGGGGTGAGGCCGTGCTTGAACGCGGCCTTGACCTTGGCGTTGCAGATCTCCTCGTTCTCGCCGTGGTACTGGCGGCGCTCGCTGTGGCCGATGGCCACGTACGCGCACTTGAGCTTGGCGAGCATCGGGCCGGAGATCTCACCGGTGTAGGCACCGGAGTCGTGCGCGGAGATGTCCTGGGCGCCGTACTTGATCTTGAGCTTGTCGCCGTCGACCAGCGTCTGCACCGACCGCAGATCGGTGAAGGGCGGCAGGACCGCGACCTCTACGGCGTCGAAGTCCTTGTCGGCGAGGGCGAAGGCGAGCTTCTGGACGTGGGCGATGGCCTCGAGGTGGTTGAGGTTCATCTTCCAGTTGCCCGCCATCAGCGGGGTGCGGTCAGTCACGTTGTTCAGTCCTCCAGAGCGGCGAGGCCGGGGAGCGTCTTGCCTTCGAGGTATTCGAGGCTGGCGCCACCGCCGGTCGAGATGTGGCCGAAAGCGGTCTCGTCGAATCCCAGCAGACGCACCGCGGCTGCCGAGTCACCGCCCCCCACGACGGTGAAGGCGGGCGAGTCCAGCAGCCCCTGGGCGACGGCGCGGGTGCCGCCGGCGTAGTCGGGGTGCTCGAAGACGCCCATCGGGCCGTTCCAGAAGACGGTGCCCGCGTCGGCGAGCTTCGCGGCGTAGAGCTCGCGGGTCTTCGGGCCGATGTCCAGGCCCTCCTGGTCGGCGGGGATGGCGTCCGCAGCGACGATCGCGGGGTTCGCGGGGGCCTTGGTCTTGAGATCCGGGAACTCGGCCGACACCAGCACGTCGACGGGGAGCACGAACTCCACACCGCGCTTCTCGGCCCGCGCCAGGTATTCCAGGCAGGCCGGGACCTGGTCCTCCTGGAGCAGCGAGATACCGACCTCGTGGCCCTTGGCCTTGAGGAAGGTGTACGCCATCCCGCCGCCGACCAGGATGCGGTCGGCCTTCTCGATCAGCTGGTCGATGACGGCCAGCTTGTCGGAGACCTTGGCGCCGCCCAGCGCGACCACGTAGGGGCGCTTGACGTCCTCGGTGAGCTTCTTCAGGACGCCGACCTCGGTGGCGATCAGGTCGCCGGCGGCGTGCGGAAGGCGCTGCGGCAGGTCGTAGACGGAGGCGTGCTTGCGGTGCACGGCGCCGAAGCCGTCGCCGACGTACAGGTCCGCGAGGGCGGCGAGCCGGTCGGCGAAGGCGCCGCGCTCGGCGTCGTCCTTGCTGGTCTCGCCCGCGTTGAAGCGGAGGTTCTCCAGCACGGCCACCTGGCCGTCGGCCAGGCCCGCGACCACGGAACCGGCGGACTCGCCGACCGTGTCCGTCGCGAACGCCACGTCCTGCCCGAGGATCTCACCCAGCCGCGCGGCCGCAGGGGCCAGCGAGAAGGCCGGGTCCGGGGCGCCCTTGGGACGGCCCAGGTGCGAGGCGACGATCACCTTGGCGCCGCGGGCGGCGAGCTTGGCGATCGTCGGGGCGACGGCACGGATCCTGCCGTCGTCGGTGATGGTGGTGCCGTCCAGCGGCACATTCAGGTCGGCGCGGACAAAGACGCGCTGCCCGGCGACCTCGAGGTCGTCGATCGTCTTCATGAGGAGTGACTCCGTGTTTGCGTAGCTCGGCCATGGGACGGGGCCCGTACGACGCTTCATCGCGTCATACGAGCCCCGTCCTCATCACATCTCGGTGCCTCGGTGTCAACCAGCGATCAGAGCTGCCCGCCGACGAAGGTGGTCAGGTCCACCAGGCGGTTGGAGTAGCCCCACTCGTTGTCGTACCAGCCGACGACCTTGACCTGCTTGCCCTGGGACATGGTCAGGGCGGAGTCGAAGGTACACGAGGCCGGGAAGTTCACGATGTCCGAGGAGACGATCGGGTCCTCGGTGTACTCCAGGATGCCCTTGAGCTGGCCCTCGGCGGCCTTCTGGAAGGCGGCGTTGATCTCGTCCCTGCTGACCTCGCGGTCGAGCTCCAGGACCAGGTCGGTGACCGAGCCGGTGGGTACCGGGACGCGCATGGCGATGCCGTCCAGCTTGCCCTTGAGCTGCGGGAGGACCAGGGCGGTGGCCTTGGCGGCACCGGTCGAGGTCGGAATGATGTTCTCCGCGGCGGCGCGGGCGCGGCGCAGGTCGCTGTGCGGGAAGTCCAGGATGCGCTGGTCGTTGGTGTACGCGTGGACCGTGGTCATCAGGCCCTTGACGATGCCGAAGTTCTCGTCGAGCACCTTCGCCATCGGCGCCACGCAGTTGGTGGTGCAGGAGGCGTTGGAGATGACGTGGTGGTTGGCCGCGTCGTACTTGTCGTTGTTGACGCCCATCACGATCGTGATGTCCTCGTCCTTGGCGGGCGCGGAGATCAGGACCTTCTTGGCGCCGGCGGCGAGGTGTTTGGCGGCGTCCGCGCGCTTGGTGAAGATGCCGGTCGACTCGACGACGATGTCGGCGCCGAGCTCGCCCCAGGGGAGGTTGGCCGGGTCGCGCTCGGCCATCGTCTTGAACGTCTGGTTGCCGACCGTGATGGTGTCGTCGGTGTGGCTGACGTCCTGCTTGAGACGACCCAGGATGGTGTCGTACTTCAGCAGGTGGACCAGGGTGGCGTTGTCGGTCAGGTCGTTGACACCGACGATCTCGATGTCCGCGCCCTGCTCCAGGAGCGCGCGGAAGTAGTTGCGACCAATGCGGCCGAATCCGTTGATGCCTACGCGGATCGTCACGAACCGATCTCCTCGTTAGGTACGCCGATGGGTCACCGGCGAGCTGTATGGGCTGTCCCCGACCGCCTCCGACCCTACCCCCAAAAAGAGACGTACGTGACATTGACAAACGGGCCTTCGACCCCTCAAACGAGCAGCTACAGAAGGGCTTCTGGCCCCTCAAACGAGCGAGCCCAGAGGCGCTCCCGGTGCCTCAAACGAGCGGTTTGAACTGCCCTCGTGCCCGCCCACCCGCGCCTCCCCCGACGACACCGTTCGGAAGTGACGCCGGGGGCGCGAGGGGATGCCCGGCGGGGTGCGGGGCGCCGGTCGTCAGCCGACCATGCCCTCGGCGAGTTCCTCGGTGAGGTTGGACTCGGTGCCGGGGATGCCGAGGTCCTGGGCGCGCTTGTCGGCCATCGCCAGCAGCCGGCGGATCCGGCCGGCGACCGCGTCCTTGGTCAGCGGCGGGTCGGCGAGGGCGCCCAGCTCCTCCAGCGAGGCCTGCTTGTGCTCCATGCGCAGCCGGCCGGCCGCCGCGAGGTGCTCGGGGACCTCCTCGCCCAGGATCTCCAGGGCCCGCTGGACCCGGGCACCGGCGGCGACCGCGGCGCGCGCCGAGCGGCGGAGGTTGGCGTCGTCGAAGTTGGCGAGGCGGTTGGCCGTGGCCCGGACCTCACGGCGCATCCGCCGCTCCTCCCATGCGAGCACCGACTCATGGGCGCCGAGCCGCGTCAGCAGCGCGCCGATCGCGTCACCGTCACGGACGACCACGCGGTCCACCCCGCGCACCTCCCGGGCCTTGGCGCCGATGCCGAGCCGGCGGGCCGCACCGACCAGCGCGAGCGCCGCCTCGGGACCGGGGCAGGTGACCTCCAGGGACGAGGAGCGGCCCGGTTCGGTCAGCGAGCCGTGCGCCAGGAACGCGCCGCGCCAGGCCGCCTCGGCATCGCAGGTCGCGCCGGAGACCACCTGCGGGGGCAGTCCGCGGATGGGGCGGCCGCGACCGTCGACCAGGCCGGTCTGGCGCGCCAGCTGGTCGCCGCCGGCCACGACCCGGACGACGTAGCGGCTGCCGCGCCGCAGGCCGCCGGGGGCCATCACCACCAGGTCGGAGCTGTGCCCGAAGATCTCCAGGATGTCCTTGCGCAGCCGCCGGGCGGCGATGCCGGTGTCCAGCTCCGCCTCGATCACGATGCGTCCGCTGACCAGGTGCAGACCGCCCGCGAACCGCAGGATCGACGAGACCTCCGACTTCCGGCAGCAGGTCCGGGTGACGGGGAGCCGGGAGATTTCATCCTTCACCGCTGCCGTCATCGCCATGGGCCGATCCTTCCATGCATCCGAAAAATACGGTCGTACGCGGCTGCCAGCAGCTCCGGGTCGTGCCGGTCGGGGGCTCCCCCGGCGCTCGGCCGGGCGTCGTCTCCTTGTGCGGCGACCGCCGCCAGCTCGACCTCGCTGCCGACCAGCTGCTTCGCGGCAACCGTCAGACCTTCGGTGTCGGGCACGGCGGCCTTGTCGGCCAGCACCACGTCGAAGGCGAGTTTAGGGGCGTGTCGGGCCAAAACCTCCAAATGACGCTGCGGGGAGAAGCCATCGGTTTCGCCCGGTTGGGGCGCAAGGTTGAGCGACAGGACCTTCCGGGCCTTGGTCTCCTCCAGCGCCTCGCGCAGCTCCGGCACCAGCAGATGCGGGATCACGGAGGAGAACCAGGAGCCGGGACCGAGCACCACCCAGTCGGCGTCCCGCACCGCGGCGACCGCCTCGGGGACGGCCGGCGGGTCCTCGGGGACCACATGGACGGACTGGACCTCGCCGCGGGTGAGCGCGACGGTGGCCTGGCCGCGGACCGTGGAGACCTCGGTCGGACGGACCGGATCATGGCCCCTGACCTGGGCCTGGAGCTCCAGTGGCACCGCCGACATGGGGAGCACCCGGCCGTGCGCGCCCAGCAGCTTGCCGACCAGGTCGAGCGCCTGGACATGATCACCCAGCTGCTCCCACAGGGCGACGATCAGCAGATTGCCGACCGCGTGGTCGTGCAGCTCGCCCTCGCTCTGGAAGCGGTGCTGGATCACCCGGGACCAGGTCTGGCCCCAGTCGTCGTCACCGCACAGCGCGGCCAGCGCCTTGCGCAGATCGCCGGGCGGCAGCACGCCCAGCTCGTCGCGGAGCCGGCCGCTGGAGCCGCCGTCGTCGGCGACCGTGACGACGGCGGTCAGATCACCGGTGATACGGCGCAGCGCGGTCAGCGAGGCGGACAGGCCCATGCCGCCGCCCAGCGCCACCACCTTGGGGGTGGCGCCCTTCGTGGTACGGACGCTGGGGACGAACCTGCGGACCCGGCGCAGCCGTGGTGTACGCCCGCTCACTCGCGCCCCATGTCCCGGTGGACGACGACGGTTTCCACCCCTTCGGAGACCAGGCGGCGGGCGAGCTTCTCGGACATCGCGACGCTGCGGTGCTTGCCGCCCGTGCAGCCCACGGCGATGGTCACATAGCGCTTGCCCTCGCGGCGGTAGCCCTCGGCGACGATCCGCAGCAGCTCGGCGTAGCCGTCCAGGAACTCCTTGGAACCGGGCTGGCTGAAGACGTAGTGGGAGACCTCGTCGTTGAGGCCGGTGAAGGGGCGCAGCTCGGGGACCCAGTGCGGGTTGGGGATGAAGCGGCAGTCGATGACCATGTCGGCGTCGACCGGGAGGCCGTACTTGAAGCCGAAGGACATGACCGTGGCGCGCAGCTCGGGCACCTCCTCGCCCGCGAACTGCGCGTCCATCTTGGCGCGCAGCTCATGGACGTTGAGGCTGGAGGTGTCGATGACCAGGTCGGCGTCGCCGCGCAGCTCGCGCAGCAGATTCCGCTCGGCGGCGATGCCGTCGACGATCCGGCCGTCGCCCTGGAGGGGGTGCGGGCGGCGCACCGATTCGAACCGGCGCACCAGGGCCTCGTCAGAGGACTCCAGGAAGACGATGCGGCGCTTGACGTTCTGCGCGTCAAGGGTGGCCAGCGACTCCTTGAGGTTGGCGAAGAAGCGACGGCCGCGGACGTCGACGACGACCGCGATCCGCGCGACGTTGCCCTGCGAGCGGGCGCCCAGCTCGACCATCGGCGCGATCAGCTCGGGCGGGATGTTGTCGACCACGAACCAGCCGAGGTCCTCCAGACACTTCGCGGCCGTGCTGCGGCCGGCGCCGGACATCCCGGAGATGATCACCAACTCGGGGATCGCGGCGCTCTCGCCCTGGTCGGTCGTGCCCGTACTCACCTGTGCACCGTCTCTCTCGGTTTCCTGCGGTTCCTGCGGTGTGCTCATCGGTCCTGCCCCCGTTCTGCTGACAACGCGGCCGGCGGGGCCCCGTCATCCTCAATGATCTCTCCTGTGGCGGTGTTCACCGCGGGGGCGGACGGTGCCGCCCCGGCCAGCGCGGCGGCGACGGTCTCGGCCGTCTTGCGGCCGACGCCCGGCACCTCGCAGATCTCGTCGATCGTCGCGGCCCGCAGCTTCTTCAGCGAGCCGAAGTGCTTGAGCAGCGCCCGGCGGCGGGTCTCGCCCAGCCCTGCGACGGCGTCGAGCGGTGAGGACTTCAGCCGCTTGGTGCGCTTGCTGCGCTGGTAGGCGATCGCGAAGCGGTGGGCTTCGTCCCGGACGCGCTGGAGGAGGTAGAGCCCCTCGCTGCTGCGCGGCAGCACCACCGGGTCGTCGTCCTCGGGCAGCCAGACCTCTTCGAGGCGTTTGGCCAGGCCGCAGACCGCGACATCGTCGATGCCGAGCTCGTCGAGGGCCCGGCGGGCGGCCGCGACCTGCGGGGCGCCGCCGTCGACCACCACGAGCTGCGGCGGGTAGGCGAAGCGCTTGGGGCGGCCGTCCTCGTCGGTCGGGCGGCCGGCCATGGGGTCCGGCTCGTCGTCCGGGACCGCCGGGCCGGGGCCGGCTGAGGCCGTGGCGCCGTTGTCGTCGACCCGGGCGTCCGCGGCCGGCTCCTCCGTCCACTCGCCGGCCTTCTGCTTCTCCTGGAGGTAGCGCTTGAAGCGGCGGCCGATGACCTCGTGCATGGACCGGACATCGTCCTGGCCCTGGAAGGTCTTGATCTGGAAGCGGCGGTATTCGCTCTTCCGGGCGAGACCGTCCTCGAACACCACCATCGAGGCGACGACGTCATCGCCCTGGAGGTGCGAGATGTCGAAGCACTCGATGCGCAGCGGCACCGACTCCAGGCCGAGCGCCTCGGCGATCTCCTCCAGGGCGCGGGAGCGGGTGGTCAGGTCGGAGGCGCGCTTGGTCTTGTGCAGCGCCAGGGCCTGCTGGGCGTTGCGGGCGACCGTGGCCATCAGGTCCTTCTTGTCGCCGCGCTGCGGGATGCGCAGCGAGACCTGGGAGCCCCGGCGCCCGGACAGCCACTGGGCGATCGGTTCGACGGGCTCGGGGAGCGCCGGGACCAGGACCTCCTTGGGGACGGCGTCGCCCCGCTCCTCGCCGTACAGCTGCTGGAGGGCGTGCTCGACCAGATCGCCGGTGGTGACGGCCTCGACCTTGTCGGTGACCCAGCCGCGCTGGCCGCGCACCCGGCCGCCGCGGACGTGGAAGATCTGGACGGCGGCTTCCAGCTCGTCCTCGGCCACGGCGATCAGATCGGCGTCGGTGGCGTCGGCGAGCACCACGGCGCTCTTCTCCATGGCCCGCTTGAGCGCCCCTATGTCGTCCCGCAGCCGGGCGGCGCGCTCGTACTCCATCTCCTCCGCCGCGTCCTGCATCTGACGCTCCAGACGGCGGATGTAGGCGCCGGTGCGGCCGGCCATGAAGTCGCAGAATTCCTCGGCGAGTTCGTGGTGTTCCCCGGCGGAGATGCGGCCGACGCAGGGGGCCGCGCACTTGCCGATGTAGCCGAGCAGGCAGGGGCGGCCGATCTGGGCGGAGCGCTTGAACACCCCGGCGGAGCAGGTCCGTACGGGGAAGACACGGAGCATCAGGTCGACGGTCTCGCGGATGGCCCAGGCGTGTCCGTACGGACCGAAGTAGCGCACGCCCTTCTTCTTGGCGCCGCGCATGACCTGGACGCGCGGGAACTCCTCGTTGAGGGTCACCGCGAGGTACGGATAGCTCTTGTCGTCGCGGTACTTGACGTTGAAGCGGGGGTCGAACTCCTTGATCCAGGTGTATTCGAGCTGGAGCGCCTCGACCTCGGTGGTGACGACGGTCCACTCCACGGAGGCGGCGGTGGTGACCATCGTGCGGGTACGCGGATGGAGGCCGGCCAGGTCCTGGAAGTAGCTGGCCAGCCGCTGGCGCAGGCTCTTGGCCTTGCCGACGTAGATGACCCGGCCGTGTTCGTCGCGGAACTTATAGACCCCCGGCGAGTCGGGGATCTGTCCCGGCTTGGGTCGATAGCTGCTGGGGTCTGCCATGCCCACCACCCTACTGACCGCCACTGACAAGCACGGCCCGCGGACCGGTCCGGCTGGCGGGCGGGCGGGGTGGGTCGAGTGGGCGACAGAGGCGGGCGGCAGGGGGGCGGCGGTGGGCGGGGCGGCCCGGCGGTGGGCTCGCGAGGCAGCCCTCCTTCCCCCACCCCGAATCCACCCCCGCCCCCTCCTCCCGAAGGGGGAGGAGGGGGCGGGGCGGGGACGGCCTGCCGTGCTCCCTTCAGCCGCTGCGGCGCCGGCGCACCGCCACCGCGGCGGAGAGCGCCAGGGCCAGTACGGAGGCGGCGCCCGCCAGGGTCGTGGCCGCGGTCACCGGCAGGCTGTCGTCCGTGAACGCGCCCGCCGTGACCGGCCGCTGGGGCGGCGCCGGCCGGGCCAGGTGTTCGTCGGCGCCGGCCGCCGCCGGCCCGTAGCCGCCGGCCTCGCCGCGCCGGTCGTACGCGGAGCCCGGCAGCTTGTCCCCGTAGGCCTTCGCCACCCGCTTCCGGTAGGCGGCGACGGTGGTGCCGTCCGCCCCGACGGCCTTGCGGGCATCGGCGTCCAGCGGCTCGATCCGGTCACCGCGCTGCACGTACCAGGCGTCGATCTGCGGCTCGTGGAAGACGGTGCCGCCCTTCGCCCGCGCGGTCCCGGCCGCGGTGTAGCGGGTCTCGTCGTCGCCGTCGGCGATGTTGACGATCTTCCAGGCGGGGCCTTTCCGCACGGTCCATACGGAGGCCGTGCGGCCGTCGGCGGCGACCGCCTTGCTGGCGAGGAACTCCAGCCGGGCGACCGGGGCCGCACTTCTGCCGCGTACGAAGTCCGGCGACAGGACGTAGACCGGGACGGTGCTGCCCTCGATGCGTGGGGCCCCGTGCGCGGCGCCGGGGGCCATGGCCTGTGTACCGGCGCGGCGGCGGTCGGCGGCGAAGAAACGGGCGAGGGTGTCCCGTGTCGCGGGGGCGGTGGCCGCCGCGCGGGCGGCCGCGACGCTCGCGGCGGCCGGGGCCTGCGGTGCGGGCACGGGTGCGGGTGCGGCCAGTGCGGCATGCGGGGCGAGGCCGAGGAGGGTGGTCGCGAACACTCCGGTGGCGACGGCGCGGCGGGTGGTGCGGACGGCGGTGCGCTTCGTCATGCCCTCAGGCTCCTATCCGGTAGAGGGAGTGCGTCCAGGAGAAGGAGCTTCCGTTCATGTAGTAATCGAAATCGCCCCAGTTGTAGCGGGAGTTGGTCGCCCAGGGATCACCCCAGTAAATCCAGTTTCGATCTGTGTCATAGCCATAGACCACGTGCATATGGCCACCGCCGGAGGACCACTGGATGCGGGTCTCGACGGGCCGGTTGGCGTCGATCTCGCCCTGCACGGTGCCGTATGGGAGCGCGCCGGACACATAGGAGCCCGCGTTGATGCCCATCCAGTTGAGGGCGGTCTGCACATTGCCGAGGGTGGCCTGGTCGTTGGGGCAGGTGCTGCCCTGCCGGCGGTTGAAGGCGGCGTTGCAGAACTGGTTCTGGCTGTAGTTCCTGCCGTACCAGGTCGCGATGGTGTTGCCGGAGGCGGCCCAGCACCAGTTGGTGTTCTCCTGGGCCTGCATGGCGATGTCGAGGCGGTTGGCAGCGAGGCGGGGCACGGCGGCCGCTTCCGTGGCGGCAGCAGCGTGCGCCGGGGGCGTACGGGGCGCGGCCGAGGCGACGGCCGCGCCGCTGAACAGGGTCAGTGCTGCGGTGACGAGCGCTGCGGCCGACAGCTCTCTGCGGCGGGAACGGCGTGCGTGGGGTGCACGGGTCATGGCGTTCCTCCCTGACATGGGGGGTGAGGAGGGAGAGGAGCGCATCCGGATGCTGCTGAGGAGCATCAGGTGTTGTCGCAGGCAGGTCAACACGCTTCAATGCCGGAGGACATGGGGGTGTGGACGGACGGGCCCGGATGTGAACGGCCGGTGCCCGGCGTACTGCAGTGAACAGACAGGCAGCGTGTGCAGCGCGCGATCCGGTTGTGAACGTTCACCCGCGCGCCGGAGGAATGAGTCAATGGCACAGAAGACCCCACAGTCGGCCGAGCTGGCACAGCTTCTGCAGACCGGCCCGTTCCATCTCGCGCTGCGCTCCGCGCTCACCGTGCGCGGGCTCGCCCTCACCCGCGTCCAGCACAAGCTCGCCCAGCGTGGCATCACCATCGGCGTGACCAGTCTGAGCTACTGGCAGCAGGGCGCCCGGCGGCCGCAGCGCCCCGAGTCGCTGCGCGCGGTGCGGGCCCTGGAAGAGGTCCTGGACCTGCCCGCGCACTCGCTGCACCGGCTGCTGGTGCCGGAGGGCGCCACCCGCCCGGAGGCCGAGCGGCCGCCGCTCGCCCGCTCGTACCGCTCCCTGATAGCACCGTCCGCCGCGCTCCAGCAGCTGTTCGCCGAGCTGGAGTCCCCCATGGACGGCGGGCTGCACACCGTGGGCCACCACGAACGGGTCGCCATCGGGTCCGGCCGTCAGCTCCTCGCCCGCGAATCGCTCCAGGTGGTCCGGGCGCACCGGGACGGCGTGGACCGCTATGTCGCCATCCACCGGGGCGAGGCGGGCTGCGAGACGTCCCGGGTGCGGGTGCGGGCCGCGGAGAACTGCCGGCTGGGCCGGGTCCGCGGGCACGCCGAGACCGGGGTGGTGGTCGCCGAGCTGCTCTTCGACGCCCGGCTGCGGGCCGGTGACACCCATGTCTTCGGCTACGCCTTCGAGGACGGCAGCGGCGGTCCGAGCAGCGAGTATCTGCGCGGCTTCACCTTCTCCGGCGGGCAGTACGTCCTTCAGGTGCGGTTCGACGAGGCGGCGCTGCCGGTGCGCTGCCGCCGCTTCGCCCAGACCTCCGCGGGCGCCCCGCGCAGCGGCCAGCAGGAGCTGACGCTCAGCGGGCGGCACCGCGCCGTGCACCTCGTGGAGCAGGGGGTACGCCCCGGGATACTGGGCATCGCCTGGGACTGGGGGTGAGTCCGTACGGTGCGGGCGGGCCGGAGATTCCGTACGGTGCGGGCCGGCCGGCGCCTCAGCCCGCGATCAGCTTGCCGTCCTTGGACTTGACCGGGACCTCGGGCAGCGGCTCGGACGCCGGGCCCTGGAGGACCTTGCCGGTGGTGACGTCGAAGCGGCTGCCGTGGCAGGGGCAGCTGCCCTCCTTCTTCTCGACGTCGGACAGGATGCAGCCGGCGTGGGTGCACTTGGCGCTGAAGCACTTGTAGGTGCCCTTCGCGGGCTGCGACACGACGAGCCGGTCCTCGCGGTAGAGCTTGGCGCCGCCGACCGGCACGTCGGCCGCGGCCCCGAGTTCCACCGGCTTCTCGGGCACCGCCGAGGCGTTCGCGCCCGAGTCCCCCGGTGAGCAGGCCGCCAGCCCGAAGCCGGCGGCCCCGGCGAGCGCGGCCCCCCGCAGCACGGTTCGGCGGTCGGGGGACTGGCTCATGGCTGCTCCAGGGGTCGGGGGGAGGGAGGTATGGAGGCGGCGGGCGCTGACCGGCTCCCGACGATACCGGCACAGATCGCTCCGCTTCCGGCCGGGCCGGGGGCGCCCCCCGACGAGCAGCACCTCTGCCCGATCCTGACCGGCTCGATCCGTGCCCGCCCGATCCCTGCCCGCGTGATCCGCCCCCGTTCGATCCGTCGCTGCTTGATCAATGGCCGCGTCCTGTCACCGGGGCCGAGGACCCGGGCGACCGCTTTGCGGGCTCCACGGAGCACGGAGCGCTCAGGGCGTAAACGATTGCGTAAGCGTTTACGTGTACCGTCGGGTGCTCGTAGTGTGGTGGCTTCCGCGGGACGGAGCCCCGGTGCCGGGGCAGCGCCATGAGGCGGCACGCATGGGAGGAAGGGCCGGATGACGACGATGGTGGATGTGGCGCGGCGGGCGGGGGTCTCGGTCGCCACCGTGTCGCATGTGCTGAACGAGACGCGGCCGGTGCGCCCCGGCACCCGCGCCGCGGTGCTCGGCGCCATCGACGAGCTCGGCTACACCCACAACACCCTGGCCCGCTCCCTGGTCACTTCCCGCACCCGCTCGATCGGCCTGGCGGTCTCCGCGATCAGCAACCCGTATTTCACCGAGATTCTGCAGGGCGTCGAGGCCGGTGCCCTGGAGGCCGGTTACAGCCTGCTGATCGCCGACCCGCACGACGACCCGCGGCACGAGCGCACGGTCGTCCAGCTGCTGCACGAGCGACGGGTGGACGGCGTGATCGTCGCGCCCAGCGCGGAGCCCGGGGAGATGGTGGACTATCTGACCCGGCGCAAGGTGCCGGCGGTCTTCCTGGACCGGCTGGCCGGCGACGGCCATGATCAGGTGTGCGCCGAGAACACCGGTCCGGTGCATCAACTCGTCGGGCATCTGGCCGACTTGGGGCACACCCGGATCGGCCTGGTGGCCGGTCTCCCCGGGCTGAGCACCACGACCGAGCGGGTCGCGGGCTACCGCGAGGGGCTGCGCGCCCGCGGACTGCCTTTCGAGCCCGGACTTCTCGCCGGCGGCAACTCCGAGGCGGCGGGCGCCCAGGCCGCCACCCGGCAGCTGCTCGCCGCGGCGAAACCGCCCACCGCGCTCGTCACCGCGAACAACGCGATGACCATCGGCGCGCTGCGGGCGCTGCGCGAACTGGGCCGGGAGGTGCCTCGTGACACCGCGCTGGCCTGCTTCGACGACTTCTCGTGGGCGGACCTGTTCACGCCCCGGCTGACCGCGATCGCCCAGCCCAGCAAGGAGATCGGGGCGGCGGCGGTGCGGCTGTTGCTGGAGCGTCTGGAGGAGCCCGATCGGCCCCCGCGCACCCTCCGCCTCCCCTGCGCCTTTGCGCACCGTACGTCGTGCGGCTGCGCCGAACCCGCCCAGGCCATGCGCCCGGCCGCACCCCAGGCCGCTCAGGAAAGGAACCGCACCCCGTGATCGTCGTCGCCGGCGAGGCGCTGATCGACCTCGTCCCCAGCCAGAAGCCCGTTGCGCCCGCCCCCGTCCGGGACGGCGCCCCCGCCCCGGGCACCCCGTTGCCGGCGTTGTTGCCACAGCGCGGTGGCGGCCCGTACAACACCGCGGTCGCGCTGGGGCGGCTGGGCTCGCCCGCCGCGTTCTGCTCCCGGATCTCCACCGATGCCTTCGGCGAAGCGCTGCTGGACGGGCTGCGCGGCGGCGGGGTGGACACCTCTCTGGTGCAGCGCGGCGGGGAGCCGACCACGCTGGCCGTGGCGGACATCAGCCCGGACGGGTCGGCGGGCTACGGCTTCTATGCCGAGGGCACCGCCGACCGGCTCTTCGCCCTGCCGGCGGCGCTGCCCGCCGCGGCGCGGGCGCTCTCCCTGGGCACCTGCTCGCTCGTCCTGGAACCGGGCGCGAGTGCGTACGAGGCCCTGCTGCGCCGGGAGGCCGGACGGGGTGTGTTCACGGCGCTCGACCCCAACGTCCGGCCCGGTCTGATCCCCGATCCGGACGCCTACCGGGCCCGCTTCCGTTCCTGGCTCCCCGACCTCGCCCTGCTGAAGCTCTCCGAGGAGGACGCCCTGTGGCTGGCGGGCGCCGACGGGGGGCCGGGTGACGCCGTGGGCCGCGACGCGGTCCTGGCGGCGGCGAAGGAGTGGCTGGCAGCGGGGCCCGCGGCGATCGTCCTCACCCACGGCGGGGACGGGCTGACGGTGCTGACGGCGGGCGGCGGGGAGCTGACGGTGCCCGGCGAGCGGGTCACCGTCGTCGACACCATCGGTGCCGGCGACACGGTCAATGCCGCGCTGCTGCACCGGCTGGACGCCCATGACGCCCTCTCACGCACCGCCGTCGCCGCCCTCGGCGACGAGGACTGGCACGACATCCTGCGCTTCGCCGCCCGCGCGGCCGCCGTCACCTGCTCACGGGCGGGCGCGGAGCCGCCGTTCGCCGGGGAGTTGGCGGCGTAGACGCGAAGGGCCGTCGGCGGCGGGTGCGGGCGGGCGCGCTCCGCTCGCGGAGTACGGGCCGGTGGTCTGCGGCGCAGGCCTACGGCCGGTGGTCAGACGGCGGCCCGCCACGCCCCGCCGTCTCACACCACGGGCCGCCACCGCACCGTCGTACGGAGCTGCGGTGACGGCCCGGTGGCAACGGCCCGATCGGCGTCAGGAGGTCCGGCGGGTCCCTGCCGTCGTCTTCTTGGCCGCGGTCTTCTTCGCTGCGGTCTTCTTGGCCGCCGGCTTCCTGGCGGAGGCCTTCACCGGCGCGGCATCGCTGACGCGGTCGCCGAGGATCTCCCGCAGGAACTTGCCGGTGTGGCTGGCCGGGATGGACGCGATGTCCTCGGGGGTGCCTTCGGCGACGACCAGGCCGCCGCCGTTTCCGCCCTCGGGGCCCATGTCGATGACCCAGTCCGCCGTCTTGATCACATCGAGGTTGTGCTCGATGACGATCACCGTGTTGCCCTTGTCGACCAGGCCGGACAGCACATTGATCAGCTTGCTGATGTCGTCGAAGTGCAGACCGGTGGTCGGCTCGTCGAGGACATAGACCGTGCTGCCCGTCGAGCGCTTCTGGAGCTCGCTGGCCAGCTTGACGCGCTGCGCCTCACCACCGGAGAGCGTCGGCGCGGACTGCCCGAGCCGGACATAGCCGAGGCCGACCTCGTGGAGCGTCTTGAGATGCCGGGCGATGGTCGGCACCGCCTCGAAGAAGCTCAGGGCCTCCTCGATGGGCATGTCCAGCACCTCGGCGATGGACTTGCCCTTGTAGTGGACCTCCAGCGTCTCGCGGTTGTAGCGCGCCCCGTGGCAGACCTCGCACGGCACGTAGACGTCCGGCAGGAAGTTCATCTCGATCTTGATGGTGCCGTCGCCGGAGCAGTTCTCGCAGCGGCCGCCCTTGACGTTGAAGGAGAAGCGGCCCGGCAGATAGCCGCGGACCTTGGCCTCCATCGTCTCCGCGAAAAGCTTGCGGACGTGGTCGAAGACGCCGGTGTAGGTGGCCGGGTTGGAGCGCGGGGTGCGGCCGATCGGCGACTGGTCGACATGCACGACCTTGTCCACCAGATCGTCACCGGCGACCCGGGTGTGCCGGCCCGGCACCGACTTGGCGCCGTTCAGCTCGCGCGCGAGGTGGGTGTAGAGGATGTCGTTGACCAGCGTCGACTTGCCGGAGCCGGAGACTCCGGTGACGGCGGAGAACACCCCGAGCGGGAAGGAGACGTCGATGTCGCGGAGGTTGTTCTCCTTCGCGCCGTGCACCGTCAGCTGCCGCGCCGGGTCGGCGGGCCGCCGGATATCCGGGGTGGCGATGGCCTTCTTGCCGGACAGGTAGTGGCCGGTGATCGAATCCTTGTTGGTCAGCAGCTGCTTCATGGGGCCGCTGTGCACGACCTTGCCGCCGTGCTCACCGGCGCCCGGACCGATGTCCACCACCCAGTCGGCGACCTTGATGGTGTCCTCGTCGTGCTCGACGACGATCAGGGTGTTGCCCATGTCGCGCAGCCGGACCAGGGTTTCGATCAGCCGGTGGTTGTCGCGCTGGTGCAGACCGATGGACGGCTCGTCCAGGACGTAGAGCACGCCCACCAGGCCGGAGCCGATCTGGGTGGCGAGGCGGATGCGCTGGGCCTCGCCGCCGGAGAGGGTGCCGGCCGCGCGGTTCAGCGAGAGGTAGTCCAGGCCGACGTCGACCAGGAACTTCAGCCGCTCGTTGACCTCCTTGAGGACCCGCTCGGCGATCTTCTTCTCGCGCGCGGTGAGCTTCATCTCCCGCAGGAATTCGGCGCAGTCGCTGATCGACATGGCCGCGACCTCGGCGATCGACTTCTGCTGGACCGTGACGGCGAGCACGATCGGCTTGAGCCGCGTCCCCTCACAGGTCGGGCAGGGCACCTCGCGCATATAGCCCTCGAAGCGCTCCCGGCTGCTGTCGCTCTCCGCTTCGGAGTGCCGCCGCTTGACGAACGGCACCGCGCCCTCGAAGGGGGTGGTGTAGGCCCGCTCGCGACCGTACCGGTTGCGGTAGCGCACCTCGATCTGGGTCTTGTGGCCGTGCAGCAGGGCCTTCTTGGCGCGGGCCGGCAGCCCGGCCCAGGGGAGGTCCGTACGGAATCCGAGGGCGTCGGCCAGGGCGCCGACCAGGCGGCCGAAGTAGTCCTTGGTGTGGCCGTGCGACCAGGGGTGGATCGCGCCCTCGTCGAGGGAGCGGTCCTCGTCGGGGACGATCAGCTCGGGGTCGACCTCCATGCGGGTGCCGATGCCGGTGCAGTCCGGGCAGGCGCCGAAGGGCGAGTTGAAGGAGAAGGAGCGGGGCTCCAGCTCCTCGAAGGAGAGGTCGTCGTAGGCGCAGTACAGATGCTCCGAGTACATCCGCTCGCGCTGCGGGTCGTCCTGGTCCAGGTCGACGAAGTCGAGGATGACCATGCCGCCGGAGAGCCCGAGGGCGGTCTCGACGGAGTCGGTCAGCCGCCGCTTGGCGCTGTCCTTGACGGTGAGGCGGTCGACGACCACCTCGATGGTGTGCTTCTCCTGCTTCTTCAGCTTCGGCGGCTCGGCGAGATGGATCGTCTCCCCGTCCACCCGCGCCCGGCTGTAGCCCTTGGTCTGGAGGTCGGAGAAGAGATCGACGAACTCGCCCTTGCGCTCGCGCACCAGCGGGGAGAGCACCTGGAAGCGGCTGCCCTCGGGGAGTTCGAGCACCTTGTCGACGATGGCCTGCGGCGACTGCCGGGCGATCGGCCGTCCGCACTCGGGACAGTGCGGCTTGCCGATCCGGGCGAAGAGCAGCCGGAGGTAGTCATAGACCTCAGTGATCGTGCCGACCGTCGAGCGCGGGTTGCGCGAGGTCGACTTCTGGTCGATCGATACCGCGGGGGACAGGCCCTCGATGAAGTCCACATCGGGCTTGTCCATCTGCCCGAGGAACTGCCGGGCATAGGAGGAGAGCGACTCGACATAGCGCCGCTGCCCCTCGGCGAAGATCGTGTCGAAGGCGAGCGAGGACTTGCCCGACCCGGAGAGCCCCGTGAAGACGATGAGGGAGTCGCGGGGGAGGTCGAGCGAGACGTTCTTGAGGTTGTGCTCGCGAGCGCCACGGACGATGAGACGGTCGGCCACGCCGGTCGGCACCTTTCTTGGAAGGGGGCGGGAGCCGCGGCTCTGCGTCCGCCGCCCGGTGAATGAGCAGAGGCGGCGAAGCGGAGCGGAGCCCCCGCCCCAGGGTATGGGCCCGCCGCGGCACTGTCTGTGGGATGCCACTCACGAGCTTATAGCACGCACATTCGATTTAGCGGACTCGCAAGCCCTGTTCACCCGAACGTGTGGCGGCCGCACAATCTTCCCGCCCCGCCGCACGCCCGTACGCTGCGGAAACGCCCCCGTCAAGCGAAGCCGGGCAGCGCCCGCTCCAGCGCATCGAACGTACGCCGCAGCACCTCCGACTGCCCCACGGCCACCTCGTCCACCGGGTCACCCCCGAGCTGCCGGGCCGCGGCCTCGACGTACGCCACCCTGATCGCCGCGACGATCAGCGCCGCGCCCAGCCGGGCGTCATGGCCGGGGCGCTCGGCGTCGCCGCCGGTGGCCTCGGCGAGCGTCGCGGCGAGCGTGTGCTCCATCTCCTCGACCGCCTCCCGCCCCCGCGCGCGCAGGGCCGGCGAGTCCAGCACCGTGCGCCAGAAGTGCTCGAACCCCTCCCCCACCGCGCCCAGCGGATGCCGCTCCGCCAGCAGGCCGAGCACGAGCCGGCGCAGCGCGGCGAGCGGCGGCTCATCGGCGCCGCGCTCCCGTACGGCGCGGGCGATCAGCTCCCGGGCCTCGGGAATCCGGTCGAGGAAGAGGTCCTCCTTGCGCGGGAAGTAGTTGAAGACCGTCATCGTCGACACCTCGGCGGCGCGGGCCACCTCGGCGACGGTGACGTTGTCGAAGCCGCGCTGGATGAACAGCAGCGTGGCCTCTCCGGAGATCCGCTGCCGGGTGCGCAGCTTCTTGCGCTCGCGGAGCGTCAGCCGCCCCTCCTCCACTCCGAACCCGGTCTCCGGCTGCCGGCCCCCTTGCCGCATACCGTCCGCCACCCGCTCACCACCGGGCCGTTCCTCATCCGCCATGGCCAGAATTTTGCCATCTTTTATTCGCAACAAATTTTTAGTCACTACACTCCTGTGCATGACGCATGACGCAGACGTAGTGGTGGCAGGGGGCGGCCCGGTGGGGCTGATGCTCGCCTGCGAACTCGCACTGGCGGGGGTCCCGGTGGTCGTCCTGGAGCGGCTGACCGAAGTGGACACGAAGATCAAGGCGGGGGCCATCAACTCCCCCAGCTCGGAGGCGTTTTACCGGCGCGGGATGCTGCCCGGCCTGGTGGAGGCGCAGCGCGCGGCCCTGGAGAAGTTCAGCGCGTTCCTGCGGCAGCGGCAGGCCGCCGGGGCCTCCTCGGTGCGGCAGCCGCCGAAGTTCGCCGGGCATTTCGCGGGCATCATGCTGCGCGGCGATCTGCTGGACGGGTCCGACCCGGACTTCGACGGCCTCGGCCCCGCCGCCGAGGTCGGCCTCGTGCCGCAGGAGGCCCTGGAGCGGCTGCTCGGTGCCCGCGCCGCCGAGCTGGGCGTCGACCTGCGCCGCGGGGTGACCCTGACCGGCTTCGACGCCGACGACGACGGCGTCCAGGTGCACACCTCGCACGGGTCGCTGCGCACCGGCTGGCTGGCCGGCTGCGACGGCGGCCGCAGTACGGTCCGCCGCCTCGCCGGCTTCCCGTTCCCCGGAACCGCCCCCGAGATCACCGGCCACCAGGCCATCGTGGAGATGACCGGCGCCGAGAGGCTGGGCGCCGGCTGGAACTGGACGGAGACCGGGACGTACGCCCACGGGCCGATGCCCGGCCGGATCCTCACCGTGGAGTTCGACGGGCCGCCCGAGGACCGCGAAGCCCCCGTCACCGCCGAGGAGTTGGAGGAGTCCCTGCGCAAGGTGTCCGGAGTACCGGACGTCCGGATCCACAAGGTGCTCTCGGCGACCCGGTTCACGGACAACGCGCGCCAGGTACCCGACTACCGTTCCGGCCGGGTACTACTGGCCGGCGACGCCGCCCATGTGCACTCGCCGTTCGGCGGCCAGGGGCTGAACCTCGGTATCGGGGACGCGATGAACCTCGGCTGGAAACTGGCCGCCACGGTGCGCGGCCACGCGCCGGCGGGGCTGCTCGACACGTACACCGCCGAGCGGCACCCCCTGGGCGCGTGGGTGCTGGAGTGGACCCGGGCCCAAGTGGCCCTGATGCGGCCGGAGTCGCACGCCAGGGCGCTGCGCGGAGTGCTCACGGAACTGACCGGGACGGTGGACGCCACCACCTTCTTCACCAAGAAGATCTCCGGTGCCGGACAGCGCTACGACCTGCCCGGCGACCACCCGCTGACCGGCCGCAGCGCACCGGACCTGGAGCTTTCCGACGGGACCCGGCTCGCCGGTCATCTGCACGACGGGCGCGGCCTGTTGCTCGATCTCGCCGATGACGCCGAGGTGCGCAAGCGCGCCGCGGGGTACGACGGCCGGGTGCGGGTGGTCACCGCGGGCTGCGCCGAGCGGCCCGGCCTGGCCGGTCTGCTGGTGCGGCCGGACGGCTGCACCGCCTGGGCGGCGGACTCCGGCGCCCAGGACACCCGGGACGGTCTGGAGACGGCGCTCCGGAGCTGGTTCGGCGCACCGGACGACGCAGCGTCCTGACCGCAGCGGCGGGGGGGCGGGTTGGGGCGGCACCCCCCGCCAACCCCCCCCCCCCCCCCCGCCCAAACCCCCCCCCCGGCCCCCCCCCACCCCCCCCCCCCCCCCACGCCCCA